>JARLIR010000144.1 GCA_031291635.1 Rhizomicrobium sp. | reverse complement strand
CGGTCCTCCCCGCCCTCAGAAAAACGCCTGAGAGGCGTATTGTTTCACCGCAGCACGCGAAGCGTGAACAATGTTTCCTGGATTGACACCCCGTGCAAAGGGCCGGAATTGTCGCAGGAGAAGCAGAATCTTGCGCGAGCGCCCCATTGCGCTAGAGATAAGCGATGAGTTTTTCCGAAACCGATCTGGAGCGTTACGCTCGCCATATTGTGCTGCGCGAAGTGGGCGGCACCGGCCAAGCCAAAATCCGTGCCGCCAAGGTGCTGGTGGTGGGGGCCGGGGGCCTCGGCTCGCCGGTCATCCTCTATCTCGCGGCCGCGGGGGTCGGCAGGCTCGGGATTGTCGATTTCGACGCCGTGAGCCTGTCCAATCTGCAGCGCCAGATCGCCCATCGCACAGCCGATATTGGACGTCTCAAGACCGATTCCGCCCAAGACGCGGCCTCGGCCCTCAATCCCCACGTGGTGGTAGAGACCTTCAAAACCAAACTGACGCCCGACAATGCTGCTGAAATCATCGCGCGCTTCGACATCGTTGCCGACGGTTCGGACAATTTCGCCACCCGTTTTCTCATCGCCGACACCTGCCTAGAACTGGGCAAAACCTTGGTCAGTGCCGCGGTGAGCGAATTTTCCGGCCAACTTGCAACTTTCCATCCGGGCGGGCGGCCTTGTTATCGCTGCTTTATCCCCGAGGCGCCGCCGGAAGGCACTGTCCGCCCCTGTACCGAAGCGGGTGTCTTAGGCGCCGCGGCGGGCGTCATGGGAAGTCTGCAAGCGCTTGAAATTTTGAAAGAAATCACCGGGGCCGGAGAAAGCATGGCAGGCAAGCTGTTGCTTTATGATGCCCTCGACACGCGTTTTCGCAGCGTGGTACTGAAGCCCGATCCCCACTGCCCCTGCAGCGCGCCACGCAAACAGCAGATATAAGCATTTGTTGCTCCTGCTTACTTTAACCCGCGTTTAAAAGTCCCCCCTGTAGCGTCTTGCGGCGATCGGGGACGAATTAATGGCGCAGCAGATTCACTACGAAATTTTCCGCCGGCGCGGCGCCTCCGGCAGCTGGACTCTGGTGGAAGCCCGCGACCGCCGCGAAGACGCATTGAAATTCGCCGAAAGCCTGATCAGCGGCGATACCATCGCCATCAAAGTCGTCAAGGAAACTTACACCGAAGAGACGGGCGATTATCTCAGCCTAACGGTCTTTGAACACGGCGATAACAAGAAGAAAAGCAAGGCGGCCAGCGATGATCCGCCGCCGCTACCCTGCTTTCGCCCGGATGATCTGTATTCCTATCATGCACGCAAAACGATCGCCTCACTGATCCCGGATTTTCTCGCTCGCCATAAAGTAACCGTGACGGAGCTGGGGCACCGCCCCGATCTTATCGAGCGGCTCGAAGCCACCGGCACATTGTTGCAGCACGCCATTCAGCGCGTCGCCGTGGCGCAAGCGGCCTCGGGCGAAAACCAACTCGCCAAAATCATCCGCGGCCTGCACGATCTGACGACACAGACCATGCACCGGGTTTATCGCGACGCCGAAAAGAAGCGCTTTGTGGCGGTCGCGCCAGGCGGGTTTCTGGCGCACGCCGAAAAGCTTGCCACAGCCGTCGATGGGCAATATCTGCTCAACGGTTCCATCGCACACTATTTGAAAGACACCAAAGGCTGGGACGAAAAAGTCGTTCGTCTGATGCTGCTGATGGATGAAGCGGTCGGCGAGACGCCCGGCGCCAAGCTGCTGTTCACCTGCATCGATAATCTGATTTCGGAAGTTTTGGGCGGCTCGGCAGGTTTGCGCGAGTTGATCGGCGCCAAAGAGACCAACGGCGTTGCGGTGATGGCGTTGGTGCGCCTTTACCTCGGCCTTGAACCGGAAGAAACCGAAGGGCGTGAAGGCTTGATCGCCCTGACCCGGCAATTCAAAACCGACAAACTTGGCAATGCGCGCATCGCCATCGCCCAGCGTATTCTGGCCGAAATCAAAAGCTTCAAACGTCTCTGTCCTGATTCCATCGAAAACGAACTCAAGTCACTGCGCCAGATCGCCAATCTGGTGGTGACGGGGATCGGCAAATATCTCAGTCATGAAGATCTGATCTCGGCCTTCGTGTTGCGCTCGCAGCGCTTGATTACGGCGGAGGCCTTGGCCCCTTATCTTAGCGGCGTGACCCCTGACGTGAAGCTTGAGCGCATCCTCTTTGTCGAAGAGAACATCATCGGTGTCGAGAACAAGCGCCGCCTGGCGGATTATGTGACGCCCGTCATCACCGGCTCCAATTTCGAAAGCCATTTCCAGGGCCCGACAGTTCCCCCGCTGCAGCGTCTGCAACAGCTTTGCACCTTGCAGAGCCGCGTGCAGCGCTCGGGCTTTCAGGAAAAACAGCGGAGCGAGATTTGTGAAATCCTCGACAAAGTGGCGGCCAATGTCGAAGCCAAAGCACGCCTGTTCGATTCCATCGAGCGCAGATCCGGCAGCCATATCGACAAGGCCGTGATGCTGCTGCGTTTGGTCAACGCCAACGCCTTCACCGCGCCGCGCCTTGCCGGCAGAGCCCGGCAGATGATCATGGGTTATCTAGGACAACCCGGCTTTCTCACCGGCTATATCGGCCAAACCGCGCAAAACGGCGACCACGCTGCGGCGATGGCTGGGCTGATGGAAAACCTTGCCAAGGCGGGCATCTCGCAAGAAGTGGGACTGAAGGCTATCGCAGCATAACGCTAGCCCTAATGCGCGGCGTCCCAGTTTTCGGCGGCGCGCGCTTCCACGGTGAGGGTGACCGATAACGGCACCGCCGGCAGGGCGGCTTGTTCCATCACGCGCACGGCGACATTGCGGGTATTTTCCACCTCGCTATCGACCGCCTCGAACACCAATTCATCATGCACCTGCAAGAGCATACGCGACGACAATTGCGCGTTCGCCAAGGCCGCGGGCATGCGGATCATGGCGCGGCGGATGACGTCGGCGGCAGTGCCTTGAATAGGCGCGTTGATGGCGGCGCGTTCCGCTCCGCCGCGGAAACCCGGAATTTTCGAGTTGATCTCGCGGATATGGACGCGGCGCCCGAACAAGGTTTCGACATAACCATGCTCACGGGCAAAAACCTTGGTCGCATCCATATAGGCGCGGATGCCAGGAAAACGGGCGAAGTACTTCTTGATGTAATCGTCGGCTTCGGAACGGCCAATGCCAAGCTGAGCCGCCAGACCAAATGACGAAATGCCGTAGATGATGCCGAAATTGATCGCCTTGGCTCTCCGGCGCACTTCGGACGGCATATCCTTCACCGGCACGCCGAAAATTTCCGACGCCGTCATGGCGTGAATATCGAGCCCGTCAGCAAAGGCTTTCTTGAGCTGCGGAATATCGGCGATATGGGCGAAGAGGCGCAGCTCGATCTGACTGTAATCGGCGCTGATCAGTTTGGAACCTTGCGGGGCGATGAAAGCTTGGCGGATCTTGCGCCCTTCGGCGGTGCGGATCGGGATGTTTTGTAAGTTTGGCTCGGTGGAAGCGAGTCGCCCGGTCGCTGCCGCCGACATGGCGTAACTGGTGTGCACGCGACCGGTTAGCGGATTGATGTAAGTGGGCAGCGCATCGGTGTATGTGCCGCGCAATTTCGCCAACGAGCGCCAATCCAAAACCTTTTGCGGCAGATCGTGACCTTGGGCGGCAAGCTCTTCGAGAACATCGGCATCGGTCGACCAAGCACCGGTCTTGGTCTTGCGGCCACCAGGGATGCCCATTTTACCGAATAAAATATCGCCCAACTGTTTCGGCGAACCGACATTGAAGCTTTCGCCTGCTAAGGCTGCGATTTGCTGTTCCAGCCCCGCCATTTGTTGCGCGAAATCATTAGAGAGCTTGCGCAAGAGATCGGGATCGATGGTGATGCCTTCGCGCTCCATATCCGCCAGCACCGGCAGCAAGGGGCGCTCCAAGGTCTCGTAGACCGTGCGCTTATGCTCGGCGGTGAGACGCGGCTTGAGCAGCAGCCACAGCCGCAAGGTGACATCGGCATCTTCGGCGGCATAGCGCGTGGCTTGCGGGATCGGTACGCAGTCAAAGGTGATCTTGTCTTTGCCCTTGCCCGCGACATCGCCAAAAGCAATCGGCTTATGGGAAAGATGCAGCTCGGAGAGCTCATCCATACCGTGGCCGTGGGCGCCTGCCCCGAGCACATAGCTCATCAGCATGGTGTCATCGATGGCGACGGGGCGAATGGCGCGCTGCGCAAAGATGGTGAAATCGTATTTGAAATTCTGCCCGATTTTGAGGACGCTATCGTCTTCCAAAAGCGGCTGCAGCTTTTCCAGCACTACGGCTTCGGCAAGCTGGAGCGGCCTAGGCGCTTCCTCAAACATCAGTCCGCTTGGTCGTGTGCCGTGACCGCAGGGAATATAGCAAGCCTCATTGGGAGAGAGCGCCAGCGAGACGCCGCATAGGCCGGCCTGCATGGCATCCAGCGAGGTGGTTTCGGTATCGATGGAGACGTAACCCTGCGCGGTGGCGCGGGCGAGCCACCATTCCAGCCGTTCCAGGGTGGTGACGGTTTCGTATTGGCTATGATCAATGGGGCTGAGTATGGCGCTGCGATCCGCAACAGCGCCTGTCTCTGCTGGGACAGGTGATGCTTCGCTGCCTTCGGCTTGGGGGACGGCATTGGTGAGCAGAGGCGCCACATCGTCCAGCCCGTAATGGGCGATGGCGCGTTTGGTCAGCGCGGCAAATTCCATCTCGCGCAGGAACCCAATCAGCACCGACGGTGTGGGCTCCCGCACCAGAAAATGCTCGGGCTCTTCGGGCACCGTGGCGTGCGCATCCAGCTGTACCAGCCGCATCGAGATGCGAGCGTTTTCGGCATTGGCGAGCAGCGATTCGCGGCGCTTGGGCTGTTTGATCTCACCAGCGCGGGCGAGCAGGGATTCCAGATCACCGTAAGTGTTGATCAGCTCGGCAGCGGTCTTGACGCCGATGCCCGGCACACCCGGCACGTTGTCGGTGGGGTCGCCCGCCAGTGCCTGAACATCGACCACTTTGGAAGGTGGCACGCCAAAGCGCTCCATCACTTCCGCCGAACCGATGCGCTTGTTCTTCATGGTGTCGAGAAGCTGGACTTTGCCATCCTCGACCAACTGCATCAGGTCTTTGTCGGACGAAACGATAGTGCAAAGGGCGCCCGCTTCACGGGCCAGCCGCGCATAGGTGGCAATCAGATCGTCAGCTTCAAAGCCCGCCAACTCGACACAGGACACGCCGAAAGCGCGGGTGGCGTCGCGCACCAGCGGAAACTGCGGAATCAGGTCTTCCGGCGCCGGCGGACGGTGAGCTTTGTAAAGTGGGTAGATGTCGTTGCGGAAGGTGTGCTTACCGGCATCGAAAATGACCGCCAAATGCGTCGGCTTATCGCCGTCGCGCATATCCTCGATCAGCTTCCACAACATGTTGCAGTAGCCGGAGACCGCCCCAGTGGGCTTGCCATCGGATTTGCGCGTCAGCGGCGGCAAGGCGTGATAGGCGCGGAAAAGATAGCCCGAGCCGTCGATGAGATAGAGGTGATCCCCAGGCTTTAGGGCACTCAATGCCCGCCTGCCCCCGCCTTGAGGACAAAGCGGCGGTCACAATAAGGGCATTCGACAAAGCCTTCGTCGCCCATCTCCAGATAGACTTTGGGGTGACCCAGGGCGCCGCCACTGCCATCGCAAGCAACGCGGGTGTCTTCGACTTCGATCACTTCGGGTGCTTCGACGGGCATGGTTTTCGGGTCCATTTGGATATGGGCGGATCATAGTCAGGCGGGGGAGTGACGCAACCGCTTTGCCGCTTTAGGGTTCGGCTATGGTCAAACTGAACCGCATCTATACCAAAACCGGCGATCTAGGGCAGACGGGGCTTGGCGACGGCAGCCGGGTCGACAAGGACGCGCTGCGCGTGGAAGCCTTCGGCACCGTCGATGAGGCCAATGCCGTGCTGGGCCTCGCCCGGCTCACGGCAACCGGCGATTTGGACGGGATGCTGTTTCGCATCCAGAACGATCTCTTCGATCTCGGCGCTGACCTTTGTGTGCCGGAGACCGAAGGCGAAGAAGGCCCGCATTTGCGCATCGTCGAAGCCCAAGTGGCACGGCTGGAAAGCGAAATCGACGCCCTGAACGAGACGCTGCCGCCGCTGACCTCCTTTGTCTTGCCCGGTGGCTCGGCACTGGCGGCAGAACTGCATCTGGCGCGCACCGTGGTGCGCAGAGCCGAGCGGCTGATGGTGACGCTGGCCAAACATGAGACCGTTGGCGCCGCGGCCTTGCGCTACATCAACCGGCTGTCAGACCATTTGTTCGTGATGAGCCGCTTGGCCAATAAGGGCGCGGATGTGCTCTGGGTGCCGGGGAAAAATAGGTAACGCCTATTCTTCCTGCTTGCGCCCGAAGATGAAGGCCAGGACCACACCGATGACGCCAATCGACCAAGCCCAGATGGCAAGGACGGAATAGACGCTATTGGCGAGGACGCTCGGCAAGGTGGCCGCGACCCAGGCTTTGAAGGCCGCCAGCGCGCCCGGATTGAACAGCGCCCAGATGGTCTCGAAGGAACGCATGGTGATTTTGCCGGGATGCTCCAGCGAGGTCACTGCGTCGGCGCCGAGCAGCATCAGCGCAATCGCCACCAACAGCAGACTAAACAAACGCATAAATGCATACATGATGTCTTCCCCCAGCCACCTGTGTAGCCCTGGTTTGTGACGCTAGATCAAGCCTCTAGGGCACACAAGACGGGTGAGCGAGGTTAACCATCTTCATTGGCGCGGCGGGTAGGGCTCGCCCTCGCGGTTGGTGTAAGTGCCTTTGGGGCCGTCCCAGACCAGATCGGCATCGGGATATTGGGCGATGTCGGTGTCGTTTGGGGT
>JARLIR010000143.1 GCA_031291635.1 Rhizomicrobium sp. | reverse complement strand
CATGGCGAGTCGAGCACGATCCTCGAAGTCCTCACCCGCAGCCATGGCCGGCACCTGGGATTGGTGCGCGGCGGGCGCAAACTGAAGCCTGTCCTGCAGCCTGGCAACACCGTGCAGCTGCATTGGCGAGCGCGGCTGGCCGAGCATCTGGGCAATTTCACACCCGAGCTTATCCGCGCCCGCGCTGGTGCTTTGATGGATAATCATGAAGCGTTAGCAGGACTTAACGCCTTTACTTCGGTCGCTATCGCAACCTTGCCGGAGCGCGGCCCGCTTTATGATCCAGTATTTGTCGCTGCCAACATTCTCCTCGACGCCATGATGGAGGACGGTATCGCCCATTGGGGCCCGGTCTATGTGCGTTGGGAATTGGGCCTGTTGGAAGCGCTCGGCTTCGGCCTCGATCTCAGTTCTTGCGCCGCTACCGGGGCCATCGACGATCTCACCTTTGTCTCGCCTAAATCGGGCCGTGCGGTCTCGACTGAGGCCGGTGCGCCTTACGCCAGCCGCATGTACGCGCTGCCGCAGTTTCTCCTCGGCTCGCAAAATGAAGTGACTCCAGGCGACATCGCCGCCGGCCTGGCGCTCACCGGTCGCTTCCTCTTCGAGCGGGTGCTGCGCCCCAACGGCAAAACAATGCCGCCGCCGCGCTTGCGGCTCGATGCCATGCTGGGCCAGAAAGACGGCGAATCACGATAAAGCTTCGCCCCCTCCCTCTGCGAGGGTCGGTTGCATTTTTGAGAGTTCGCGTACATGGCCACGCCCCCGATTGTTGACGACATCCGCCCCGAGCAGCTTTCCGCCGCCCTGAGCGAGCGCTACCTCGCTTATGCGCTGTCCACCATCACCCAGCGCGCGCTGCCCGATGCTCGCGACGGCTTGAAACCTGTCCACCGCCGCCTGCTGCATGCCATGCGCCTGCTTGGCCTCGACCCCAAATCGGGCTTCAAGAAATGCGCCCGCGTCGTCGGCGACGTCATCGGTAAATACCATCCCCATGGCGACCAGTCGGTTTATGAGGCCTTGGTGCGCCTGGCCCAGGATTTCGCTGTCCGCTATCCGTTGGTCGATGGCCAGGGCAATTTCGGCAATGTGGACGGCGATAGCGCTGCCGCCATGCGGTACACGGAAAGCCGCATGACCGAAGCGGCCCAGGCGCTGCTCGAGGGCTTGGACGAAGACGCGGTCGATTTCCGCCCCACCTATGACGGCACCGAAGACGAACCCATCGTCATGCCGGCCGCCTTCCCGAATTTGCTTGCCAATGGCTCCAATGGCATCGCCGTCGGCATGGCGACCTCAATCCCGCCGCACAATCTGGGCGAGCTTTGCGCCGCTACCATCGAGCTGATCAAGAACCCGGGCGCCAAAGACGCCACCCTGCTCAAATACGTGAAGGGTCCCGATTTTCCCACCGGCGGCATCGTCATGGATAGCCCTGAGGTGATCGCCGAGGCTTACCGCACCGGTCGCGGCTCTTTCCGCGTCCGCGCCCGCTGGACCAAAGAAGAAGGCCCGCGCAATTCCTATCAAATTGTCATCGACCAGATTCCCTATCAGGTGCAAAAGGCCAAGCTGATCGAGCGCCTCGCCGAGCTGATCGAGCTGAAAAAAGTGCCGCTGCTCGACGACGTCCATGATGAATCCGCCGAAGACATCCGTATCGTGCTCACCCCCAAGACCCGTATGGTGGATGAGAACGTGCTGATGGAGCAGCTTTTCCGCCAATCGGATCTGGAAAGCCGCATCCCGCTCAACATGAATGTGCTGGACAATGGCTTGGTGCCCCGGGTGATGAGCCTGAAAGACGCGCTGATGGCGTTCGTCAATCACCGCCGCACCGTGTTGGAGCGCCGCACCAAGTTCCGCCTCGCCAAAATCGCCAGCCGCTTGGAGGTCTTGGAAGGCTATCTCGCCGTCTTCTTGAACCTCGACAAGGTCATCAAGATCATCCGCACCGAGGACGAGCCCAAGCCCGTCCTGATGAAGACTTTCAAGATCAACGACAATCAGGCCGAAGCCATTCTCAACATGCGTCTGCGCGCCTTGCGCAAGCTGGAAGAGATGCAGATTCGGGTTGAGCACACCAACCTGTCGAAAGAGCAAAAGGCGCTGAACAAGCTGCTCGGCTCTCAGGAAATGATGTCCGACAAGCTGATCGAAGAGATGAAGGCGGTGGAGGAGAAATTCGGCCTCAAAACCGCGCTCGGCAAGCGCCGCTCCAAGATCGCCGACAAGAAAACCGTGGAGAAGCTCGAAGCCTTCGCTGAGGAAGTGGTCGCCATCGAAACCGCCGTCGAGCGCGAACCCCTTACCATCGTCTGCTCGCAAAAGGGCTGGCTACGCAGCTTCAAGGGCCACATAGAGCCCACCGATCAGATCAAATATCGCGAAGGCGACCGCGAGCGCTATTGGATCCATGGCGAGACCACCGACAAGCTGATGCTGTTCTCGACCGACGGTCGCTTCTACACCTTGGATTGTTCCAAGCTGCCGGGCGGGCGCGGCAATGGCGAGGCCATCCGCACCTATATCGACCTCTCGCCGGAAGCCGATCTGGTTTCGGTGTTCATCCATCAGCCGGGCCGAAAGCTGTTCCTGGCGGCCTCCACCGGCCATGGCTTCGTCACCAATGAGGACGATGCCGTCGCCATGACCAAAGCAGGCAAGCGGGTGATGAATGTGAAGATGCCCGGCGAAGCCTCGGTCTGCCGCTTTGTCGACGGCGACAGCGTGGCGGTTATTGGTGAGAACAAGCGCGGCCTGGATTTGCAGAAAAAGCTGCTGATTTTCCCGCTCGCCGAGGTGCCGGAGCTGGCGCGCGGGCAGGGCGTCTATTTGCAGCGCTACAAGGATGGCGAGTTGCTCGATGCCACCACCTTCACCTGGAAGGCAGGTTTGGCGGACTGCAACAACCGCACCTTCGGCCCCTCCGATCTGAAGGATTGGAAGGCCGAGCGCGCCCAAACCGGCCGCTTGCCGCCCAAAGGCTGGGCCAAATCGGGCAAATTCGCGTAGCTTTCCCTAGTCCCTGAGGGGTAATCTGAGGGGGCTTGGAAGGGGGACCGTGCACATGGTCAGGCTGAAGAACGCAATCGCCACGACGCTCGTCGCGCTTTTGGTATCACTGCCCTCGCTTGCCGCCGATAAGGACGCCTTCCTGGATCATCTAGCGGGGAGTTGGGTGCTGACCGGTGCCATCATGGGGCAGGCCACCACGCATGACGTCAAAGCCGAATGGGTTTTGCAAAACCACTATCTGCGTCTGTCCGAAATCAGCCGCGAAAAGAAAGACGCCAAGCCGCAATATGAGGCCGAGGCTCTGCTCGCCTTTGATTCTGGCAAGCAGCAGTTCGTCTGCTTTTGGTTCGACAATACCGTGATTGCCGCCACAACGGATGGTGGTTCGGCGGTGCGCGAAGGCGACAGCTTGCCCTTCGTTTTCAAGAGCGCGGACGGCGATTTCTTCAACACCATGACCTACGACGCCAAAACCGACAGCTGGAGCTGGGCGATGGATGGCGAGGTCAAAGGCGAACGCAAACCCTTTGCGCGGTTGACCTTGAAAAGGCAGTAGATTCCAGCGATTGCGTGTAATTCGCTGCATATTCGCGGGATGGATGCGGCTGGCGGAATCGTCTAGCCTCACTGTGTCTTAGGTTTGGCGGGGGTGAGCATGCGCGGGCAGATATTGACCTACAGTCCAGAGAGTGGAGAAGGCTTCATCGCGGGCGCCGATGGCAAACGCTATACCTTCAAAGGCACCGAATATCACGGTCAGGTGCTCGATATCCGTCCCGGCCAGGAGGTCGATTTCGAAGCCCATGAAGACGGCACCGCCTCGGCGATCTTCCCCTTGCCGGGAACCGTGCCGGTGAGCGGCGGCAAGTCCAAGGTGGCGGCTGGCGTGCTAGCGATCCTTTTGGGAACCTTCGGCGTTCACAAATTCTATCTCGGCTACAATGGCGCCGGCTTGATCATGTTGCTGCTGACGCTGTGCACCTGCTTCATTCTGGCCGCCCCGATCTACATCATCGCGCTGGTGGAAGGGATCATTTACCTCACCAAGACCGATGCCGAATTCGAGGAAACCTACGTCCGCAACACCAAGACGTGGTTCTAGCGGGATAGACTCCCATTCAGGTCCGTCGGCCAGCCGGGGCGGCGGCAATGGGCCGAGCCAGGGGTGGTATTCGCAGTGGCTCCGCGACAAATGTGCCGCCACGCTCCCAAGCTATGAGCTTGATATTGTTCAATTCGCTGTATGGTTGCGGTACCAGAAAGGGGCAACTACGCAATAACCCGCAGTTGCTTGTCCCGTTCGGAGTTGTCCTTACTTGCACATCAACGACAACGGGAGCCGACAATCATGCACGGAAAGCAGGTCGAAGACTGCATTTGCGCTCGCAGCCACGCGCTGTGGGAACGCGAGGGTCGCGAGCCGGGGCGGGAAGAAGAGTACCGCGAGCGCGCCCGCATGGAAATCGAACATGAATTGCGCTTGGCCTTAGAAGGCCATGAGACCGCTTTGGTGCCGCCGCAACTTTCGATCTCGCATCGCCCGATCCGCCGCTCTGCCTGAACCGTGCCGTGCCTCTTGCGGCGCCTGCGGCGCAATCTCCGTCGCGGCTCTCGCAAGGTTATGCTCGTGCAATGATAGCGCTGCCATAAGCAGCGCATCGCTGCCTTCATTCCACACCCATTGAATAAATTCTGACGCAAGCGCAGACAACTGTGCTCTCTGTTCCGCGATCAAAAAAATATTGCGATGGTTGCGTTACCCGATACCGGTAACCGTCAAAGTGGATATTGTAAGTAGTGCCAATAAGTGTCCTCATAGCGTTGCTGGCAACGCCGGTGGAGGAAAATCTCACGATGACCAACAAACAATTCGACGAGTATATCAGCGCCCGAAGCTACCACCTCTGGGAGCGTGAGGGCCGCCCGACAGGGCATGATCGCGAATTCTGGCGCCGCGCCTGCGCCGAGGTGGAAGCGGAGCTCTATGAGGCCCTGCAGGGCCATCCCAGCGCCTTTGTACCGCCGCAACTGCCGATTTCCCGCCCTCCGGTCCGCTATTCTTCCTGATGCGTGCTTGGCTCGGTCAGGGGCTCGGAATGCGCCACGGTGCGCCAGATGCCCGGCACGCTCGCGCGCAATTTGCGTTCTAGATCGTCGACGATTTGATGAATTTGCGAGACTGTTCGGAAGGCCTGCGTGCGGCTGTGAAAAATAACAATTAGTCCCATGCCGGTGCGCCGCACGCGCACATTGTGGATCTGCGTTAGGGCGCCGGTCTCAGCGGCCAGGGCGGTCAGCGCATCCGTGATTTCTTCCCGGACGGCGTCATCCACAGCTTCGCCCCTGATGGTGCGATCCTCCAATGGTTCGATATGGCTTTCCACTTCCGTGTCCAGGCCAAATTCGCCGCGCATATCAGACTCAAGCTGTGATGCAATGTGATGAGCCGCGCTAAGCGGCAGATTGCCATCGAGCTCCAAATCGAAACTCACCGACAAGCGCTGGCCAATCCAATGCGCCGTGACGTGATGGACATGGGCGCCGTGATTGGCTGCGATGATCAGCGCACGCTGATGAATGGTTTCGTCGTTGAGCGCCATGGGATGTTGCGTAACGGTTACCTCGGCTCCTGGCATTTCCGCGGTGATCGCTGCGACCACGGCGCCCCGCAGCGCGGCGGCGTTGTTCTGTGACAGTCCGCGGCCAATAGCGGTGTCGACATCGACGAAAACGACGCTGCCTGCAGGGCGGATGCGGACACGCGTCGCGTCGATGACGCCGGGCACCTTGCGCACGGAGACTGCTATGCGCTCCGCTGCGCCCGCGGGCGCCGTGTCGATCAAGGTGTCGAAAGTGCGCCGCCCTAACATCCAACCGGCGCGGCAAACGAAGATCGAAACCCCGATGGCGGCGATGGGATCGCCAATCGGAAAGCCCAGAGCGACGAACCCCAAGCCGATCAGCACAACGGTTGAACTCAAGACATCGGAGCTGAAATGCAGGGCATCGGCTTCCAACGCCATGCTCTTGGTTTTCTTAGCCGTGCGCATCAAAGCACGGGCCCGCCAGAGGTCGATCGCAATCGAAGACAGGATCACCACGAACGACCAGATGGTCGCCTCGACCTCGATCTTTGGTGCCATCAGGCGGTGGATGGCCTCGTAGATGATCCAAATGCTGGTGACAAACAGCAGGATCGTTTCGGCCAAAGCTGTGAAGGCCTCGATTTTGCCATGGCCATAATGGTGTTCGGCGTCGGCGGGTTTGTCGCTGACACGCACCGCCAGATAGGTCAGCACGGTCGCACCGAAATCCAAGAAGCTGTGTAGGGCTTCCGAAATGAGGCCGAGGCTGCCCGTCATCATGCCGACAATGAACTTGCCAACCGTCATCGCCGCGCTGGCCGCCATGGAGCTGACGGCGACAGCCATCTTTTCTGCGGTCGCAGCGGAAGTGGAATTGGTAGGCGACTTCATCATCTCGCAGGCTTTCGCGGGTTTGGATTTCCGGGGGCGACGAGTCCATAGCATAAATATGGTTTTTAGGTTCAGAGGAGTGCTCGCTCTCGATTAAACCAACTAATGCGGTTGGTCATGCGGCGTCAGGTCGCTGCGTCGTGACGTTGCGCGGTTCCGTGTGGATCCACGGAAATGCCGTAACATATTGAAGAAACGTCATATTGCAGAATGGTGCTCGTAATAGGCGAACAACGTAGTAATTTGGTTGGGTAATACATTTGATTTAGACTAAGTCGTCGATTGTCACGCCAGGAGAACGCGGTGATGTATCACGATGCTGAGGAATACTAGGCCCGCGCGGGCGAATGCGTGCGGCTGGCTTTTATCACTCGCGATCTGGTGTTGCGTGGCGAGTTGCTCAGCCTGGCGCGCGTCTACCGCGATTATGCTCTGCATTTGCAGGGCCGTGCCGGTGAAGACGAAGCCAACTGGCCCCAAGCTGCCAACGGCTGACCTCGCGCTGCCGGCACTTTGCGTCTAGAAGCACGGCATGTGGCTCCTCTTTGCGTTTCTCGGACCGGTCTCTTGGGCCGCTTCCACCCATATCGATAAATACCTCGTCGACCGCTATTTCCGCGATGCCGACACGGCTGTCTTGATGCTGTTCACGGCTCTGGTCGGCATCTTGGCGCTGCCGCTGATTTGGTATTTCCAGCCCGGCATCTTTGCTGCCTCCTGGCGCTCCATCGCGGTGATGACGGCCTCCGGCGTCATGTATATCGGCTCGATGCTGTTCTACCTTCGCGCCATCCAGAGCGAAGAAGCCTCCGTCGTGGCACCGCTGTTTCAGATGACGACGATTTTCACCTTTCTTTTGGCCTGGCTGATGCTGGGTGAGACCCTGACGTTACACGCCGGGGCAGGGGCCGCGTTGATTATTGGCGGCGTCTTATTTCTCTCGCTGGATGCCAATTTCCGGCTCACCGCGGTCAAACCGAAGGTGGTGCTCGGCATGGTCGCCTGCACCTTCATCCTGGCACTCGCCAATGTGCTGTTCAAATTCTATGCGGTGCGGGATGATTTCTGGGTCACCACGTTCTGGACCTTCGTCGGCGAGGCCTTGTTCGGATTCGCGCTGCTTGTCCGACCGCGCTACCGCCGCCAGATCCAAGTGCTGATGCGCAACCATGCTGGTGCGCTTCTGGGCGTCAGCAGCGCCAATGAACTGATCAATCTCGGTGGTGGGTTGGCGGTGCGTTATGCCGCCATGCTCGCGCCCGTGGCTTTGGTCGCGGCCGTCGCCTCCACCACAACCTTGTTCGTCTTTGGTGTGGGGAGCTTGGTTTCGATTTTCGCGCCGCAATACGCACGCGAGGATCTTTCGCGGGACAGCGTCATCCGCAAAGTGGTCGCTGCCGTCATCGTCACGGCGGGTGTGGTGCTGGCTGGCGGCTAGGCCGAGATATCGACGTGCTGGGCTTTCTGTTCGGTCTGCGTTTTCAGCTTTTGTTCGATATCGTCTTTCATCTCTTTCATGACCTTGGCGCGGTCTTCTGGCGACATGGCTGCGAGTTTTTCTTCGCTGAGGCCGTGCGCGCGTAGCCAGTTCTCTTCCATGCGCTGGGCAGGCGTTTTCTTCATATAAGCGAGGAAGTCGTCTTTGGCGGTGGTCGGTGTTGGCGCAGCCAATCCGGTATCGTCTGTGGCTGTCGCTGTTTTGTTGCGCGCCAGTGCTGTTGTGGCGGCATAGGTCGCCAAATTGAAGCCGCCGATTGCTGAAACCATGATGCGGCCCCCCTCTGGGCCATTCGTGCTCGGAAAAATTTTCCGCGAGGACGATTCTGCCGGATCAAATCCTGCCTGGTTGCCTGCTTTGGCAGCAGTTCACCGCCGATTCGGTGATTCACCAGGGTTAACACGCAAAGGTCGTGCCTGTTCTTCTGCAACCAAGGCGCGGTTCCACTGCAACACTGCGGACTTCTGTTAACATCACTTCCGAGCGGGCGAGACAAAGCGCCGAATTACAGGTATTTGTGTGCCATATGTGGAAATGGGGAACCACGTCAGGCTTGCGGGCGCTTAGCGTCCTCTATGTGTTGAGCGCGTTAGCGTTCGGCTTCGCCTTCGCTTTGCAGAATCAGCAGCCATGGGCCGTTGGTACGGAGCGGGTTGTGCAGGCGACGGGGCCCTTCCTATCGGACACGGCCCAGACGGTGAGCGAGAAGGGCATTATGCCGGCGTGGACCTTTGCTCTGCGCACCGGGCATCAGGCGTGCGTGCAAGTCGCCGCCCAGCTCGATCAATGGATGGCACCAAGCCCGTCGCAACAGAGCCACGCGATCCGCGTCGCGGCGGCGCCAGCCAAACCGCATCCAATCCTTGCCCCCACCACGGCCGCCAAGCCCGTGGTTGCCCAGACACCGGCTACCAAAGCGCCCGAAGCGAAAACAACCGGCATGCAGCTGGCTCAGCCGGCCGCGCAGCCCCCGGCGCAGGAAACCACACAATTGGCGGAGGTCGAGACGGCGCTGATGCCCGCGCCCGACAGTACGCCGCCGTCACCCGCCGAGGTCGGTCGTGTTCTCGCGCATCTGAAAGTCAGCCTGACGCGCGAGCTGTATGAGAATTTCACTCTGTTTCTCTATGTCAGCAAAGCCGATCATGGCCCCTGGCAGCAGCGCATGTTTGCCTTCGCCAAGCAGGACAATGGCGATCTGAAGCTGATGTATGCCTTCCCGGTATCCACCGGCAAAGAAGTGCCGACGCTGGGGCCTTCCGGGACGATGCTGCGCACCAACACTACGGCGGGTATCTATCAGCTCGATCCTGAGCGCATGTACACGCGCTACACCTCGCATCAGTGGCAGCACAAAATGCCCTTCGCCATGTTCTTCAACTGGGAGCATGATGGTTATCAAACGGGACTCGCCATTCACTCGGCCGTGGGTGACGACATTCAGATGCTCGGCAAGCGCTCAAGCGCCGGTTGCGTGCGGTTGCATCCGCAAAACGCAGAACTTCTGTTTCGCCTGATCAAGAAGAATTATCACGGCCTGACGCCGCGCTTTGCCTATGACCAGCGCACCGCCACCATGTCGAATGAGGGCCTGCTGATGCACGACAAAGCGGGAAATCTTCAGTATGCGGACGGCTATCGCGTGCTGGTACTGATTGAAAACAACGGCGGCGACGACCTCATCGCGGCATTGTTCTGAGCTTAAGCGCTGCGGGCTTGGCACAGCAATGTCGGCAATCGGCAGGCTCGCCGAACATTGGTAATTTTCACGAATTGCCTTTCACGCCGGCCCGGGTTTCAAATTCGACCGGTCAAATTATCAAGATAATGTTTCGCCCTATTGGGGAAAACGGAATGTGCAGCTACGGCAGCCTCGGTATTTTGCGCTCTGTGGTTCATCCAACGGTGAGGATTAGGACGCTATACGAATCAACCGGAGCGCACATTTGTATGCTGCGCTGCGGGATGCGGGTGATAAGTATGCCACCGGTATGCTGGGTTTGAATGGTGCGACTGATGGCTGTATTTGTGAGCAAAGATAGTGCTTGCGGGAGGGCACAATGGCGCTAGAGCGCGAGGATATCTTTAATCGCGCGCTGTCTTTGAGCCGCGACGCGGACCGCCTGCAGATCATTCGGGCCGCTCAGCTCGCCATCGTCGGAGGCGTTGTCGGCGCTGTGATCGGCGTAGGACTACACGTCATCCTCCCAGAATCCGGTATTGGTGTGGTTGTCGGTGGGATCATCGGTTGGAAAGACGCGGCCACGCGCGCGTATCTGCTTCGCAAGGAAGCAGATCGCTTGCTGGATCAATGTGCAGCCGAAGATAACGGCGCCGTCTACGAGCGCTCACGACACTCTGGGTTCGGCGCCGCCGTCCGTCAGCGCCGCAGTTCGTAAAGCGCAATTGCAGCCGCATTGGAGACATTCAGACTCTCCATGGCGCTGTCCATCGGCACATAAGCGGCGGCGTCGCAATGTTCGCGCACCAGACGCCGGATGCCAGAGCCTTCCGAGCCCAATACCAGCGCCACGTCGCCTTCGATGCCGGCATCTTTAAGCGGGCTTTCGCCATCGCCTGCCAAGGCCACGCGCCAGAAACCGAGCTTGCCCAGATCGTCCAAGGTGCGGGAGATGTTCACCACCGAGACCACGGGGATGAGGTCGAGGGCGCCGGACGCGGATTTCGCCAGTGCACCAGTTTCCGGCGGCGAGTTTCTGTCCTGCACGATCACCACCGAAACGCCAAACGCCGCGGCCGTACGCAAAATCGCGCCCGCGTTATGCGGATCGGAAATCTGATCCAGCACCAGCACGATGCGGCGGCGTTCGGAAGGTTGCAGCACTTCGGCCAAGGTGTGGCCATGCAAGGGATCGCATTGCAGTGCTACGCCTTGATGCACGGCACCGGCGGGCAGCATGCGGGCGACAGAATCGCCGTCAGTCACTTCATGGCGCACGCGCCCCATCAGCTTCTCGCCGATTTCCTCGGCCGCGCGATTGGTGACGAGCAAGCGCTTGACCCGGCGCTGCGGATTGGCGAGCGCTGCGCGCACCGCATGAATGCCATAGAGCCAGAGGCCGTCATTCACCGGCTTCTCGCGTCGCACGCGGTTTTCAAAGAAGGCGCGCTTTTCGGTGTAGGGACGCTTCTCGCTCGGGCGGCTATCGGTGCGGGGACGGCTTTCCACCGCGGGACGGCTGTCCGCCTGCGGACGGCTCTCCGGCTTGGGCCGGCTTTCGAAATAGGGGCGGTCCTTGGAAAAGCCCTTGCCGGACTCCTTGGCAAAGCTTTTGCCAGTGTCGCGGGAGAAGCTTTTGCCGCTGTCTTTGGCAAAGCTCTTGCCGCCTTCTTTGCCAAAGCTTTTGCCAGCACCCTTGCCGAAGCTCTTACCTGGCGCTTTGGCGAAGCTTTTGCCCGGCGCCTTGCCGAAATCTTTGCCGGGCCGTTTGCTGGGAGCTTTGCCTGCATCTTTGCTGCTGGCGGGGGATCCTTTGGACGCGAAGGAGCGCCGGGGGGCATTTTTCGGGGGCGGGGGTGTTTTGGACATGGCGCCTTATAGCTCGCGCTGAGGCTGGCGCAACTGGCCCGGCCTGGCTTGGATTCGCAGATTGGGATCTTTCCGACATCCGGAAATGGTCCGAACCCGCCCGTAACAGCCGCTACAGGACTTTTGTCCTTTGTTTGTGCCGGCGTCGCGGCTGGCGGTCGCAGCGGGGCGATTCCGCCAGATTTGCCGAGTGCGAGGCAGCGGATTCCAGTTGGGCTGCCAAATCTGCGAATTTTGACTTATGATAGTAGCCGTCCGGGGCAAAAGCCGCCGCGACGTTTACCGTTAAGGGGTATCCCGGCTTGCGTTTCGGGCGCCATAGAGTCAGGCTTTGGGGCAGTTCCCGCGGATGAGCAATTTTCCACTCATCCCGCGTAAGTGAACTATTGACACCCATAAGGGTTTGACCAATAACCCCCAATCCGCAGCGTGACTCTCGGAGGCATTCTTCACGTACTACCCTGACGGGCGGGCGAGGCTCTTACGTCTCCGTCGTTCGTCAATAGCCCATTGATTTGGTTGAAAAATAAGGTGGAGTGTCCCGAGCGGCAAAGGGGGCGGACTGTAAATCCGCTGACTACGTCTTCGTTGGTTCGAGTCCAACCTCCACCACCACCAAATCAAACAACTGCGGGCCAGCAAGGGTAGAGGCGCGTTGCAGAGAGAAGCGAGAAGGAGTCGAACGGGCGGGTGTAGCTCAATGGTAGAGCAACAGCCTTCCAAGCTGATGACGAGGGTTCGATTCCCTTCACCCGCTCCATCCTTCGCTGCTGCGCAGCTCGGGGTGGCAGGCCACTAGCGCAGCAAGAACTACCCCCAAAGCCGTGGCGGCGGGGTTAAGACAGAAGACGAATTTCCCGCGCGAGCGGGATAGATGGATAAAAGGGCACGACAATGGGCAAGGCCAAATTTGAGCGGACGAAGCCGCACTGCAACATTGGAACGATCGGCCATGTTGACCATGGCAAGACGTCTTTGACGGCTGCGATCACGAAGGTTCTGGCGGAGACGGGCGGGGCTTTGTTCACGGCCT
>JARLIR010000142.1 GCA_031291635.1 Rhizomicrobium sp. | reverse complement strand
GTTTGCCGTCGGCCGCGCTTAAGTTTCAGGCCGGGCGCGCCAGCCCCGCCCAGGTTGCGCGCTCCGAACAGAAAGGACGCGTGCGCCCCATGTCCAACAATAAGCCCTCCATTCGGGAAGCCCTCACCTTTGATGATGTTCTGCTGGTCCCAGCAGCGTCCGAAGTGTTGCCGGGTCAGGTCGACACGCGTACGCGGCTGACCAAGACCATCGAGCTTGGCATTCCGCTGCTTTCCGCCGCCATGGATACCGTCACCGAAGCTCCGCTCGCCATCGCCATGGCGCAGTCCGGCGGCATGGGCGTGATCCACAAGAACCTCGCTATCGAAGAGCAGGCCGAGCATGTGCGCCGCGTCAAGCGCTACGAAAGCGGCATGGTGGTGAACCCGCTCACCATCGGGCCGGAAGCCACCCTGGCTGATGCGCTGCAATTGATGGAGCATCACAACATCTCCGGCGTGCCGGTGGTGGTGGGCGCCACGGCGATGCAGCCGGGCAAGCTGGTTGGCATTCTCACCCATCGCGATGTGCGCTTTGCCATCGATCCGACCCAGCGCGTCGCCGAGCTGATGACCAAGGATAATCTGTGTACGGTGGAACCGGGCGTCTCCATGGGCCGCGCCCGCAAGCTCTTGCACGAACGGCGCATCGAAAAGCTGGTGGTGGTCGATGAAGAATATCGCTGCATCGGCCTGATCACCGTCAAAGATATCGAAAAGGCGCAGAAATTTCCCAATTCCTGCAAGGATGAGCGCGGGCGCCTGCGCGTTGCCGCCGCCACCTCGACCGGTCTTGATGGCATCCGCCGCGCCATGGCGCTGATCGAAGCGGAAGTCGATGTGGTGGTGGTCGATACCGCCCACGGCCATTCCCGCGGCGTGCTGGACACCATCACCGCGATCAAAAAAGAGTCGAATTACATCCAGGTGATGGGCGGCAATGTCGCCACCGCCGACGGCGCCAAAGCGCTGATTGATGCTGGCGCCGATGCCATCAAGGTCGGGATCGGCCCGGGCTCCATTTGCACCACGCGCATCGTCGCGGGTGTTGGCGTACCGCAGCTCACCGCCATCATGGATGCGGTCTCGGTTTGCGGCAAGCTCGGCATTCCGGTGATCGCCGATGGCGGCATCAAATTTTCCGGTGATCTCGCCAAAGCCATCGCAGCAGGCGCCCATATTGCCATGGTCGGTTCGCTGCTCGCAGGCACCGAGGAAGCGCCGGGCGAGGTCTTCTTGTTCCAAGGCCGCTCCTACAAAGG
>JARLIR010000141.1 GCA_031291635.1 Rhizomicrobium sp. | reverse complement strand
TGACGGCATGAGCGGTGCCAATTTCGTACGTACCGCACAGCGCCCGGAAAGCAAACACGCCGTCGATGCCATGATCGATATTATCATGGCCAATCCTGGCGAGATCACGATGATCGCCCAAGCGCCGCTGACCAATATCGCCCTTGCCGCCGCCAAAGAGCCGCGGATTGCCAAGGCGCTGAAACAGCTCTGGATCATGGGCGGTACCGACAATGGCGTCGGCAATGTGACGCCAGCGGCGGAGTACAATTTCTATGTCGATCCCGAAGCCGCGGCGATGGTGTTTGCCGCTGGCTTTGCCATTTCGCTAGTGACTTGGACGCTGTCGCTGTCTGCGAGCGCCATGACGGAAGCCGATCTTGCCGAAGTCGCAGCGATGGGGACGGCGAAAGCGGATTTCTTCACCACCGTCAACGCCACTTCGGTGGAGTTTTCCCGCAACCATTACAGGCATGGCGGTACCTTGCACCCCGATGCCTTGACCTGCGCCTGTGCCCTGAATGAGGCGCTTGTCACAGAGGCGGATGACTGCCTGGTGCAGATCGAGACCGGCACCATCATCACGCGGGCTTATTCCAGCATCAGCCATGCCCAAGTGCCCAAACAAGAAATCGCTGACCCGGCACTGGGCAAAGCCAAAAAGCCCAACGCACGGGTGATCAAAGCGGTAGATGCTGGCGCTTTCCGCCGGACCCTGAAACAAGCGCTGCGGTAGCTCTACCGACACATCCCCTGCAGTTCAGCGGCGTGGTTGTCGGGGCTGGCGGGGGGGTGCTGACCTTTGGCCCAAAGGATATTCTCCATGCCGCGCGGCGGCGCCGGTAGGCTGGGGTCGGCATAGGCTTTGTAGAAGGGATCGGCAGTCGCCTCTTCCAGACTGACAAAGCCAAAGCCCATGGCCTTATAAAGCTCGATCAGCTTGGGCAGCATATGGGCCTGGAAGGCGCCGATGTGCTGCAGCAGGATATACGGCACATCGTGCCCCAGCGCTTGGGCGGAGAGGGCGCGGGAATAATTGGCGCCCTCGGCGGCCCGCTGCAGATAGATCAGTTCCAGCTTGGCGAGGGCAGCCCTGTCGCGTTTGGCGAGGCAGCGGGCATAGGGTTCGGGATAATCCCAATCATCCACCGCCAGCGTCACATGCGCGATCTTATAGTGATGCTCGGCCAGGAAGCTGCGGAATTCCGCCCGCTGGGCTTCGTCCTTGCCTTCATCGACGAAGGGATAGCGGAACCAATGCCAATCGCTGCCAGCGGCGTATTTCTCGAGCAACGGCTCGCTCTTGAGAAAATCGGCTTCGTAGGTTGCCAGATCGGTGGTGGCGAGGGGTGGATGGGTCCAGGTGTGGTTGCCGAGCAGATTGCCCGAAGCGCGCCACATCTCTAGCACCGGTGTGGAAGACGGCTCGCGCTCGGTGCCGACGCCGTTGACGAGGCCATAGGTCGGTGGAATGGCGCCCGCCTTCAAGGCATCAATGATCTGCTCGGCGACTTCGGTGCGGCTGACGCCTGCCGGTAAGACGCCGTGGATCGGCAAATCGTCAAAGCTGATAGCGATCTTGGGTTCGGCCATCGCTGTCCCCGAAAGCAACACTGCCGCAAGCGTAAGCGCCCGAATCATACCTTTTTCCCCCTGGCGGCCCCGTGGACCGCTTTGTTTTTTGTCCCGAGGGCCTTAGCGGCCGTCGTGCCCATGATCCCATAGCCCGCCGCATTGGCATGCAAGCCATCCGTATCATAGGCCGGATTAAGCCGTTCGGGATGAGACGGATCGCGCATCACGGCGTCGAAATCGATCACCCCGTCGAATATTTTCTGGCTGCGGATCCAGCTGTTGAGGGCGCTGCGGTCCGCTTCATTGGCGGCATCGGGGTGGTAATAGGCCGAACCGCCAAAGGGCAGGATGGTGGCGATGTAACTCTTCAGCCCATGGGCTTTGGCTTTGATCGCCATCTGCTGAAAGGCTTCAATGAGATGGGCGACCAGCGCGTCATGCTCACTGGCCGCAACCGGGTGGTTGATGGTCAAACGGCCCAGATCGTTGACGCCCTCATAGACGATGAAGGTATCGACGCCAGCGGGCTCCAGCACTTCGCGGTCAAAACGGGTCAGCGCGGTGGGGCCGAGGCAGACCACCAGCACGCAATTGCCGCCGATGCCGGCGTTGAGCACAGCGCGGCCCTTGCCTGGTTTGCCAGCGTTGAGGGCGGTGGCCATGATATTGGTCCACCGGTCATTGCCATTGGTGGTCGAGCCGCGGCCGTCCGTGATGGAATCGCCCACCACAGCAATGGCGCTCGTTCGCGGCGCAGACAAGACTTCGATTGCCGCGATTTGATACCAATGATCGGCGCCCACGGCCCCGCTCAGGCTGGCATCGGCCGTGTGGTTGCCAGCCAGGACATAAGAGGTCTGGCGCGAACCGGGGTGGCCCGTCTCGATCACAGGGGCAGTGTCATAGAGGATCGAGATGGAAAGGTCGGCAAAGGCCGCGACCGGCGCGACCACCGGGTCAGAGGTATAAGCGGCGCCCACCGGAATGGTGACGTCGGTCTTACCGGAAAAGGTCAGAACCCGGTCGCTAGCAGGATCGATGGCGCCGGGGGCGGCGGCGTTGAAGGGCAAGGCTTTGGCAACATGCACGGCGCTGAGATGCAGCGGCTCGGTGCCGAAAAGATTGGAGAGCACGAGGCGATAGGCCTTGCCGCCGGTGGACAGCCGCACGGTCTGGCGCAGGGTGGCATGGCTGAGCTGCTCGACCGGCAGATAATTGGCGCCGTCCGAGATCATCAGGGCGGTGGCCCAGCTGGCGACCCAATGGGAGGCAGGCTTGGCCGGGGCCATCGCTGTCACCGCCACAAGCGCCAAAACACCCGCTGCAAAACCCCTGCGCATGCTCTTCTCCCGGTTTTTGTTATCGCTATCAGGTTTATAAGCTGGGCCACGGCGGCGGCAAATCACGTCTACCGGAGCCGGATTTCTGCCAACTTCCTTGGGCGGCAAAATATGCCTACTGTCTCAAGAGGTTTCGAATCATCATGACAGCTCACGGATTACGGGATTTTGCCCTAGGGGTGCCAAGCGGCAACTGGCGCTGGGCGGCGACGGGATTTGTCGCGCTGGCGCTGGGCGCAGGCGTGGTTGCCGTGGCTGCGCCGCAACAGGCCCAATGGGCCGGAGTGGCGCTCCTGCTCAGCGTCGCGGGGGTGACAAGCCTCGTGGTTTACGGGCTGTGGCAGCGCAAATGGCTGTCCGGAAGCAATGTCCGCCGCGTCGCCGAGGCAGCCGCCCGCGCCAATGTCGCCTGGGCCATCACCGCGCCCGACGGCACCGTGCTCGATTGCAATGACGTCTACCGCCGCATGGCCGGTTCCGAAGGCGATGCCGCCGCTCCGCCCGAGCTCGCCTTGAGCGGTGAGGCGTCCGCCGCCGTGCTTTATCGCCTGACCAAAGCCGCAGGCGAAGGCGTGGCGCGCGAAGAGACCTTCCCGGTCGCGCCGGGCCTCGAGATCGTCGCGGCGGTGCGGCCTTTGGCTGAGCGCCAAGCGGTGTGGTGGTTCACGCCCCGGCTTTCCGCCGTAGCGCGCCCGAGCGCGGTGGCGCCCGCCAAGGCGCTGCAGCCCGCCGGTGATGTCATCCGTGATGCCCCTATGGGGGTGGCCTTTGCCGCCGCCGACGGCACACTGCTCGAAGCCAACAATGCATTTCGCAGCTTTTTCGCGGCGGCGGTCTCCGCCCGTTCGCTGGGTGATTTGATCGATCCGGCAGACCGCGCCCGCGCCTTGGAACTGATCGCCAAAGCGGCGCGCGGCGAAGCCGATTTGGCTTCCGTCGAAGTGCGCGCGGTGGGGCAATCGAACGGTATGACAGGCGGCGAGCGTTCCAATGAGCGCATGGCCGAGTTGTTCGCCAATCCCATGGCCGATGGCAAAGCGGTGCTGTTCCTGCTCGATGTCTCCGAGCAAAAGGCGCTCGAGGTCAAATTCGCCCAAAGCCAGAAGATGCAGGCCGTGGGCCAGCTCGCCGGTGGTGTGGCGCATGATTTCAACAATCTTCTGACCGTCATCATCGGCAACTCCGAATTCCTGCTGATGCGCCATCAGGCCGGGGATCCCTCCTTCAAAGAGATCAACGAGATCCATCAGAACGCGCTGCGCGCCGCCACGCTGGTGGGCCAGTTGCTGGCCTTCTCGCGCAAGCAGACCATGCAGCCCAAAGTGTTGGTGGTGCGCGACGTGGTGGGCGAATTGGCCCTGATGCTGCGCCGCCTGCTCCGCGAAGGCATCGAGCTCAACCTCGATCACGGCACGGATTTGTGGCCGGTGCATGCCGATGAGGCGCAGCTCTCCAACGCCATCATCAATTTGGTGGTCAATGCCCGCGATGCCATGCCGGGCGGTGGTGTCGTCACTATCCGCACCGCCAATGAAGCCACCAGTCATGCTACCGCGCTCGGCACCGCCATCATGCCCGCGGGCGAATATGTCCGCATCGACGTCGCCGATACCGGCACCGGCATTCCACCCGAGATTTTGGGCAAAATTTTCGATCCCTTTTTCACCACCAAGCCGGTGGGGCAAGGTACCGGCTTAGGCCTCGCCACCGTCTATGGCATCGTCAAGCAATCGGGTGGTTTCATCACCTTGGATTCGGAGATCGGCCGCGGCACCACCTTCCGCATCTACCTGCCCCGCCACCACATCGATCAGAACGCCCCCGTGGTGGAAGCCGAACGGGCCGCGCCGCGCGATGTCACCGGTCAGGACACGATTTTGTTAGTGGAGGACGAAGAAGCCGTACGCAGCTTTGCCGCCAGAGCGCTGCGTATGCGCGGCTACAATGTGATTGAAGCTTCAGGTGGGGAAGAAGCGCTGGAGCATGTGCGCGCCGACAAAGCGCCAATCCATCTCATCATTACGGACGTGGTGATGCCCAATATGGATGGCCCCACCATGGTGCGCCAAGTGCGCCGCATCCGCCCTGACATGCAGGTGATCTTCATGTCCGGTTATGCCGAAGAAGCCTTCCGCCGCAACGACGAGAAAGCCGAAGATTTGCACTTCCTGCCCAAACCCTTCGGCCTGAAACAACTCGCCGCCAAGGTCAAAGAAGTGCTGTCCGGTGCGCCCGCGGTGAAGAAGAACGGCTAGGGGGCACACCAATTTGGTGTTGGTGCGCCTTCGGCGGTGACGCTCAAGGCAGCATGGCTTTGAGCACGTCATCCTTCAGAACAAGATGATGGAAAAGCGCGGCCAGCGCGTGCAGGCCTGCGACCGCCATCAGAGCCCAAACACCCCATTCATGGAGCTGATGGGCGAAAAGCGACCATTCGATCTGGCGCGGCAGAAGTTTCGGAATCGTCCAAAGAAACAGTGCAAATGGCCGTCCGCGCAGGAGCGTGTCTGCAAGCCCGCTCAAGGGTTGGAGCAAAAGCAAGCCATAAAGGGCGTATTCGGTGAGCTTCGCCGCCCATTGCATGTGATGCGGCAGGCCGATGGGAAAGGGTGGGAAGGTTGCGAAACTGGACCTCCAACAGAGACGAAAAAGGGTGATCAACCAAAGCGCCACGCCTGCCGTGCGGTGAAGCATCAGAAGAAACGGAAAAGTCGGTGTGCCTTCCAGAGTTTCGAACGACAGCCCGCTAGCGAATTGGAAGATGACAAACGCGACGGTCAGCCAATGCAAAAGCCGCGTCAGGCCATCGAAGCGACCACGCCAGAGGCGCCCGTCTGGCAAGGTGATGGGTTTGAGAATGCGCATGTCCGCTTCCCGCGAGCTACAGCGCAAATACTCCGTTGAACGTTGTTTTATTCCCGCTTTGCTGCGGTCGCTTACTTAGGACGAGCGAGCCGGGCCGTCTTCTAAGCTGGGCTTGAAGGCGGGCGAGAGTAGCACGGTGATCAGAAACGACACTGCCAGCATCAGCACGAAGATCATGGCGTTGCGCTGCAAATAATAGCCGGGTGTTTGAATCAAACTGTAGACCAGCATGCCGGAAGCAAAGACGTTGACACGCAAGGCCCAGCGGGCACCGAACAAAAGACCGAAGCCGCTCACTAGCAACAGCCCCGCCGTGGTGAATTCGGCGGAAAGATGCATGGCAATTTCCCAGGGCTTGCTCAGCATGTCCGGAACCGAGCCGTTGGCCCACACCACGCTCCAGAACACGATGATCAGCGCACCCATCGTGATCGAATAGACCGACACGACCGTCTTCATCTACACACTCCCGTTTGTAGGGTGTGCAAATGATCCTCGCCTGTGGCGTGAGCATGGCCACAATTGGGGCAAGTGGCACGATTCTGAGGTCTTGTTGGGCAAGCAGCCCGGTCCGCCGCCACAGTTGCCGGAAGTCCTAACGCGCCGCTGGGGGTCTTAAGCTTGTTATAGCGTCGGCTCGGCGCGTTCCGACTGGGCGCTGACGGTTTTCAGATGGGCCGCCAGAACCGTATCGGGGCCCAGGATATGTTCCTGCAACAATCGGCGCATGACGTCCAAATGCTCCAAGGTTACCGGATCATGGCGACGAATATTGGCGATGGTGTCATCGACCAGGGTGGTGAACTGAAGCCGAAGATTGCGGTGGTGGAATTTGTGCTCGGCGATGCCGGGATACTGGCTTTCCGCCATCAGCGCTTCTTCATGCTCGAAATGGTCATTGGCGAGGGACAAAGCTTCGCCCGCCAGCCGTTCGGCCTCTTCCAGCTGGCTGTCGTCGCCAAAACAGCGCTCGAAAGCGTCGAACAAAGCCACCAATGCGCGGTGCTCGCGATCCATCAAGGCCACGCCCAGGCTAATCTCTGTGAAGGCGATGGTCATGACACTCTCCTCTGCGGTGCGGCGACAAGCATAAGCTGAGAGCGTTTCGCACTCGTTACCTAAAGGAATGATTCGTTGCCCAACCAAGGCGCGACGACACCCGTCGCGCAACCGCCTTTCAGCCCTTGAGGCGCCTTCTGATTCGCTTTTCGTTCCAACAAGAACAAGATGCGAACATGATGCTGTATTACGGCGGCCATTCAATCCTTTATATAACGGCTTGCGCATAAGAACAAAGCGTGTACATTAAGGCTAACAGCCGGGGCGCGGAATTCATTGGGAATGCGCGCTGAGGCGTGGTCTAAAGGAGGCGACATCAATGAGTCAGGCACCGTTGCGCGTCGTGGGCAAAGAAGAAAACAGCGAGAAAAAGCGGGCGCTCGAAGCAGCGCTGTCGCAGATTGACCGCGCCTTTGGCAAAGGCAGCGTGATGAAGCTGGGTCAACGCGACCCCGTGACATCGGCTGATGTTATTTCCACGGGCTCGCTTGGCCTGGACATCGCACTCGGCATTGGCGGTTTGCCGCGCGGCCGCGTGATTGAAATTTACGGTCCGGAATCCTCGGGCAAGACCACACTGGCGCTGCATGTGGTGGCCGAAATTCAGAAAAAGGGCGGTGTCGCGGCCTATGTGGACGCCGAACACGCACTTGATCCGGGTTACGCCCGCAAGCTCGGCGTCGATGTCGATGAGCTCTTGATTTCCCAGCCTGATACCGGCGAACAAGGCCTTGAGATCACTGATACGCTGGTGCGCTCGGGCGGGGTCGACATCGTGGTGGTCGATTCGGTCGCGGCGCTGACGCCGAAAGCCGAACTCGAAGGCGAAATGGGCGACCAGCTTCCCGGCTTGCAAGCCCGGTTGATGAGCCAAGCCTTACGCAAGCTGACCGGCTCGATCTCCAAATCGAACACCATCGTTATCTTCATCAATCAGATCCGCATGAAGATCGGCGTCATGTTCGGCAATCCCGAGACCACGACCGGCGGCAATGCCCTCAAATTCTATGCCTCGGTGCGCCTGGATATTCGCCGTATCGGCGCCATCAAGGACCGCGATGAGGTGGTGGGCAACCAGACCCGCGTGAAAGTGGTCAAGAACAAGGTCGCCCCGCCCTTCAAGCAGGTCGAGTTCGACATTATGTACGGCCAGGGCATCTCCAAGGTCGGCGAGCTCTTAGATCTTGGCGTCAAAGCCGGCATCGTGGAGAAATCAGGCTCTTGGTTCTCTTATGACGGCACTCGCGTGGGGCAAGGCCGTGAGGCGGCTAAGACCTTCCTGGAAAACAACAAAGAGATTGCGGCGACGATCGAAGCGGCGATCCGGCAAAATGCCGGGCTGATCGGTGCGGCGCTGGCGCTCGGTAGTGACGATGCGGAGGCAGCCGAGAGCTGACCGCCTGACCAAACTTCAGGTCTGTTCTCTTGTTGGCATGAGAGAGCGACTCCAGAAAGGGCGTGGCGGGCAACCGTCGCGCCCTTTCCCATTGTGGGGCCATTGCGGCGAAGCGATAGGGGGCTAAAGTCAGTCGCCGAAGCGCGACGCTGCTGCCTTCGCCCACCGGGATGACAATAATATTACCGCCAGCTAAAAGGTCTTCATGACGAGTCTTGCTGATCTCCGCTCCGAATTCCTGGCGTTCTTCCGCGACCGCGGCCACGCCATCGTGCCCTCCTCCCCGCTGGTGCCGCGCAACGATCCAACGCTGCTCTTCACCAATGCTGGCATGGTGCAGTTCAAGAACGTTTTCACGGGCGCCGAAAAGCGACCTTACAATCGCGCCACCAGCGTGCAGAAATGCGTCCGCGCCGGGGGCAAGCACAACGATCTCGACAATGTCGGCTATACTGCCCGCCATCACACCTTTTTCGAGATGCTGGGCAATTTCTCCTTCGGCGATTACTTCAAAGAAGAAGCCATTACCTTTGCTTGGGATTTCATCACCAAGACCATTGGTCTGCCCAAGGACCGGCTGCTGATCACCGTCTATCCCAAGGACGAAGAAGCCCGCGCTTTGTGGAAGAAGATCGCTGGCCTGACGGATGACCGCATCATCGGCCACGAATCCAATCTCTGGGCCATGGGCAACACCGGCCCTTGCGGCTATTGCTCGGAAATCTTCTATGACCAGGGCCCCGAAGTTTGGGGCGGCCCGCCCGGCTCTTTGGAAGAAGATGGCGACCGCTATCTGGAGTTCTGGAACCTCGTCTTCATGCAGTTCGAGCAGGTGGACGAAAACACCCGCAACGAGCTGCCCAAGCCGTCCATCGATACCGGCATGGGGCTGGAGCGCATCGCCGCCATCCTGCAAGGCAAGACCAACAATTACGAAACCGACTTGTTCCGCCATTTGATCGCGGCTTCGGTGGAGTTCTCGGGCGCCAAGGCCGAAGGCACGGCGCTACCCAGCCACCGCGTCATCGCCGACCATTTGCGCGCCAGCTCCTTCCTGATTGCCGAAGGGGTGCTGCCCTCTAATGAAGGGCGCGGTTATGTGCTGCGCCGGATCATGCGCCGGGCCATGCGGCATGCCCATTTGATTGGTGCCAAAGACCCGCTGATGCACCGCTTGGTGCCGTCGCTGGTGGCCGAAATGGGCGAGGCTTATCCCGAGCTCAACCGCGGTCAGGCGCTGATTGCCGAAACCTTGAAGCTGGAAGAATACCGTTTCCGCGAAACCCTGGTGCGCGGCCTGAAACTGCTTGAAGAAGCCACTTCCAGCCTTAACAAGGGCGACACGCTGGACGGCGAAGTCGCCTTTAAGCTTTACGACACATTCGGGTTCCCGCTCGATCTCACCCAGGATGCTTTGAAGGCCCGCGGTATCGGCGTCGATCTCACCAGTTTTTCCGATGCCATGGGCCGCCAAAAGGCCGAAGCCCGCAAAGCTTGGTCGGGCTCCGGCGAAGCCGCCACTGATACGACTTGGTTTGCCATGCTCGATGATCTCGGCAAGACCGAGTTCCTCGGCTATGACACCGAAGAAGCCGAAGGCACTGTGGTGGCGATCATCAAGGACGGCGCCCGCGTCACCTCTGCCAAAGCGGGCGATACGGTGCGCATCCTCACCAACCAGACGCCTTTCTACGGCGAATCCGGTGGCCAGGTGGGCGATCACGGCCTGGTCAAATCGGCCAAAGCCGAAGGCCGCGTCATCGAGACCGAAAAGAAGCTTGGCGCCCTCATCGTGCATGTGGTCGAACTGACCAAAGGCGATCTCGCGATCGGCGATTCCCTGGATCTGAAGGTCGACAGCGAGCGCCGCCGCGCCACCCGCGCCAACCATTCGGCCACCCATCTGCTCCATGCCGCGCTGAAGCGCGTGCTGGGCAATCATGTGGCGCAAAAAGGCTCGATGGTCTCGCCGGAACGACTGCGCTTCGACTTTTCCCATCCCAAGGCGGTCAGCCTGGAAGAGCTGCAGAAGGTAGAAGACCTCGTCAACGCCGTGGTGCGCCAGAATAGCGACGTCACCACCCGCCTGATGCCAACCGACAAAGCTATCGAAGCCGGTGCGGAAGCCCTCTTCGGTGAAAAATACGGCGATGAAGTGCGCGTCCTCACCATGGGTATGGATGGGGACAAGCCCTATTCCGTCGAGCTCTGCGGCGGCACCCATGTTTGGCGTTTGGGCGATATCGGCCTGATCACTATTCTGGGCGAAAGCGCCGTGGCCTCTGGCGTGCGCCGCATCGAAGCGCTGACCTCCGAAGGCGCCCGCCAATACCTCTTGCATCAAGCCGAGCTGACGCGTGAAGCCGCCGCGGCGCTGAAAACCAGCCCTGCAGAGCTGCCCGCCCGTGTCGCCCAGCTGGCCGATGACCGCCGCCGTCTCGAACGCGAGCTGACGGATGCCAAACGCGCCCTGGCGCTGGCTGGCCCTGCTACCAGCGGCGGGGACGGCGACGTCAAAGATGTGGGGCAGTTCAAAGCCGTGCTGCGGGTGGTGGATGGGGTTTCGCCCAAAGACCTGAAGGGTCTGGCGGATGAAGCCAAGACCAAGATCGGGTCCGGCGTGGTGGCCTTCATCGCCGTGGCCGAGGGCAAAGCCTCCATCGTGGTGGGGGTCACCGAAGACCTCACCAAAATCATCAGCGCCGTCGAATTGGTGCGGATCGGCTCAGAGGCTTTGGGCGGCAAGGGCGGCGGTGGCCGTCCCGACATGGCCCAAGCTGGCGGACCGGACGGTGACAAGGCGAAAGAGGCGTTGGCAGCCATCGAGGCCCGGCTGACCGAGGTTTAAGGCGATGGCGGTGGACAAATACGCAAAGCTCCGCCGCCGCGTCTATCTTGTGCTCGAAGGCGGCCCCGCCCATGGCCCCGTCGGCGCTCTGATTGAGACCTTTCTGATCGTTCTGATTATTCTCAACGTGATGGCCTTCACGCTGCAAAGCGTGCCGGATATCCGCAAGCCCTATTGGTTCGACTTCGAAGTCTTCGAGGTCTTTTCGGTTGCCGTCTTCACGATCGAATATCTGCTGCGGCTGTGGGTTTCGATCGAAGACCCGCTGGTGCGCGAAAAAGGGCGTTGGCATGGGCGTCTGACGGCGGCCTTGAAGCCGACCATGATGATCGATTTTCTGGCCGTGGCACCGGTCTATTTCACCGTGCTGTTCCCGGTGCTGGATCTGCGCTTCCTGCGGTTGGTGCGGCTCGTGCGCTTGATGAAAATCGCGCGCTATTCGCCAGCGCTGTCGACCTTAGGCCGAGTGGTGATGGCTGAGCGCCGCGCCCTTTTTGGCACCCTGCTGCTGCTGGCTTGCGCCACGGTCTTCGCGGGCGCCGCCATGCATGCGGTGGAAGGTACGGTACAGCCGAAACAGTTCGGCACCATCCCCAGCGCCATGTGGTGGGCTATCACTACACTCACCACGGTGGGCTATGGCGATGAGGTACCGATCACCTTTTGGGGCCGCATCGTGGCCGGCTGCACCATGGTGATGGGGCTAGGCGTCTTGGCGCTGCCGGTCGGCATCGTCGCCAATGGCTTCATGACCTCAATCCATCAGCGCGAATTCATCGTCACCTTCGGCATGCTGGCGCGCGTGCCGCTGTTCAAGGAAATCGATGCGCAAATCCTGAGCGAGGTGATGGACGTCTTGCGCAGTCAGAGTGTGGCCCGCGGCACCATCATTTCGGTCAAAGGCGCCCCTGCCCACGCCATGTATTTCATCATCTCGGGCGAGGTCGAGGCCGAGCTGCCGCACCGCCGCGTGCAATTCGGGCCGGGCGATTTCTTTGGCGAGCTGGCGCTGCTGCACCAGACCCACCGCCGCGCCACCATCACCGCCCTCAGCCAATGTCGCTTGCTGGCACTCTCCGCCGAAGACTTCACCATGTTGACGCGCAAGCATCCGCATCTGCGCCAGCACATTGAGGATGCCGCCAAGGAGCATCTGCGCCGCTATCAAAGCGAAGGCGATCTGGCCTCCGCCGAAATTAGCGCCGCCGCCGAACGGCGTTTCGAATATCGCGAGGACGATTAAGGCGGGCTGCGGCGCTGGAAAAAAGCAAGCGGCGAAGGTGATCCCCTCGCCGCTTTTTTTGTCTGACGGCTATTTGCAGTCTTTCGCCGCGTTGTCATGCGTCAAGGCGCAGATCATCAGATTGCCGTTCTTCTGGCCGTAACGGGCGACGAGTTGCTCGCGCAAATAGTCCCATTTGTCCCGCGTATCGCGGATCGCCAGATTGACCGCATTGCCAAAGTTGCTGTCGATTTGTCCGCGCGGCGTAGTGCCTTTGCCGATCGAAGGATCGATCTGACCTTTGTCTTTGTTGAGGTAGTAATGCGTCGCCCGATTAGGACAGCCGCGCTGACCGTCGGTATCCGGCGGGAAGCCCAAGATGAAACAGCCGCTGATCAGCCCAGGCGGAAAGCCTGTATTGCTGCGGAAGTTGAGCCACGTAATGATGGTGTTGTTGCGCAAACCCGGCGCATTGCTGGTCGAGATCGCGCCTGGGCCAGCTTGGTCGGACCAATTGCTGTGGGAGTAGATATCCTGCAGAGCATGCAGTGTCAGGCCAAAATCCTCGATCACGTTGCATTTGGCCCGGCCTTTGCGGCCGTTGAAGCTGCAAGCGATGGCGGTCGGGATTTGGGAATCATCAACCTTGCCGTTCTTGAGCAAGGCAGCGGCATCATTCACTGCCTGATTGAGATTGGTCAACATCCAATTGCGGCAGCTGACAAGATTGGCCTGCGCCGCTGATTGGCTCTGCGGATAGTTGGCGACATTCAGGTAATCGCCGTTATCGCAATGGGCGTAGTCTTTGCTCGTCAGCCCACGGGTGATGTCATCCGGAGCGCCGACCGCGCCATAGGTCCCCGATTTGCCAGCGAGTTGATCAATGGAGAAGGATTGAAAACAGATCGAAGGTGATAAGCCCGACTGGCTGCAAGCCAAAGCATGGCGGGTGATGCGCTCATGCTCCGCGTTCTGACCAAGGATGGTGACAGTGCCAAAGGCCCCGGCGCTTTGGATCAACCCAAACAACGCGGCGGCACAGAGTGTGATGCGAAGAATACTCATGGCTCCTCCTGGTGGCGTAGTTATGATGCACAACTATAGAGGGTTTGTTGCCATTGTGAATACTTCTTATAGTCGTAGTAATCATGGCGCGTGTGCCGGTCTGACAAGAAGTACTAAGGCGTTATTGTGACTGTGAAGCTGAGTGTTTTCGCAGGCGGGGTGTGTTTTTCCCAAACACGGTAGTTGCGGAAGGTCACGGCAACGGTACCGAGGGCGGCGGCACAGAGAATGTAATCAAGCTGCGCTGGCGCGCCCGGCATGGCATTGCCTGCTGTGGTCACGGTGCGGGCCGCCAGACTCACTGCCTCAGACAGGCCGGGGGCCAAAAACCAGTCGTAGCCGGTCGAGGCAGCTTGTGTGGAAAGCCGGACATCGAGGCACTGGCCAACGGCGAGTGCAAAGGTTTTGCCGTTTTCGTCCGCTGTGACGATGCGTGGGAGCGACGACGCGATAACAGGATCCTCCAGCAAGTCGGCCATTGCGGGTTGGTTCAGTAAAACTGCGATCAGTGCGTAAATTGGTTTGCGCATGAAGCCCCCCTTCGTCTCGCACGCTTCGCGCGCGATCCACTTCCCCCGTAAACGGGGGCAGAAAATATCGGCGAAGAATAGCCGAAATTTTACCCCGCTGCCTGCGCAATATGTTCGGCCGCACGCAAGACGCGTTCATCGACGTAGGGAATGAATTTGCGGAAGTTGTCGCGGAAGAGATCGGCGAGGCGCTTGGCTTGCGCATCATAGGCCTCTTTGTCCGGCCAAGCCTCCCGCGGATTGAGGACTTTGGCCGGCACGCCGCTCACCGCCACAGGAATGCGAAAGCCAAACACCGGATCGTGATTCCATTGGCTGGTGGCGAGCGAGCCATTGAGGACGCCGTGCAGCAAGGTGCGCGTCAGCTTGATCGGCATGCGGGTACCACCAGTAGAGGCCGGACCGCCATTCCAGCCGGTGTTGACCAGCCAGCAATCGCAATCATGTTCGTCAATCAGATCGCGCAACAGATTGCCGTAAACAGAGGGATGCAACGGCATGAACGGGGCGCCGAAACAGGTCGAGAAAGTGGGCTCCGGCTCTCTCCCCATGCCCTTTTCGGTGCCCGCCAGCCGCGCCGTGAAGCCAGACAGGAAGTGGTACATCGCTTGGCTGGGCGAGAGCTTGGCGATCGGCGGCAAGACGCCAAAAGCGTCCGCAGTCAGCATGATGACGTTGACGGGATGGCCGACGCGGCCGCTGTCGCTGGCATGGGGGATAAAATGGATGGGATAAGCGGCGCGGGTATTTTCGGTGTAGCGCTCGTCATCGAGATCCAGCGCCCCGGTCTCGGCATCACAGACGACATTTTCCAGCACAGTGCCGAAACGCTCGGTGGTGGCATAGATTTCGGGCTCGGCTTCGCGAGACAGGCGGATCACCTTGGCATAGCAACCGCCTTCAAAATTAAAGACGCCGCTCGGACCCCAGCCATGCTCATCATCGCCCACCAGAGTGCGCGCGGAATCCGCCGACAGCGTGGTCTTGCCAGTGCCGGAGAGGCCGAAGAAGATCGCCACATCGCCTTTGCTCGAGGAATTGGCTGAGCAATGCATCGGCATCACGCCTTTTTCCGGCAGCAGATAATTGAGGATGGTGAAGACGGATTTTTTCATCTCGCCGGCATAGGAGGTGCCTGCAATCAGCACCATGCGGCGGGTAAAATCGAGCGCGATGACGGTGGCGGTGGTGCAGCCATGGCGCGCCGGATCAGCTTTGAAGCCAGGCAAATCGATCACCGTGAAAGCGGGCACGAAATCCTTCAGCGAGTCGTTGTCGGGGCGGATCAGAAGATGGCGGATGAAGAGCGAATGCCAGGCCAGTTCGGTGATCACGCGTACCGGTAGGCGATGGCTGGGATCGGCCCCGCCCCAGAGATCCTGGACAAAGATCTCGCGGCCTTTGGCATAGTCCATCATGTCGGCATGGAGCTGGGAAAAACCTTCGGGTGACAGGGCCTTGTTCGCGTCCCACCACACTTTGCTTTCCGAGCCCGCATCCTTGACGACGTATTTGTCGGAGGCCGAGCGGCCAGTGTGCTGACCGGTGAGCGCCACCAAGGCACCGCCTTCGGCGAG
>JARLIR010000140.1 GCA_031291635.1 Rhizomicrobium sp. | reverse complement strand
GACCTGGGTCAGCGTGCGCTTCAATTCGTCAATGGCGAACGGCCCCGCGGTGTCGGCTGGATTCTTGGCGAAGCGTTTGTTGGTCTTGGAATTGAGGAACAGCGTTTCGCGTAAGTCGGCGTTATAGCCAGGCTTGCCCGGCACCAGATTGAGGCGCCGAAACGCTTCGCCGTAATGCATCTGGCTCGGGCCATAAACATTGGCGGTGTCCAGATAATTCACGCCCAGCTCGACAGCGCGCACGATGATATCCGGCGCATCGACACCCTCGGGCGTCCATTGCAGCGAGGCTTGCCCGCCCAGTCCCAGCGGCGCCACCAGATGCCCGGTACGCCCGAGCACGCGCTTTTGAATCACATTGGCTTTGGCTTTCGCTGCCGCTTTGGCAGCCAAGGCGGGTTCGAGCAAAGCGGCAGAGGCAGCGCCTGCGCCAAGCGTGGTCAAAAGCTGTCTTCTGGTGGTCATAACAATGCCCCTCATGTGCAATTCGGCAAATCACCACAAGAGTTTACGCCCGCGCGCTCGGTGTGCGCACAGCCGCAGCAGCGCAAGCGCTTCACGACTTGGTGTGCGAAGACTGCGGCAGATCGGCTCAGTGACGCGTATCAAGCCCGCCTTGATTTCGCGATAACGGCAAGAAAGATAGCGAACGCAGCGCTTTGCAGACGATTGGGCGATGCGCGCTCGGCGCGTCGTTATTTTGCAACGCCACGCTGTGCAATTTCATATTCTACTTTATTGGTCGACATTATGTGTTTAATCTACATAGCGAAATACTGATGACGGAGATTTCCCATGAAGAAGCTGTATTACCCCCTTGCTGCCGCTCTTTTCGCCACCGCGGCCGCCGCCGCGCCTTATGAGGCCGGCACCATCTTGCTGCGCTTGCGCGCCGTGGAAATCGTTCCCGACGTCAGTTCGACCGTCAGCATTGGCGGCAAGGTCGGCATCAGCGACACCACCATCCCGGAAGCCGACATCACCTATTTCCTCACCGATCATTGGTCCGTGGAAGCCATTGCGGGCACCGACAAGCACGCTGTCTTTTGGAACAAGACCACCAAGCTCGCCAATGTCACGCTGCTGCCGCCGACCGTGACCGTGCAGTACCATTTCGATCAGATCGGCCCCTTCAAGCCTTATCTCGGCGCCGGTCCCAATTTCACGATCTTTTACAATCGCTCGGTCGGACCGCTGGGCAAGCTGCGCACCACCGACAATTGGGGCTTTGCTCTGCAGGCCGGCACCGACATTCCGCTGAGTGAAGACGGCCGCTACTTCGCCAACATCGATATCAAGCGTTTGTGGCTCTCGACCCATGCCTCGTTCAGCGGCGCCCCGGTTACCGCTAGCGTCAACATCAATCCATGGCTGCTCGGCACCGGCGTCGGCGTCCGTTTCTAGGAACACGTCTATGTTCAAATGGCTTTTCGGAAAATCCGCAAAAACGCAGCCCAAAGGCTTCGCTGCCGCTCAGGCGGAAGATTTGATAAAATCGGCACCATCGCAGCAAGGAGTATCCCCCGTGGCAGAACCAGGTTTTTCAACACGCAGCATCCACGCAGGCGCCAAGGCCGATCCCACTACCCATGCGCGCGTGACACCGATCTATCAAACCGCATCCTATGTCTTCGATAACACCGATCATGCCGCCAATCTTTTTGGCCTCAAAGAATTCGGCAATATCTATTCGCGCATCATGAATCCAACCAATGACGTGCTGGAACAGCGTGTGGCAGCGCTGGAAGGTGGCGCAGCAGCGTTGGCCGTGGGTTCGGGTCACGCGGCGCAGCATCTGGCGCTCTACACTTTGCTCAACCCCGGCGACAACGTGGTGGCGGCGCGCCAGCTTTATGGCGGCACGGTCAATCAGTTCAATCACGCCTTTAAGAAATACGGCTGGGGCGTGCAATGGGCCGATGCCACCAAACCGGAAAGCTTCAAGGCCGCGATCAACGACAAGACCAAAGCCATCTTTGTCGAGAGTATCGCCAATCCCGGCGGCATCATCACCGATCTCGAACCGATTGCGAAAATCGCCCATGCAGCAGGCATTCCGCTGATCGTCGATAATACCTTGGCGACGCCTTACCTCATCCGTCCGATCGAATGGGGCGCCGATATCGTGCTGCATTCGGCAACGAAATTTTTGGGCGGCCATGGCAATTCGATTGCGGGCGTCATCGTCGATAGCGGCAAGTTTAATTGGAACAATGGCAAGTTCCCCACCATCACCGAACCCAGCGGCTCCTATCACGGCCTGAAAATCTGGGACACCTTTGGCGCCATCTCCTTCATCCTGGCGACGCGCGTCTTAGGCTTACGCGATCTTGGACCGGCGCTAGCACCCTTCAATGCCTTCCTGGTGCTGACCGGTATTGAGACCTTGCCGCTGCGCATTCAGAAGCATTCCGACAATGCCCTGGAAGTGGCCAAGTGGCTGCAAAGCCATCCCGCCGTCTCCTGGGTCAACTACGCGGGCCTGCCGGGCAATCCGAGTTATGAATTGGCGCGCAAATACAGCCCCAAAGGCGCGGGCAGCGTCTTTACGTTTGGCGTCAAAGGCGGCTTTGAGGCAGGCAAAAAGCTGGTCAATTCGGTCAAACTCTTCAGCCATCTCGCCAATGTCGGCGACACCCGCAGCCTGATCATACACCCAGCCTCCACCACCCATAGCCAGCTTTCCACGCAAGAGCTGCTGGAAGCGGGCGTGACGGAAGACACCGTGCGTTTGTCCGTCGGCATCGAAGACGCTGCCGACATCATTGCCGATTTGGAACAAGGTCTGGCGTAACAGACCTCGCGTAAATAGACCGCACAAGGCGGGGGCTTAGCGGCCTCCGCCTTTGTCGCGAAGTTTCGCAAAATGTAACAAGCCCCCTTGCTGGCGACCGCGCAGCAACGATAAGCCGGGCTTGTGTTTTTCTTATTTGAGCCGAACTTCGGTCAACCTCCTGCACCACAGCGGTGGCGTTGACGTCTCGCACGTTTCTCGGCGGCTCGACCGCCCTTGAGGACTATTGAGATGGCGATTGGTGTGCGTGCCCTTCTTGCGCTGGCGGTCCTGTCGACCGCTGCCATCGCCGCTGACGTGGCAAGCGCTGATAGCGATCCGATGGCCGACTATTACGGCAACACGCTGATCACGCGCGATGGCGGCTATGTCAGCCACTTCTATTACAAGCCCGATCACACCTTCAGCGGCAAGGTGCCGGCCTACATGTTTGAATTCCAAGGCACCTGGCAACAGATGCCCGATGGCAGCATCTGCCGGATCTTCAATCCGCCCCTGCCGCGCATGAAGAACCCCGATTGCGGACCGCTGCTCGTGCATCGCCTCGGCGACAAAGAGAATGAGCCCAACGGCGACGCCGAAAAATTGGTGCTGGGGATTCAATAGTTCGCTGAACCGCGAGCCTCAGCTCGACGCCAACTGTTCTCTGGCGATGCGGTACCATTCGCTTTGGCGGCTGCGGTAATAGCTGGGGGCGTGTTTGACCGAAGCGATGATCTCGCGAAACAGCGCGGTGGCGCGTTCCTTATGGCCGAGCTGCTGCAACAGCAGGGCATAGCGGCAGCGCGCTTCTTCGCCGGGATAGCGTGGCACCACGGCTTCGAACTGGCGCAAGGCCTCTTCGGTGCGCCCCGCCAATGTCAGCGCGCGGGCATAATCGAGTTCGGTATCGGCATCGATGGCGGCGCGATCCAGGGCTTTCAGATTCTCGAAGGCTTCGACCGCGCCCGTGCCATCACCAGCCAGCAATTTGGCCCGCGCCATACCGCGCAGGAGCACCGGATCACTGGCGCCGATGGGCCCCGCCATGGCGCTTTGGTAAAGCTCGACCGCATCCTGAAATAGACCGCGCTTGATGCATTCTTCGGCCAGCGCCCGCTTGGCGTCCGCCGAGCCCACGCGCTCCACCTCGCGCAGCTTCTCGCGATAGGAGCGGCCCGGATCGGCCATCGTGGCGACGTTGTCGGCGAAGCGGCGGGCCGAAGTACTGCCAGCCATGTCGGGGATGACCGCGAAAAGGACATAAGCGCCCCAGCCGATCGGCCCCAGCATGCCAATCACCAGCAGCCACCACCACGGCCGCCCTGAGCGTATGCAGTGATACGCAAAAGCCAGCGAAATCAGGAGATAGCCGAAACCGCCAAAAAACATGAGTTCAAACCTGTAGCCCCCGCTACCCTCAGATAGGCAGGGCTACCGCAGCAAATCAACCCTGCTTTTCCCATTTTCCGGTGGGGCTTTCTTTCCAATAGGTCACTTCGTGACCCGCCGCCTTGGCCGTTTTCCAGGCGGCGCGGGCGCCGTCCAAGGCTGCAGGATCGCGCCCGTCGAACAAGAGCACGATGCGGGTGAGCGCCTTGGCGGCTTCGCTGTCCCAAGCCGGAGGGCTGGCGCCGCCGACCAGAAACAGGATCGCCGCGTCATTGGCGTTGCCCTCTTCCACCGTCAGCAACACCGGCTGGCGCCTCGCCTCGCCATCGCCTTGCTGGGCATGGGGCAGAAAGCCGTCATTGTAGGTCCACAGCAAGCTGTCGAGCGCGTCGGCCCGATCTGCGGATTCGCAGCGGATCAAAACCTTCCAGCCGCGCGCCACACTCTTCTCTACCAGCCCCGGAAGAACCTCCTCCAGGCCGTGTTTTTCAAGGTGATAGAAAAGGGTCTCGGTCATTGGGGGTCCCATGGGCCCCTTGTAATTGCATTTTCCCCAGCAAGCAAAATGATCATCTCTGGCCGAGCGGGGCACTGCATGCTTCGAGGGCCAGCCGTACAAATATCGCGACAGCCCCCCGCACGAAGATGCGGCTGGCCACCTCAGCATGGCGAAAGGGGAGCAAGAAAAATCTCGTCCTGCTGAGGTGCTTGCCGCTCACTTTTGATCCAGGAGAATCTCGGTGTTTGGGGCGGCAAGCCTCGAAGCACGCAGGACGCCTCTAATCGTTCCCCCAATCACTCTCCACTCGTGCCCGCAGGCCTGTCGTCATCCGGCGACCATTTTTCCGCATCCGCCAGCACCTTGGCGAGCGAGCCTTTGGTCGGGGCCCACTTCTCGGCGTCCTTTTCGATGGTACGCACCTCTTCGACGCTGAGCTTGCTGGCAATATTATAGCGGGTGACATTGTAGCGGGTGGTGATCTGATACTGCAGCGGCGGAATGCGCTGCATCGCGAGAGCCATCATGAACATCGCCTGATGCAAATCCTTCGGCACGCCTTTGCCGGTGAGATAGCTCTTGGCGATATTGGAGAGCGCTTCGGCTGACCCTTGCTCGCCCGCTTTGACGCTCCAGACGATGCCTTCATGCGGGTTGATCTTGACGCCGCGCCCCGCGAAATAGAGATAGCCAAGCGAGGTCTGTGCCGGCGCCCAATCTGCTTTGGCGGCGCGCTTGGCCCACAGGAAGGCGCCTTTGTCATCTTCCGCGGTGCCGTTGCCGTGCAGTAGCGCGTCGGAATAGAGATATTGCGCCCGCGCATCATCCTTGTCGGCCGCTTTGCGCAGCCAGGAAAGCCCCGCTGCTTTGTCCGTCTGGACGGGGCAGCCATCGCGCAACAGCAGAGCGCCCAGCTCGCGCTCCGCTTCGACATTGCCGTCTTCGGCGAGGGCCCGGAAATGCGCCGCGGCGCGCGCGAAATGCCCCGCTTCCGCTTCACCGCGTCCGGCCACAAGATTGGGAACGACTTTCGGATCGTCCGGATTGTCGCCCACAACAACCGGACACTTGCGCGTCAGTTCGAGAGACGGGACCGTCGGAGTCGTTATGACCGCTGCTTGTGCGGCCGCCATCGCGGCCACGCCCAGCACGGCATTCATCAGCACAAGCTTCAACACGCGCATGATTTACCCCCCATAGCCGAACGCACCGTTCAACCTTGAGTGTAATTTAGTCCTCGTAATTGTCAGCCACAAGACGGTCGAGAAGCCGCACGCCCCAACCGGTGCCCCAGCTTGGGATCAGCGGCTTTTGCTCGCCGTCCTGCCAAGCCACACCGGCGATATCGAGATGGACCCAAGGTGTCTTATCTTTCACAAAGCGCTGCAGGAACTGCGCCGCCGTGATCGACCCGGCATGCTGGCCGCCGATGTTCTTCATATCGGCGATCTTGGAGCGGATCAGCTTGTCGTAACCTTTGCCGAGCGGCAGACGCCACACCGGTTCGCCCGCGGCTTTACCCGCTTCCGCCAGCTGGCCGGACAACGTGTCGTCATTGCTGAACAGCCCGGCATGTTCGCCGCCCAGTGCAATCAAAATGGCGCCGGTCAGCGTCGCCAGATCGATAACGAATTTGGGGGCGAACTTGTCTTGCGCGTACCACAGCGCGTCGGCCAGCACGAGGCGGCCTTCGGCATCGGTGTTGAGCACTTCGATGGTCTGGCCGGAGAGCGAAGTCACGACATCATCAGGGCGCTGCGCTTTGCCGTCCGGCATGTTCTCAACCAGGGCCAGCACGGCCACGGCATTGACCTTGGCCTTGCGCAGGGCCAGCGCCCGCATGGTGCCGATCACGGCAGCGGCGCCGCCCATATCGCCCTTCATCCCCATCATGCCAGCGCCCGGCTTGAGCGACAGGCCGCCGGAATCAAAGCACACGCCCTTGCCGACGAAGGCGATGGGGGCGGCGGTCTTCTTGCGCGAGCCCTTCCATTCCAGCACCACCAGCTGGCTTTCGCGCTCGCTGCCTTGACCGACACCCAAGAGCGCGCCCATGCCGAGGCGTTTCATCTGGGTCTCGCCGAGCACGGTGACTTTCACGCCCAGCTTCACCAAAGCCTTGGCGCGGCGGGCAAATTCCGCAGGGTACAGGACATTCGGCGGCTCATTGACGAGATCGCGGGCGAGATAGGTGCCCTCGGCGACGGCATCGAGCGGCGCCCAAGCCTTCTTGGCAGCGGCAACATCGGTCGTGAGGACCGTCACCTTGGTGAGTTTGCTGAGGCGCTCGTCGAGATCCTTGGTGCGGTAATGGTCGAAGGCATAGCTCTTCAGCTTGGCGCCGAAGACGAGATTGGCGGCCAGATCGGCACCTGCAACCTTGGCGCCCTTCAACCCCTCCAGATCGAAGGTCACCGCCGTTTCGTTTGAACCCTTTAGCCTGCCGAGCACGGCGGCGGCGGCGCTCTGGGCTGCGCTGGCATCGAATTCCTCGGCCTTACCGAGGCCAAGCACGATCAAGCGGTTCACGCTCAGCCCGGCCGGGGCCAGAATTTCCACCAGCTGGCCTGCTTTTCCCGTGAAGCGCGAGGCGGCAAGGGCCCGCCCCACGGCACCCTTGGAGGCTTTGTCGGCTTTTGCCGCTGCCGGCAGGAGAACGGTGCCTTCGCTGGCTGCCACAACAAGGCTACCCGCCTCGACTTTCAGGCTTGCTGCGGCAAAGTTGAATTGCATCGAAATTCTCCTGATATTCGGCTGGGTTGCGCGCCGGGCGCTTGGCAGTGCTAAAGATGGGGCTGCTAGTTTATGTCGAATCGCCCCTGGGGCAAGCGGGCCACGGTCGCCCTCTTTGGGAACGCAATGCCGAAGCTGTCCACCTATGTCCTGAAGCAGTTGATCGGGCCCGTGGCGCTTTTCGCCTTCCTGATGACCTGCGTGATTTGGCTGACCCAGGCCCTACACTTTCTCGACCTCATCATCAACCGCGGCCAATCGGCGACCACCTTCCTCTACATCAGTATGCTGGTGATCCCCAATTTGCTGGTCATCATCCTGCCCCTCGCCTTCTTCTTCGGCTGCCTTTACGCCCTGTCGCGGCTGCAATCCGACAGTGAGCTGGTGGTGATGGCCTCGGTTGGCTACAGCCGTTCCCAGATGGCGCTGCCGGTGCTGGTAGCAGCGGTGTTGGTGATGACGCTGGCTTATATCTGCGGCCTCTACCTCATGCCCGCGGGGCAGCGCGCCTTGAAAGACAAGGTTGGCGACATCAGCGCCAATATCGGCACCGCCTTGCTCAACGAAGGCACTTTCAACACGCCGTCCAAGGGGCTGACTGTTTTCATCCGCGAGATCGACAATCAGGGCGGCATTCACGGCGTCCTGGTTCACGACAGCCGCAATCCCAAATCCACCGTCACCTATCTGGCCGAAAGCGGCCTCATCGTGCAGACCCCGGCCGGCGCAAGGCTGATCATGGTGGACGGCACCATCGAGATGAGCGGCAAGCGCGGCGCCCGTCTTAATGTCCTCAAATTCCAGCGCGATGTGGTCGATCTCGATCAATTCGCCGGTAAAGCCCAAGCCTCTGAGAGGAGCACCAATGAACGCTATCTGCGCGAGCTGTTGTTCCCCGATCCCTCGCTGAAGCCGAAGGTACGCCGGGCCTATCTCGCCGAAGCCCATAATCGCCTGTCGCAGCCGCTTTATTGCCTCGCCTTTGCGTTGATCGCGCTGGCAGCGGTGATCCGTGGCAAGCGGGCGCGCGGCGCGCATGTGCTGCGGATGACCTTGGCCTGCAGTGCGGCCATTGGCCTTCGCATTGCGGGCTATGGCGTGCAGGGTCTGGCGGTCTCAAACACCGCGCTGTGCGTGCTGTTTTATGTCTTCCCGCTCATCGGAGTCGTGGGCGCACTTTATTTTCTCTGGGGCGGTCACCCGCGACCGCTTCCCGGCGCCGCCCCCGCGCTGCCCACAGCGAGTCAAAAACCATGAGTTGGTCCTGGACGCTGTATCGCTATCTGGCGCGCCAATTCGCCCTCGGCGTGGTCATTATCTATGCCGGTTTTCTGACTTTAACCTTCTCCATCGACGTCGTGAATCTGATCGAACGCACCTCCGGGCGCGGCGTTTCCACGAGCATCATTGTCGGCATGGCGCTGCTGCATTCGCCGGTTCTGGGCGTGAAAATGCTGCCCTTCGCGGTCTTGCTCGGCGGGGTCTATTGCTTCGTGCGCCTCTCCAAAAGCCAAGAACTGGTGGCGACGCGGGCGGCGGGCGTTTCGGCTTGGGATTTCCTCTTGCCGCCGCTGGCAGTCGCGGTGGCGCTGGGCATCTTTGTGGTGACGGCCGTGACACCGGCGTCCTCGGTGATGCTCAATCAGTTTTCCCAGCTCGAAGCCAAATACATCAAAGGCCAGGAGTCCCAGCTTTCGATTTCGATCAACGGGCTGTGGCTGCGCCAAGGCGATAGAGATTCGCAATCGGTGATCCACGCCCTCACGGTGGCGGACCAGGGTGTGCATCTGGACGATGTCGTCGTCTTTCTCTACGGCGCCAAAGATCACTTCGCCGGACGCATCGATGCAAAATCGGCGCAGCTGACGCAAGGCGCCTGGGTGTTGAGCGATGCCTGGGTCAGCGGCGCTGATGGCATCGCCAAACATTTCGATACCTATACCTCGAAGACGACCCTGACCTCGGCGCAGATCCAAGAGAGCTTTGCCCCGCCGGATACCCTGTCCTTCTGGTCCCTGCCGAGCTTTATCGCGGCGGCCGAGAGCGCAGGCTTTTCCGCCATCCGCTACCGGCTCTATCTCTATGCCCTGCTCACCTTACCGATTCTGCTGGCCGCGATGGTCTTCATGGCGGCGAGTTTTTCGCTCAAGATGTCCCGTACCGGTGGGCTCGGGCGCGTGGTATTGATCTCTGCCCTTTCGGGTTTTGGCGTATATTTCTTCACCGATTTGACGCGCGCGCTGGGTCAAACGGCCATCCTGCCTGCCTGGCTCGCGGCCACGGCTCCGGCATTGGCCGCCATCTTGATCGGCATGACGCTCGTGTTCCACCAGGAGGACGGATGAAACCGCCCCAAGACTGCCCATTCCCACAGCGCCTGGGGCGTTTGCGGGGCCTCTTGCTCGGCAGCGCCACGGTGGCACTGCTTTGCAGCTTTGCGCCCGCGCTGGCCGCCGACGGCAGCGATGATTCCGACGCGCCCAAAGATATGCTGCTGCAGTCCGATCTGGCGCAGTACGATTCCAAGGCCAAGCTGGTCACCGCCCAGGGCCATGTCGAGATCGATTACGGCGGACGCATCCTCTTTGCCGACACCGTGACCTATAACGAGAATACCGACGTGGTCACCGCCGACGGTCATGTCTCGCTGCTCGATACCACCGGCAACGTCGCCTTCGCCAAACATGTGGTGCTCACCGACAAGCTGCGCGATGGCGCGCTGACCGGCTTCGGCGCCCTGATGGGCACCCATGGCCGCATGGTCGCCTCACGGGCCGAGCGCAAAGGCGGCCGCTATACCATCGCCGACAACGTCGCCTATACGCCTTGCAAAATCTGTAATCAGCCGGGGCAACAAACCCCCATCTGGCAGATCAAAGCCGTGCGCGTGGTGCACGATCAGCTGAAACATCGCATCAAATTCACCGACGCCAAGCTGGTGGTGATGGGCGTGCCGGTCTTCTACAGCCCGATCCTCAGCGAGCCCGATCCGACGGTGCATCACTCCAGCGGCTTTCTGATTCCGGATGTCGGCTCATCCAGCGCCAACGGCTATTTCGTTTCCTTGCCCTATTATTGGTCGCTGTCGAAGAGCCAGGACGCCACCCTCGAAGCCATGTTCACCACCAAAGGCGGGCAGGTCGCCATTGGCGAATATCGTGAGCGTTGGAACGAAGGCGGCATGTGGCTGCAAGGCTCGCTCGCCCACAATCCCAATGGCGGCATCAAACAGGACAGCACCCAATACTATTCGCATTTGTTCGGGTCAGGACGCGTGCAGCTCACGGAAAGCTGGAAATTTGGCTATGACGCCCAGCTCACCTCCAACGACACCTATCTGAAACGCTACGACCTTTCCCAGCTCGATCGCTTGGTCTCCGACCTTACCCTTGTCGGCGAGGATGGCCAAAGCCGCTTCGCGGTGACCGGCTTTTTCTTCCAAGGCCTGCGCGCCAGCGACAACAACAAGACCTTCCCGGTGCCGCTGCCCTTGATCGAATACACTTACATTCCGACGCAGAAATTTGCCGGCGGCCGCTTCCGCGTCGATGTCAATTCGGTCTCGCTCTTCCGCCAGACCGGTGCCAACGACCAGCGTTTGACCGGTGAAGCCAGCTGGCGTCTGCCACTGGTCTCCGAGAGCGGACAGCTGTGGACCTTTCAGCTCGATTCGCGCGGCGACCTCTATCACACCGATTCTTTGCTCTCGCCGGACAGCCACTACAAAATGCGCGGTCTGCCTTATGCGGCGCTGGATTGGCGCTGGCCCTTCATCGCCAGTACCGGCGGCGGCCACTCCGTCATCTTGGAGCCGGTGGCACAGCTCATCGCCCAATCGTATGGCGGTAACCTCTCGGGCATTCCCAATGAGGACAGCCAGAATATCGAAATCGACGACAACAACCTGCTCTCCTTCGATCAGGTTCCTGGTTACGACATTGCGGTCAGCGGACCGCGCGCCAATTTTGGCCTGAGAGCAGAAGCGCGGTTTGAATCGGGCTATGCGGAGGCCCTGGTTGGCCAAGCGTTTCGTCTCAAGGACGACCCCGCTTTGGCCGCCGTACCAGGCAGCGGCTTTGCTGGGGAACAATCAGATCTGGTTGGCCGCTTTAGCCTCAAATTCCCGCCTTACATAGACCTTACCAATCGCCTCTCGGTAGATGAACGAACCGGTAATGTGTCACGCGATGAAACTTATGTAACCGCAACGCTGGGCCGTTCCAGCGCCCGCGTTAGCTATGTGCAGCTGTCGCCGACTCTGGGCATTCCTGGCCGCGAGGAAGTGACCGCCCAGATGGATATTAACTTCTACAACAATTGGCAGGCCTTTGCGGCCATCCGCCGCGATTTGCTTGCCGCGCAAACGCTCGATAACGAATTCGGTCTTGGTTACGAAGACGAATGCTTGGGAATCTCGGTCGGTTACCACCGCAAATACACGACTGACCGCGATCTGCCGCCATCTACCAGCTATATTCTGCGAATTAAGCTGAAAACCACCGAAACCACGATCCAGGCTTTCAGCCTGTTCCCGGAAGATGTCTTCTCTTACGGGCATCCTTGATCCGAAAGTGGATTTGCTTATCCTTGCGCCCCTGTTAAAGGTTGGCCCTGGTCCACCCTGTTAAAGGGTGGCTTTCATTGGGAAAAAGCGTCTCGCAATGGCCCTGAACATCCGTCTCCTACCGCCTGTTCTGACAGCGTCGGCTTTCGCAACTTTGTTGACGGTGTTTGTGCCGGTCGGCGCAGCGCCGTTGCAGCGCGATGCGCGGGCCGAACCTGCGCCCGCTTCCACCGCGCCCGCCACCGCGGCAGCGCCCGCAGCGCAGCCTGTCAAAGCCAAGAAACCGCATTCGGAAAACGGCATCGTGGCCTTGGTCAACGATACGCCGGTGACGAGCTACGAATTGCATCAGCGCATGCAGCTGGTGATGACCACGACCAATATTCCGCATACGCCGGAAATGGAAAAGAAGGTCCGCGATCAGGTGCTCGAGCAGTTGCAGACGGAAGTCTTGCAGCGCGCCGAAGCCAACAAAAACGACATCACCGTTTCGGCGGGCGAAGTCGACAAGTACATGAAAGACATCATCGAAGAAAACCACATGAGCGTGGACCAGCTGAAGGAGGTCTTGGCGAAAGGTGGCGTGCAGCTTTCGACTTTCCGCGCCCAGCTGGCGGCTCAGATTCAGTGGCAGAAAGCGGTGAACGAGCATTTCCAGGGTCGTGTCACCATCTCGCCCGAAGCGGTGGATGCTGAAATGGCGCGCATCAAGGAAGGCGAGAACAAGACCCATTTCGCGGTCTCGGAAATCTTCCTCGCGGTCGACAATCCCGACCTCGACGACAAGATCAAAAAGAACGCCGAAGGTCTGGTCGCCCAGCTCAAATCCGGCGCGCAATTCCCCGCCATCGCCCGTCAGTTCAGCCAGAGCCCGTCAGCGGCGCAAGGCGGCGACATCGGCACGGTCTATGACGGCCAGCTCGCTCCCGAACTCAGCAAAGCCTTGGCCACGATGAGGACCGGCGACATGTCCGATCCCATCCGCTCCATCGGCGGTTACTACATTGTCGTGCTGCGCCAGCGTTTCGAGCCGGTCGGCACCAAGATTGAAGACAAGGTGCAGACTGCCGCCACCATGCCCGCCAGTCTGCCGCTCGGCCGTATCCTGCTGCGCTTGCCGCCCAAGCCGCCCAAGGATTACGTCGAAAAGGTCATGGCCATTGCCAAGCAGATCCAGGAAGTGACGTCGAGCTGCGACATGGCCGAGAAGACCATCGTCAAGAACGTCCCCGGCTCGATGTATTTCCCGCTCGGCATGACCAAATTGGCCGAACTCAATCAGCAGACCCGCGACGCGCTCATCAAGACCGAATCCGGCGGTGTCGCCGATCCCTTCGTCTCCGAAGCGGGCATCGAGATTTTCGTCCGTTGCGACAAGCGCGAGATCAAGCAGGTGGCTTGGCACTCGCCGACGCGCGACCAGATCGAGCAACAGCTCTTCAACGAGCAGATCAGCGCGCTGGCCCGCCGTTATAATCGGGATCTGCGCCGCAGTGCCAATATCGAAACCCGCTGAGCCCCTTCTCCTCACCATGGGAGAGCCGGCCGGGATCGGGCCGGAGGTGGCAGCGGCTGCGTTCCACGCGCTGAATGGCGTCATCGGGCGCTATGTCCTGAAGATCGTCGGCGATCCTTCGGTCTTCGCCGGCATGGGCCTGCCTGCAGACGCGTTTGTGCCCACCGATGCGAGGGCGGTACGCGTTCCCGGCAAACCTTCTGCCGCCAATGCTGCTGCCACCGTGGAAGCCATTACCAAAGCCGTCACGCTGTGCCGTGCGCGTATCGCTGTTGCCCTCGTCACCGCCCCGATTAACAAACATGTGTTGATGCAGAGCGGCTTTCGTTTTCCGGGACATACCGATTATCTCGCCCATCTGACGGGAACTAGACGCGCCGTCATGATGCTGGCAGGCGCCTCGTTGCGCGTGGTGCCGCTCACCGTGCATGTGTCGATCGCCTCCGTGCCGTGGCTCCTCTCCCAGGAGGCGATCATCGAAACCGCCGAGATCACCCTGGAGGCGCTGACCCGTGATTTCGGCATTGCCCGTCCCCGCCTCGCCGTGGCCGGGCTTAATCCCCATGCGGGAGAGAGCGGCGCTCTTGGCGGCGAGGAAGATTCCATCATCGCCCCTGCTATCGCCGAACTGGTCGCCCGCGGCCATCGCGTCACCGGCCCGCTGCCCTCTGACACCATGTTCCATGCGGAAGCGCGCGCTGGGTACGACGCGGCGCTCTGCATGTATCACGATCAGGCACTGATCCCGATCAAGACGCTGTCGTTCTGGGATGGCGTCAACGTCACCTTGGGACTGCCCATCGTGCGCACCTCACCTGATCACGGCACCGCTTTCGCCATCGCTGGCAGCGGCACGGCCGATCCGCGCAGCATGATCGCAGCCATCCAAATGGCCGCCGCCATGGCCGACGCGCGAGCCATCATATGACCGAAACCGAATCCGACTCCCTGCCGCCGCTGCGCGACGTCATCGCCGCCCACGGCCTCACCGCCAAGAAATCTCTCGGCCAGAACTTTCTGCTCGATCTCAATCTAACGCGCCGCATCGCCCGCGCTGCCGATTGCGAAGGCTCGATCATTTACGAAGTGGGGCCGGGCCCTGGCGGCCTGACGCGGGCGCTGCTGGCCGAAGGCGCTGCCCATATCATCGCGGTTGAGCGCGACGAGCGCTGCATCGCGGCGCTGGCCGATATTGCGCTGGCTTATCCGGGTAAACTGACGGTGGTCTCTGGCGATGCCATGAGCGTTGACGAATCCGTCCGCTTCCAGGAGCTTGGCATCACCGGGCCGGTGCGGATCGCCGCCAACCTGCCTTACAACATCGGCACCGGCCTGCTGATCAAATGGCTCACCGCCGAGCAATGGCCGCCCTTTTGGCAGAGCCTGACCTTGATGTTCCAGCGCGAAGTGGCCGAGCGTATCGTCGCCGCTCCGGGTACGGAGCATTTCGGACGGCTTTCGGTGCTGTCGCAATGGCGCGCCGTCCCGCGGCTGTTGTTCGATGTCTCGCGCACAGCCTTCGTGCCGCCGCCGAAAATCACCTCGTCGATTGTGCGCTTCGATCCCCTGCCCGAGCCGGTGGCGGAAGCCGAATTGTCGGCGCTTGAAACGGTCACCGCGGCAGCGTTTGGTCAGCGCCGCAAAATGCTGCGGCAGAGTTTGAAACGCATCACATCTGACCCGGAAGCCATGCTGGCTATGGCTGGTATTGCCCCCACCGAGCGCCCTGAGCAACTTTCGGTCGTCCAGTTCGCCGCCCTTGCTCGCGCATTGCGCCAGTTTCCCGCCATAAACCCTCATTGACATACGTACATCTCCCGGTGGAATTGCACTCGGGGATTGGCCACATTCATTGACGCCGCGTTAAGCCTCGCGCAAGCACGTGTCGGATACACCTGCAGTCGGGCGAGCGGAAATAGGGATGGCCATGATTGGGAAGCAGCTTGGGGCGCTTCTAGAATTGTCTCCCGAGCCGATGTTTGTTTTGGACCGCGCCAGCCTCATCGTTGCTCTCAATGACGCAGCGAGTGAGCTCTTCGGCTATGCCCGCAAAGATCTGATCGGTAAGCCCGTCGAGACTTTGGTCCCTAACCATTTGCTGGATTTGCATTCGCGCGGGCGTGACCGCATCTATGCCAAACCATCCCGTCAGGCCCTCGCCACCGGCACGCGGGTCTGCGCCCTGCACAGCAGTGGCCGCGAAATTCCGGTCGAGGTGACGCTCGGACCGCAGGGATCGGGGGAAGATTTTCAGCTCGTCTGCTCCGTCCACGACATGAGCAAACGTGCCGCTGTGGAAGAGCATTTGCGCCGCGGCACCGAGGAACTCCATCGCCGCCTCCTTGCCGCCGACAGCGAGGCGCATCGCGCCCACGAGCATTTCAAGCTCTTCCTCAAACACGCGCCGGTTGGCATCGCCTTGCTCGACCGCCTGATGCGCTACCTCATCGTCAGCGACCGTTACATCCAGAATTACGGCATCGGCAACCGCGACATCCACGGCCTGTCGCATTACGAAGTCTTTCCAGACCTTCCCGAGCACTTACGCGAAGCCCACCGGCGTTGTCTGAGCGGCGAAGTCATAACCCAGGACGAATGTCTCTTCGTACAATCAGACGGCAGCTCTGACTGGTTCCGCTGGGAAATGCATCCGTGGCGCACGGGCGATGGCAAAGTCGGCGGCATCCTGCACTTCAGCGAGCTCATTACGGCGCGCAAGAAAGCGGAAGACGCCCTGCTCGAAAGCTACTCCGACCTGGAGCAGCGTGTCGCCGACCGTACCGCCGATCTGGCGGCCTTGAAGGACGAGGCCGACCGCGCCAATGCGCAAAAATCCTGGTTCGTGGCGGCGGCCAGCCATGATCTGCGCCAGCCTTTGCAGGCCTCGCTCGCCTATCTCACGGTGCTCGGGCGCCGCGCTGGCCGTGACGATCTGGAAGAGCTGAGCGACAAGGCGCGCATGCCGCTCAAAGCCATGAGCGACATCCTCGACGTGTTGCTCGACATATCCGATCTGGAAAGCGGCCAAGTGCTGCCGCACCACCAAGACTTCTTGATCGACGATTTGATCGCCCGCGTGGTGACAAACGCCCAGCATCAGGTCGCGGAAAAAGGTCTGCGCCTGTCTTATCTTCCCGCCGAAATCGCGGTGCGCAGCGACCCCAAATTGCTGGAGCGCGTCATCACCAATTTCGTCACCAATGCGATCCGCTACACCGACAAAGGTCTGATCGGGATTTATTGCGAGCGGGCGGGCGACAAGGTTTGCCTCTCGATCACCGACACCGGCATTGGCATTCCGCATGATGCGGTCGAAGCGATTTTCCACGACCATGTCCAGCTCGGCAATCCGGCCCGTGACCGCCGCAAAGGCTTGGGCCTCGGACTTTCCATCGCCAAGCGCATCGCCGACAGTCTGGGCCACCGCATATCGGTCACCTCCGAACTCGGCAGCGGCTCCTCCTTCACCATCGAGTTGCCGCTGGCGCAGAGCGCCTGTCAGGTCACCTGCGTGACCGCCCCGGCTGACATGCCCACCGCCACAGGCTGCAATCCCGTCGTGCTCCTGATCGACGACGATCAGGATGTCTCCGATGCCATGCAGATGCTGCTGCAATCCTATGATTTCGAGACCTATATGGCCAACGGCCCGGCTTCGGCGATGGCCATGCTGGAAGCGGGGCTGATCCCAGGCTTGGTGCTTTGCGATTACCGTATGCCCGGCACCAACGGCCTCGATGTGATCCGCAATATCCGCCACCAACTCAACAACAACGTCGCCAGCGTGTTGCTCACCGGCGATACCGGCGTTCAGACCATTCCAGAGGACATCGTCAATTGCGCCCTGGTGCACAAGCCCGTGGATGTGGACACCTTTTTCGCCGCCCTGGCGACGCTGGAGGGCATGCCGGCGCTGACCTGAGGCGACGCGCCGTTAACCCCGTATTGGCGTCATAGGCGCATGCTGGCGCGGCAGACGGCGCAAAGGGCACAATGCGATGAGCGGGCACAATCATCTCCACCACGTCAAAATCGGCGGCGAAATCCTGCGCAATGCCGAAGAGCGCGCCCGCGTCGAAAAGAGTTGGCACGTGCTCGGCGATGCCAAACCGCCCAAAGCGCCCCGGGGCAAGAAATACCGCTATGTCGACGAGCTGGCGCGGCTCCAATTCGAGCTGCTCAAATTGCAGGAATGGGTCCGCCTCGAAGGCTTGAAGGTCGTCGTGGTGTTTGAAGGCCGCGATGCGGCGGGCAAAGGCGGCGTTATCAAGCGCATTTCCGAGTGCCTCAATCCGCGTTCCTGCCGCGTCGTGGCGCTGGCCACCCCGACCGAAAAAGAGAAGGGCCAATGGTATTTCCAGCGTTACGTCGCCCAGCTTCCGGCCAAAGGCGAAATCGTGCTGTTCGACCGCTCCTGGTACAATCGCACCGGCGTCGAGCATGTCATGGGCTTCTGCAGCAAGGATGAATACAAGGAATTTCTGCGCGCCTGTCCGCTGTTCGAGGAAATGCTGGTGCGCTCCGGCATCATCCTGATCAAATACTGGTTCAGCGTGAATGACGAAGAGCAGGAAAAGCGCTTCCTGGAGCGGATGAAAAATCCCATCAAGCGCTGGAAGCTCTCGCCCATGGACATCGAATCCCGTGAGCGCTGGGTGGAATATTCCAAAGCCAAAGACGTGATGCTGAAGCATACCGACAAGCGGCTGACACCTTGGTACATCGTCAATGCCGACAACAAGAAGAAGGCGCGCCTCAACTGCATCGCGCACTTCCTGCGCCAGATCCCCTACAAGGACCTCACCCCGGTGCAGATCGAACTACCCGAACGCCAACCCGACGCCGGCTACAAACGCCCGAAGAAATCCAGCCAGCACTGGGTGCCGGAGCGGTACTAGGCGCTTCTGCGTGCTTCGAGGGCCAGCCCACCAACGTCTCGACATATCGTCGCCCTATGCGAGGGGCTGGCCACCTCAGCATGACGAGATTTTTTAAACCCCAACGCCGTCATGCTGAGGTGCTCGCCGTTCGCGATTGCTAATAATTTATTGCGTCGACCGGGGCGGCGAGCCTCGAAGCACGCACGGTCACTCCCCCCGCACCAGCGCCTCGACAAAACCGGGCAATCCCGGTTGGCGCAGGCGTTTCAGGCGTTCGGCTTGCAGGATATGGGCGAGTTTGCCTTGGGCCAGCGCCAGTTCATCATTGACGATGACATAATCATATTCGGCCCAATGGCTGATCTCGTCGGCGGCTTTGGCCATGCGCTTGGCGATGACGTCCGGCGGATCTTCGGCGCGGCCGAGCAGGCGCCGCTCCAATTCCTCACGCGCCGGCGGCAGAATGAAGACGCTGACCATATCGGCGCGCGCCTGGGCGCCGACCTGCTGCGTGCCTTGCCAATCGATGTCGAAGAGCACGTCGAAACCGCTCGACAGGGCATCGAACACCGGCTTTTTCGGCGTGCCATAGTGATTGCCGAAGACCACGGCATGTTCGAGGAACTCGCCTGCCGCAACCATGGCAGCGAACTCCTCCACGCTGTGGAAGAAATAATCCTTGCCATCGACCTCACCCGGCCGCGGCGGCCGCGTCGTGGCCGAAACGCTCATCACGATGTCGGGTTGCTGGCCCAACAGCCAACGCGCCATCGTCGTCTTGCCCGCCCCCGAAGGCGACGACAGCACCAGCATCAAACCGCGGCGTTGAATATCGACGTTCATACTTCCGGCTTTCCCTTCACTGTCATGGCCGGGCTCGACCCGGCCATCCAGCGGTCGCGTGTCCACGCGACCATTGAACCTCGCACCACCTGGATGGCCCGCTGTTGCGGGCCATGACAACAAGTGAATGCACTACTCCACATTCGCCAGCTGTTCGCGGAACTGATCGATGGCAGTTTTCAAATCCAGGCCGATGCGCGTCAGTTCGATGTCGGTCGATTTCGAGCACAGCGTATTGGCTTCGCGATTGAATTCCTGGGCCAGGAAATCGAGCCGCCGTCCCACCGCATCGCCTTGGGCGAGCAGCCGCCGCGCTTCGGAGACGTGCGCATTCAGCCGGTCGAGTTCTTCGCGGATATCGGCTTTGGTTGCCAGCATGGCGATTTCAAGTTCCAGCCGTTCCGCCGAGACCGCACCGGGTGCCAGCAAGTCGGCGATCTGCGCCCGCAGCCGCTCTTTGATGGCGGCAGGCTGCGTCGCGGCAGCAAGTCCTGCCACCGTGGTCAGCCGTGCAATCTCGTCGATCTGGCCGCCAACGATGGTGGCGAGCTTGGCGCCTTCGCCAGCGCGCGCCGCGGCCAAAGCATCGAAACAAGCGGCCAAGGTGGTGAGGATGGCGGCATCGCGCGCCGCCAGTTCG
>JARLIR010000015.1 GCA_031291635.1 Rhizomicrobium sp. | reverse complement strand
GTGACGCCCTTAATCGAAGGCTTCGGACATTTTGTTACCTCCATGCCCGCTCCGACTGCTTCCGGCTGGAGCGATGTCGCCGGGCGGGTCTCCCACCCGCTGGAAAGCGCCGCCTTGTCACGGCGCACGCCAATACTTGCCGTTCCCGAATCGAGCTTGGGCGTGCAATGGTTCGGTCGTTTTTTGGGGGGTTACTGGGGATATGTTCCAGTTCGTATTTGGGTTCAGAGGTCGCATCGACCGTGCGAAGATGTGGCTCGTTTTCCTGTTGTCGTCGCTTGGCTTGAGCGCGCCCTTCGCTATAGTCCTCATGGTGCTGGAAGAGACGCTAATCGGAGTCAACCCACGGCCCACGACTCTCAGTCCTGCTGTAAGTGGCGCTCTTTGCCTTTGGTCTGTCATCGTCTTTTACGCGATGGTTGCCGCAGTCGTGAAACGACTCCACGACCGAGGCAAGAGCGCGGCGTGGCTTGTCCTTTTCTTTGGTATTCCCATTGCGTGTTTTGTCGCCGCCTATTTTATCGGTTGGCCGCCAAAGGCAGTATCCGCCGGAACTGGCATTGTGATGAGTGTGTTGTTCGTGATCGTCCTGTTGAACAATCTTTGGTACTTGCTTGAAGTACTTGTTCTGCCCGGGACGAGAGGCGACAACCGGTTCGGCCCTGACCCACGGGCCGACACCTTTGGGACAATGTCTTAAGAGCGCCATCTGCGGACGTAGCTGGTTGACGTCGGGGCGTGCGGTTATGTTGCCATGAGACATTGCAAGGATGGGGCTTGGAGTGAAAACACTAAAGACCGTGGGGCTCGTCATAGTAGGAATTTGGATGGTATGGGTGTCGAAAGAAATCATCGACATCAAAACAATCGCTGTTGAAACTTGCGGAATTGCGGCAGCGGGAGGAATGGACTCTCACGGCGGGTTGCACATTCCTGTCGTTTGTCCTGATCTCGATAGAGACGAGATTAAGCAGGCAAATTGAGAACGACGTTGGCCGGTTGCCCGTAATGAATGTCGTGTCTTGGCGCGACTTCGCCCTCCCGGCAATGTCTGGATGCGATCCAGGAACGGACTCAGGCCCTTGGGCGACCTTGCGCCAACACTTGCCGCTGTTCGCGATTAGCATAACGTGGCCAACCAGCGAGAGGTGTTGGCATGCGGAAAAAGTTGATTGACGGCTGTGTGAGATTTTTTGGCTTTGCTGCCTTCATGGGCTCCACGTTCTTTGGTGCTGATGCCCCAAAATCTCCGAATGAAGCAACTGGCCAAGTTTGGCCAGTTCTTTGGATCAGCAGAGTTACGCCCGACCGCTTCCATTATGCATCGTTTCTCATTTGGTTCGCTTGGTTCACCACCTGTGTTGGAGGAGTTGTCTTATTTCTTTGGGGGGACAAGATAGTTTCGTTCATTCTGAAGCGGCGTCCGTAATAAGCCAGCCGCGGCCCCACGCCGCCAGCGGGGAAGGTCCAAAAGTGGCGCATGCCGGACGTCGTCGCGGCGCCATGAATGTCCGCTGTCGAGACCAAAGGGGACGACCAAGGTCGGTCGTTGCGATTGGGTGGCAAGCGCAGCGCCTTGGACGGCGCGATCGGTCCGGGGCGCAAGATCGCCTGCCCATCTAACGTGCTTCGATCCGCCTCAAGGCCCGGTGCAGGCAAACTGGTAGTTTTGCCCGCATGCAGCCGGCACAGGTGAAGCACGCCGTGCGGGAAGGTCAAACTAGCCCGGCTTGGCGCGCGGGGCGGTGTCATTGGGGGCTTTTGTGAATCTCAGGAAAATCGTCTGCTCGGCCGTGCTCGCACTGGCCGGGGTGCTCGTCGTTGCGCCGCATTTTGTGTCGGCCAATGCCGAGACCAAACCGCCGCTCTATGATCCGGTCCAAACGCGCGATCTGCCGGAGGTTCAGAAGGCCCTGCAAAACGGCGCCGACGTCAATGCCACCTACAAAGCCGAGACCATGCTCAATCGGGCGATCCGCGAAAAAAACAACACGATCATCAAGCTGCTGCTGGCGGCGCCCGGCATCGATGTGAACCAGCGCGGCACTTATTCCGACGATTTCGGCAGCTGGACGCGCACACCGCTGATCCTGGCCGCCAAGATGGGCAATGCGGAAATTGTCAGCCTGCTGCTCAAAATGGGCGCCGTGGTCAACGCCAAGGACGCGACCGATCGCGTCCCCGAGGCGCGCGGTGAAACCGCCCTGTTGCGGGCCGCCGAGGGTGACCATGCCGAGGCGATCCGGGTGCTCGTCACCGAGGCCAAAGGGCTCGACATCAACGCCAAGACCAAGGATGGCGAGAGCGCGCTCTGGATCGTTTCGCAGGCCGAAGATTTGGCGACGGTGAAACTGCTGCGCGAGCATGGCGCGGTGGCCAACGTCTTCAACAATACCGGTCAGTCGGTGCTCTACACGACCGTGCTGCACAAGCAGCAAGAGGTACTCAACTATCTGGTGGCTCAGGGTGTCGACATCAATCATGTCGACAACGGCGGCCTCACCCCGTTGATCGAGGGCGTGCTCTCCTTGAAAGGCGATAAGGGCAAGAACGCCTTCGCCTTCCTCAAGCAGCTCGTCTCGTTCAAGCCCAAGCTCGATCTGCAACAGGCGGCGGCGGGCGGCAATGGCGGCTTCGCAGCCTTGCATATGGCAGCGAAATTCGGACAGACCGAAGCGGTGGCGCTGTTGCTCGACCATGGCGCCACGCTGGAGTTGAAAGACTTGGCCTTGGGCGCCACCGCGCTGCATTACGCCACTTATGCCAATCATAGCGACACGGTGAAGCTGCTCGTCAAGCGCAAGGCCAATCTGGAGCCAGTCGATAAGATGGGCGCGACACCGCTTCTGGCGGCGGCACAGCTTAGCCTTCCTGAGATGGTGCAGCTGCTGGCGGATGCGGGCGCTGTGCTTGACGTCAAATCCAAGGCCAATGCCTTGGTGACGCCGCTGGTCTCCGCCGCCGCCAATCCCGATCCCTTCAAGGCGCGGGACAGTCTTGCCATCCTCAACAGCTTGCTCGCCAAAAAGGCCGACATCGATTTCAAGAGCAGCAATGGCACCACGGCGCTGATGGCCGCTTCGCGCCAATCCGACACGTCGCAGGGTTATACGCGCGCCTCGCTGCTGATCAGCAAAGGCGCCAAGCTCGACCTTACCAACGACAAAGGCGAGACCGCGCTGATGCTGGCGGCGGGCGCTGGAAACGACCGCCTGGTAAAGCTGTTGATGGACAAGGGCGCCAATGCAGCGGCCAAGAACGGTGCGGGCGAAACGGTGACCAATTACGCCAAGCGCGGCGGTAGCCGGAGCAGCGTGGGCCTGCTGGAATCAGCAGGCGTTCAAGCCGCAACACCAAGCGCCAGTCCCAGCGGCCTGACCCCGGCCTTGTTCGGCACCTGGACGGGCTCGCAAACCGGCCTGCCCTATGCGGTGTTCACCCTGACGCTGAACAAAGCGGGCAGCTACAGCTTCACCTCAAAGTTCACAGCGGCCGCTTTGAAGACCTATCCCAAAGGGATCAATCCGGTGCTTGCCGCCCATCAAGGAACCTACTCCCTCAATGGCGAAACGCTGGTCCTTTATCCCAGCAGCGCGGCACCGACCTCGATGCAATGGGTGCTGGAGAAGGGTGTGCTGATCCTTGATGGTAAGACGCGGATGAAGAAGGGCAAATAGAGCCTCGCCTCCGTCAGCGTCCTCTGCCCCGCTGTTGGCGCCGCTTGCGGCTCGCTATACTGTAGCGCGCGGGGCTTCGCCGCCGCATGACGGAGAACGCGTGCATGGCTATCGCGAAACGTTGCGGCGCCTGCTCGGTGTGCTGCAAAGATTTGATGTTCGAGATGGACGGCGCGCTGAAGCTGGCGGGTGTGATGTGCCCGCACGCCACGCCGCCGCATGGCTGCGGCATCCATGATTGCCGGCCTTCGGTTTGCCGAACCTATTTCTGCGGCTGGTACTACCTGCCCAGTCTGGATGAAGAGTGGAGGCCCGACCAATCCGAGGTGCTGATTTCCCTGCGCGCGCCCGACGGGCTGACCGACGGGATTGAGTTCATGCTGCTGGGCAGTCCCGAAAAACTGAGCTGGCTACCGCTGGTCCGCTATATCGCCACCCTGATCGTGGACGGGGCGCCGGTCTATCTCGCCCTTCCCGGGGAGCCTGGATATCAATCGCCTTGGGTCTATCTCAGCGACATCGCAGCGCTGAAAGACGCCATCGCGCGCCGCGATTTGGATGCGACCACCGCAGCGCTAAAAGCGGCGCTGCAAATCTGCCGCGATTACCCCAAGACTGCCTTGCCGCAAGGTTTGGTGTGAGCCCTACCGTCCCTCTTGGCGCCAAGCCAGCATCAAGGTGCCGAGGAGCAGCAGCAGAGCGGCCCAAGCGGGTAAGAGCGGGGTTTGCTCCACCGCGGTGACACGGCTGGCTTTGTTGTCGGCTACGCCCATCCAGCCCTCGCCTGCCATGTGACCGCCACGCGCCACCCGGCGAATCTGCGGCATGCCATCGGCCAGCCACGCAATACCGCCACCGCTTTGCTCCACCACGGGAGCCAGCAAGCGATCGGTGGCGCGCATATCAGCGACTTCTTTGGGGTTGAGCGGACCGGCTGCAGCCACCGCCGAGAGTTTGCCATCGCTGATGCGGTAAAGCCCCAGCTCTTCGGTTTTCATGGCGCCGCGCCACAGGCCGGGATCGGTTTTGGTCAGCGGCAGCGGCACGGTTTTGCCGGACGGCGTGGTCACGGTCACGGCAGGCGCAGCAGCATCCATGGTGCGGCGGGTGACGGTGAGATCACCCCCGACAATCGCCGCGGCCAGCTTTTCTTCTTCCAGCTCCGGCTCTTTCATCAGCCAATGGGCGAGACGGCGCAGCAATTCGGTTTGCGGCCCGCCGCCATCATAGCCACGCGCCCAGAGCCAACCTTGATCGGAAAGCAATTCCGCCACCCGGCCTTTGCCGACGCGGTCGAGCACCAGTAGCGGCTTGTCGCCTGGGCCGCTCATCACAGTTTGGCCGGTGATGCGCTGGGCCCCGATCATGCGAAACCAGCGGCCCCAAGACGGTTGTGCCGTCCCGCTGTTGGCACCGCTGAGCCCGCGCGTCACCGGATGGGCAAAGCCTTGCTCCGTCACCATCGGCTTGAAGGGCTTGGCCACGACATCGCCCGTGGGCTGCGCGGGCAGTACGGCGGAAAGCGGGGTGCGATAGATACTGCCATAGCCGGCAAATTCCGGCCCGGCCGAGACCAGCAAGGCGCCGCCATCGTTCACATAGGTGGCGATGTTTTGATAATAGCCGAGCGGCAGGATGCCGTGCTCGCCATAGCGGTCGAAGATGACGAGATCAAAGCCCGACAGCTTTTCCTGAAACAATTCGCGGGTGGGAAAGATGATCAGCGCCAGCTGATTGATGGGGGTCTGATCGAGTTTTTCCGGCGGGCGCAAAATCGTGAAATGCACCAGATCGACGGAAGGATCGCCCTTCAGCAGGCTGCGCCAGACGCGCTCGCCAGCATGGGGTTCACCCGAGACCAAGAGCACACGCAAACGATCGCGCACACCATTGATCGCGACCACGGCGCGGTTGTTCTGCAGCGTCAGTTCGGCGGGGCCTGGCGAGGCTTCGAGCTCGACGACGCTTTCGCCTTCATGGCTGATATCGATTGGAATCGGCGTGTTGCGGCCGAGCACGACATCTTGCTCACCAACTTCAGCACCATCAATGCGAATCTTGACCATGGCGGTGCCAGCTTGGCCACCGGCCAGATCATCGACCCGCACAACGATTTCGGCCTGCTGACCGACAATAGTGTAGCGCACGGCATCGACCACGGTCAGCTTGCGGTCGTTCTCGCCACGCTTACCGACGATGATGGCATGTAGCGGGCCATGCGTGGGTTTGGCAGGCACATCGTGGACTTCACCATCGGTGATGAGGAAGGCACCCGCGACCCGCGACGGCGCCACATCACCAAGCGCCGCATTCAGCGCAGCAAAAGCCTGGGTGCCGCTATCCTCGCCTGCCGGATTGGTGGTGACGGTGACCATCTTCACATCGAGGCTGGGTTCCTGCAGCAAGCGAGCCTTGAGGGCGGCGGCGGCTTTGTCGGCATCGGCGCGACGGCCATTGATTTCCATGCTTTGGGAATGATCGACCACGATCACCGCGACATCGCGCAAAGGCTCGCGATGCTCGCGGATGAAGAGCGGATTGGCCAGCGCCAAAAGCAGGGCAAGGAACGCCAGCGCACGCGCCCAGACGCCGCGGGCGCGAGCGTAAAAACCATAAAGCGTGAAGACAAAGGCAATCCCGGCCAGAAGCCAAAGCAGGCTCAGCGAGATATGCGGGGCGAAAGCGATGGTGCCCATCTATTTGCCCTTTCCCAGCCGCTGCAGGATGGCGGGCACATGGACTTGATCGGTTTTGTAGTTACCGGTGAAGGCATACATCACCAGATTGATGCCGAAGCGCAGCGACAGCTCGCGCTGGGTGGAACCGCCAGGCGAGACATCAAGCAAGGGACGGCCACGGGCATCGACGGCCCATGCCGCAGCCCAATCATTGCCGCCGACGATCACCGGGGAGACGCCATCACCGCCGCGCACTGGGGCATCGCCGGGCGGCAGCACTTGCGCCCATAAGGTGCCGCCATCCCAGCGGCCGGGAAAACTGTTGATCAGGTAAAAGGATTTGGTCAGCACGTGACTGGCGGGCACCGGCGCGAGCGGCGGCAGATCGAGCTTGCCGAGCAAGCGGCGCAAAGTCTGCTGACCGGGATTGTTGGGACCGCGCACCGCCCCCAAGGTGAGATCGCGGGTGTCGATCAGGATGGTGCCGCCCTCACGCATATATTCGGCGAGCTTGGACAGCGCGGTCGGCGACAGG
>JARLIR010000139.1 GCA_031291635.1 Rhizomicrobium sp. | reverse complement strand
GTCGAGCTGGATGATCTTCTGGCCCGCGCCGATTTCATTACGCTGCACACGCCACTGACGGCGGAGACGCGCGGTATTCTTTCCGCCGAAGCCCTGGCCAAGACCAAGAAGGGCGTGCGTATCATCAACTGCGCTCGTGGCGGCCTGATTGACGAAGTGGCGCTGAAAGCCGCGCTCGACAGTGGCCAAGTGGCGGGCGCTGCGCTCGACGTCTTTACCGAAGAACCGGCCAAAGCCAGTCCGCTCTTCGGCAATGAAAAGGTCGTGGCCACACCGCATCTGGGTGCCTCCACCGAAGAAGCGCAGGAAAACGTCGCCTTGCAGGTGGCCGAGCAAATCTCCGACTACCTGCTGACCGGCGCCATCGTCAACGCGCTCAATATGCCGTCGATCTCGGCGCAAGAAGCCCAGCATGTGAAGCCGTGGATTGCGCTGGCGCAAGCATTGGGCGGCTTTGCCGGTCAGCTCACCGAGACCAGCATTCAAACCGTTGATATCCTCTACGAAGGCTCGGTTGCCAAATTGAACCGCCGCGCCCTGACGCAAGCCGCTTTGGCCGGTTTGCTCAAGCCGCATATGCCGGAAGTCAACATGGTCAATGCCCCGGTGATCGCCAAAGAACGCGGCATCAAAGTCAGTGAGACACGTCAGGATCAGCAAGGCATCTATGAAGGCTATATCCAGGTCAAAGTGACGACGCCGGAAATGGTTCGCACCGTTGCTGGCACCGTGTTCGCCGATGGACGGCCGCGCCTGATCCAAGTCAAAGACATCAAGCTCGACGCCGAATTCGCGCCGAACATGATTTACGTCACCAACGAAGATAAGCCCGGCTTCATTGGGCGTCTGGGCACCTTGCTTGGCGAATCCAAAGTGAATATCGCCAACTTCACGCTGGGCCGTAGTGCTCCGGGCGAGGACGCCATCGCACTGGTCGAAGTGGACGGCGATGTCGACGACGCCGTGATCGCTGCGATCCGCAAAATTCCTGCGGTGAAGGGCGCCAAGGCGTTGAAGTTTTAGGCTGTAACGCTGCGTAAACGTGCGGCAGAAAAGTCTCACTGGCGAGGCTTTCCTGCCGGACGCTGTTTGTTGACACCGCATAACGCATTAAAGCGGCAGCTGGATGGAGAACCCCATGCTGCCCCTTTTTGCGATCTATCTTTTGTGGCTCATGTGGCTGGTGGCGTGGCTCTTGGCGACGGTGGCACCGTTGCGTGGCATGCACAAACTGCGTCTTAGCGAAGAGCTGATTTATCGCCTCCTGACGCTGGCAGCAGGTGCCCTTCTTTTTACACTGACGCCGTGGCCAGGTCTCGATGTGCAATACCGGCTGTGGTATCGCGCGGCCGATCAAGTGCTGGCATGGCGCCTCGCTTTGCTGGTGGGGGGCTCGCTTAGTATCGCTTGTTGGGCCTTGCTATATCGCCAAATCGCCTTCAGCCGTGGCGCCAGCATCGTCACCCGCGGTCCCTACGCCATGGTGCGCCATCCCATCTATTTGTGCTTGATCATCGCCGCCTTTGCCACAGCGATCGAATTCGGTCGCCCCTCCTCTCTGGCAGGTGCCAGCCTTTTGGCCATCGCCTTCGTGTGCAAAGCAGTGATCGAGGAGCGGCGCACGCAAGGGCCCGCTTTCGCCGCTTATAAGCGCCGCGCCCTGATGTTTGTGCCCATACTGGGCTTTGGCTGGTTCGTGCTCGTCCGGCTGATGCAGCGGCTGAAACAGGCCGTGGCCAGGGGCGAGCCCGTGCAGTCTGCCCCCCTGCCCCTACGCCCATCGCCCCCCGCGCAGCCAGCCGAGTTGGAACCGCCCCCGCTGTCGCGGCTCCGCTCGGTGGCGCTGGAGCTGGTGCTGGAGGATGACCACCCGGGCCTGGGAACGACGCAAAGTGAACCTGGCTAGGAACCAGACAGTTTTAAGCAGAATTTAGCGCTCGGCCCTTAGACTTCCCGCAGGGAGCGCGTGAGGGTGCAATGCGTAGGGATCACGAAGACCGCAGGATCGTTCTGGGGCTGGTAGCGGCCTGCACGGCGGGCGCGCTGATCGCCCTGACCCAAATCGTGGTGACGGCTTGGCCGCTGATGACAGGCGCGCTCTAGGCTATCTCTTTTCCGCCCGAATGGCTTCGTGGTGGCGGATCACTTCGGTGACGATGAAGCCTAAGAATTTCTCGGCAAAATCCGGATCGAGCTTGGCATCTTGCGCCAGGGAGCGCAGGCGCGCGATTTGCGCGGCTTCGCGGCTGGGATCGGCGGGCGGCAGGCCGTGTGTGGCCTTATAGCGCCCAACCTCTTGCGTGCATTTGAAACGCTCGGCCAAGAGATGGATCAGCGCCGCATCGATATTATCGATGGAGCAGCGCAGGCGTTGCAGTTCGGATTCAGCCATCGAGCCCTTCATTCGTCATCATTTGCCTGTGTCCTTACCGTCGGCCCCGCCGAGCATCTTCGTGAGGCTACCGAACATGGCATCCACATTGAAGTAAACGGCCATTGGCTTACCCGTATCACGGTTGGTGCCTTCGATCAGGTCGTAATTGTGTCCATCCTTATTGATAAGTGCCTGCTGTCGCTGGTCAAGCTCCAGGAAATTGTCGACCATCGTCTCCTCCGCCATCGTCATCACCACATAGGCGGTTTGCGGGCTCTTTCCGTCGCCCGAACCCATAAGAGATCGGGTAAGGCCCGAGATCACAAAGTCCTCCTGTTGCGTTCCAGCGGCATCTCCCATTGAGCGCAGGCAGATCTTGCGATGGATATGAACCTCGATCAGGGTGTAATCGCCCTTGAGGGCCTTCTGCGATAACGCCAACAATTGCTTGCAGTCTTTGGCTTGGGCAAATTTCCAAATATCGGCGCGCAGGTCGCGATAGTCGCTGCTGTAGCCGTCATATTTGGAGGAAGCCGTGTAGGATTTGCGCAATGCCGTAAAATCTGTGGCGGGATCGCCCGCCTCGGCCATAGCGACCCATTGCTCGTAGGTTTTGCTCGCCGGCTCAGCAGCGGCAGCGACTGCAATCAAGCAGACGCAGAGACCAACCCTTACAAAAAAGCCCATGACTGCCCCCCGGCTTCCGCAGGGAGGCAGTCTTGGGCCATCGCCACATTATTGCAATGCGGCCCGGGGCTGCGCCCTATTTGCCGCCGATCTCGTGCTCAAGCCACATGGCGTTCAAGACCGCCAAGAGGACTGCAAAGCCAAGACCCAGTACCCAAGAAAAATACCACATGGTGAGACCTCAATAATTGCCGTGACTATCGGATTCGATACCTGCCGCCGTGACCTTGCCCGCCATCACCTTATAGGCCCAACCGGTATAGGTCAGGATGATCGGCAGGAAGATAACCGTGACACCCAGCATGATTCCGAGCGTCAGCTTGGAAGACGACGCGTCCCACAAGGTCAGGCTTTGATCGGGATGGCTGGAAGACGGCAGGAAGAAGGGAAACAGCGAAAGCCCCGCCGTGGCGATAACGCCGAGCGGCACCAAAGCCGACGACACCCACGCGGCCAGCGGCCATTTGCGTGTCACCACCGCCAGGAAGGCGCCGAGATAGGCGATCAAGGGGGCCAGCCAGAACAAGGGATGGGCGCCGTAATTGGCCCACCAGCCGCCCGTCACCCGCGCCACCGTCTTCAGGGTCGGGTTGGACGGACCGTTGGTGTCGATCAGGCTGGTGATGCGATAGCCGTCCAAATGCAGCACCCAGTAACCCGCTACGGTGAAGAGCACGAAGAAGACCAAGGCGGCATAGGGAATGACCGCTTTGGCACGGGCGCCCGCGATGCCATCGACTTTGTAGGAGATCCAAGTGGCGCCGTGCAGCGTCAGCATGGCAACCGAGACCAGCCCTGCCAAGACTGCGAAGGGATTGAGCAGCGAGAACAGTGTGATTTCTTCATGAAAGCGCAGGTCGCTGTCGAAGCCGTAGGGCACGCCAACAAAGAGATTGCCGAAGGCCACGCCAAAGATCAGCGCCGGGACGAAGCCGCCGATGAAGAGGAAATAGTCCCACATCGTGCGAAAACCGGTGCCGGTGAATTTGGAGCGGAATTTGAAGCCCACCGGCCGCAAGATCAGCGAGGCCAGCACCAGGAACATGGCGAGATAGAAGCCGGAAAAGGCGGCGGCATAAAGCGGCGGAAAGGCTGCGAAGATGGCGCCGCCACCGAGGATCAGCCAGACCTGATTGCCTTCCCAGACCGGGCCAATCGAGTTGATGACCTGACGCCGCTCGATGTCATTGCGACCCACGAAGGGAAGCAAAATCGCGGTGCCGTAATCGAAGCCGTCAAAGATGGCGAGACCGATGAGCAGAACGCCCAGCAGCGCCCACCAGATGAGTCGCAGGATTTCATAATCCATGGTCTTACTCCGCCGCTATAATGGAGTCTTCGGTCTTATGACCGAGGACTTCATCCGGACCCAGATTGATGTATTTGGTGAGAAGGTAGATGTCGGCGACGAGCAGGCTCGAATAAAACACTGCAAAGCCGATCAGGCTGAAGAGCACATTGCCTGCCACCGTACCGGAAACGCCCAGCGCGGTCGGCAGAACCCCTTCGATGATCCAGGGCTGACGGCCATATTCCGCCACGACCCAGCCGAGTTCGGCCGCGAGCCAGGGCAGCGGCAGACTCCACAGACAGATGCGCAAAAACAGCTTGCTGCTGTCCAGGCGGCGCTTGGCGGAGAGATAGAAGGCCAAGCCAAAGAGACCAATGAAGAAGAAGCCGAGCGCCACCATGAAACGGAATGACCAGAACAGGGCCGGCACGTTCGGAATGGTGGAAGTGGCAGCGGCGTCGATTTCGGCTGGCGTCGCATTCTGCACATCGGGGCGGAAGCGCTTGAGCAGCAGCGCGTAACCGAGATCGGCGACATGCGCTTTGAGCGTCGTGCGCAGAGCCGTGTTGCCGCGATCCTTCTTGAGTTTGGCCAGCGCATCATAAGCAACGATGCCATTCTTGATGCGGACCTTGGCGAGATTGACGAGGTTGTTGATGCCCGGCACTTCGGTATCGGAGGAACGCGTGGCGATGAGGCCCAACACATAAGGAACCTTCACCTCCATCTTGGTGGTGTGGCTCTTCATATCGGGAATGCCGAAGACCGTGAACGACGCCGGAGCAGGCTCGGTGTCCCACATCGCTTCCACGGCCGCGATCTTCATCTTCTGGTTCAAGCCGGCGGTATAGCCCGACTCGTCACCGAGAACGACGACGCTGAGCGCCGAAGCCAGACCGAAAGCCGCGGCGACCGTCATCGAGCGCTTGGCGAGCTCAACGTGCTTGCCGCGCAAGAGGTACAGCGCGCTGATGGAGAGAACGAAGATCGAACCCACGACATAACCAGCGCTGACCGTGTGGACGAATTTGGCTTGTGCCACCGGGTTGAACAGCACTTCCATGAAATTCGACACTTCCATGCGCATGGTGTCGGCATTGAAGTAGGAGCCAGCCGGGTATTGCATCCAGCCGTTGGCGATCAGGATCCACAAGGCCGACAAGTTGGTGGCCAGCGCCAGCGCCCACGTGACGCCGAGATGGGAGAGCTTGCTCATCCGGTTCCAGCCGAAGAAGAACAGCCCCACCATGGTGGCTTCGAGGAAGAAGGCCATCATGCCTTCGATGGCGAGCGGCGCTCCGAAGACGTCACCGACATAATGAGAGTAGTAGGCCCAGTTGGTGCCGAACTGGAATTCCATGGTGATGCCGGTGGCGACGCCCATGGCAAAGTTGATGCCGAACAGTGTGCCCCAGAACTTCACCAGGTCGCGCCAGATCGTTTTGCCGGTCATCACATAGACCGTCTCCATGATGCCCAGCAGGATCGATAGACCCAAAGTCAACGGCACAAAGAGGAAGTGGTAGAGGGCTGTTACCGCAAATTGCAGCCGGGAAAGGTCGACGATATCCATGGTCTCATCCTAACGATGGTCGGTGCCGAACAGGCGATCCGTCACCGTCGCCGTATTGGCAACGATGCGGTGGGAGGGGCTAAAGAACGCAAAATACAGGCACAGCAAAAGGACAAGCTTCATCGCCAAGACCGCGACGATGTCCTTCCACAATATTGCACGTTTCATAGGCCGCGATTCCAGTATTGCGCGTTCTGGCCGAACTCTGTTCCTGCCAAAGACACGGCAGTGGTGATGACGATGGCAAGGCCCGGCAACGCCGTCTTGTCAGGAGTGGTCCCGGAGCGATGCTCCGCACGATTATTTTTTTGGACTGCCCCCAGGCGGTGATTGACCCACGTCAAAGTCACGGCGGAAGACTCTCATTGTTCTAAGACAAAGTGCAGCTGTTTTGTATTGAAGAGACAACATGCCGCTACGCAAGTGGGCACCACGTTCGACAACCTAACACTGCACTCGGATATGCATTGCCGACTTTAGTCGATATGGAAACGCAAGTTTGACTGTAAACCAGAGCGCCGATCTTGGTATTTTTGCCACACGCTAGAGTTGGCGTCAGCTCGGCATTGCGCTAATATCATAATGCAATCAAGTTTCAAAACACATGATCAGCCCCCCAGCCCGACTCACTGCAGCGTCGTGGGACGCCTCGCTTTTCGAGACGGTGGTGGCCGCATCGGTCAATGGCGTGGTCATCCTCGACGACCAGGGGCTCATTCGCGTTTTTAATGAGACTTGCGAAGCACTGTTCCATTACCGCAGCGCGGACGTGGTGGGGCAAGGTCTCTATGTGCTGCTCGCCCCGCCTTTCCGTGAACAATATAAAGCCTTTCTCGCTACCTTCCAGAGCACCGGCGAGGCATCCACGAAGGGCAGCGGCCGCGAACTCACCGCGCAGCGCAAAGACGGCTCGGTCTTTCCCATCTTTCTCTCGGTGGGCGAAGGCGTCCATCTCGGCAAGCCGATGTTTTACGCCGTTATTCAGGACCTCACGGACCTGCAACATGAACGCGCTATGCACGCAGAAGAACGTGCGTTTCTGGCGGCCATCGTCGACTCGTCCAACGACGCCATCATCAGCAAAACGCTGGACGGCAAAATCACCAGCTGGAACCACGCCGCGGAAAACCTGTTTGGCTACCGCGCCGCCGAGATGATCGGCACGTCGGTCCGGCAGCTCTTTCCGGCCGACCGCATCCACGAAGAAGAGGAAATTCTCGAAAAACTCACCCGTGGGATCAAGGTCGAGCATTATGAAACTGTCCGTCTCAAGAAAGACGGCACATTGGTCGATGTCTCGGTGACCATCTCGCCTATCTGCAACGATAATGGCCGCGTGATTGGCGCCTCGAAAACCGTGCGGGACATCACCGAGCACAAGCAAAGCGAGGCGCGGCTCCATCAGCTCTCCAGCGAGCTCCATCATGTGGCGCGGCTTAGCGAAATGGGCCATCTGTCGGCGGCGATCGCCCATGAGCTCAATCAACCACTCGCTGCCATACTGAATTATACCAACCTCGCCAAGCGGTTAATCAGCCTGAACGGGGACGCGCAAAAAGCCCTTGAGACCCTCAACAAGGCGGGCGACCAAGCGATCAGGGCGGGAAAAATCATCCGGGGCTTGCGCGATTTCGTCGAAAAGCGCGACAGCAAAAGGACGCTGGAAGATATCAATGCGGTGGCCGAGGACGCCGTTGTGTTGGGTTTGATCGGGGTCAAATCCAGCGATTTTCAGCAAGAGTTGGAATTTGCCCGAGACCTTCCCCCTGTCATGATCGACCGGGTCCAAATTCAGCAGGTGCTGGTGAATCTTTTGCGCAATGGGGCCGAAGCTATGGCCGATCGTGAGCAGGGCAAACTGACCCTCACGACCACCCTTGGCGACGATGAGAGTGTGATTATCGTTCGCGTTACCGATACCGGTACCGGCATCTCTGAATATGTCTCAAACCAGCTTTTCCGCCCATTTGTGACTACCAAGGCGGGTGGAATGGGAATAGGACTAGCCATCAGTCGCGCCCTCGTTGAGTCGCATGGGGGCATCCTTTCCTGTTCACCCAATCAAGGCGGCGGCTCAGTGTTCCAATTCACGTTGCCGACCGCGGCACCCACCATGGAATAATCACATGCCCGAATCTGTTTTTGTCGTCGATGATGATGCTGACATTCGCGATTCGCTTTCGATGCTGCTGCAGGCGTCTGGTTATGACGCCAAGGCCTTCGAATCGGCGACCTCGTTCCTGGCGAGCGACGCGTCCGATTCGGTGGGTTGCCTGATCGTCGATGTCCAAATGCCCGAGATGGATGGCATTGCGCTGCAGAAAGCCCTCGTCGCCCGTCATTCGCCACTGCAACTCATTGTCATGACAGGCCACGCCGACATTCCGATCGCGGTGGGAGCCATGAAGGCTGGCGCGGTGGATTTCCTCGAGAAGCCATTTGACGAACCCATCCTGCTGGGCAGTGTCCGCCGGGCCTTGGACCGCGCCACTTCCGCCGGTGACCAGGCCAAGGAAGCCCGCAGCGCCGCCTCCAAAGTGGCTTTGTTGACGGAGCGGGAGCGCCAGGTTCTGGATCTGATCGTATCCGGAAAGGCCAATAAGGTGATCGCGCACGAACTGTCCATTTCACCCCGGACGGTGGAAATTCATCGCGCCCGGGTGATGGAAAAGATGGACGCCGGCAACCTGGCCGATCTGGTCCGCAAAGCACTCGCGATTCCGTCGTAAGTCCCATAAGACGCAGGAGCTTAAGCACTACTCCGTATTTCGCCATACGCCCCAGCAGAGTACATAAACGACCGAAGTAATGCGTTTTTTGGGACTCCGCGTGGCGACAATGGTCAACATTATTGATGACGACGACGCGGTGCGGGACTCCACACGTGCCCTGCTCGAGTCGTACGGCTATGAAGTTCGCGAGCACCCTTCGGCGGAGCACTTTCTGAACGACGACGACGCCAAACCTCATTGCCTTTTGGTCGACCAACACATGCCCGGTATGACGGGCCTCGATCTGCTCGAACATCTGCGTGCGAGGGGTGACACCACTCCCGCCTTGATGATGACCGGGCGCAGTGATCCCTCGCTGGAACCGCGCGCCCTGCGCATCGGCGTCACGCTGCTGCACAAACCCGTTCCGGAAGAGCAGCTCGTCTCGTGGATCGAAAAAACACGTAAAGGCTGCGCATAGATAACGTGCGCCCGTAAATCACGCTTCCCAAAGACTCCCGAAATTGCGGCGTCATGTGCGCATACGCATCTCTGCATACGGAGAAATGCGCATGCGGAAACGTTGACGCATGCGACATCAGGGAAAGTCCCGACTAACAAGCACGGAAAAAAAATCGCATGTTTGCTTCACAGACGAACGTAGGCAGTACTCGCAGATGGGCAACAAATACACAGAGCGGCAAGCAGCGGAGCGGGTAACAGCCCTGTCTCTGATGGGCGAAGCGCAGCTCAAATCAGAAGCCATCCGCAACAGACTGGCCGCGGTCGCCAACGATCTCCGTGTCGCTGCCGCAGAGTCGGGAATCGGACGTGAACATCTGTTGAATTTAGCCAGCCGCTTCGAACGTCAATCAAGGGCCGGAGATAACGTATGATCGGGCAGGCTCTGAGCATGATCTTTCCAACGACGGAAGTACCCCCCTGCTTCCGTTTTGGGTCCCCTAAAGATCGCGCCCCAGAGTCGATCACGGATTATGTCCTGCGTTTGAAAGACGAACTGTTTTGGCCCCGGATACTCGTCCGTAGTGCACCCCCGCCAGACGAGTTCTGAGCCGATCGCGCCTGCCCGGTTCCCCATAGCCGGCAGGCGCACCTTTTTTCTCTCCCCCGCCAACTTGACCGCGACCGCCGGTCCCGTTTAGCTCGCGCTTGAACGAATTTGGGGGCGGTTATTGTGCGATTTTCTCTGTATTCCCTGCTGACGATAGCAGCCCTGGTCACAGCGGCTGAGGCGGCGAGCGTGACCGTCAGCGATGCGTGGTTCCGCGCCCTGCCCGGCAAGCTGCCCGCGGCGGGCTATTTCAGCGTCACCAATGCGGGGCGCGGGCCGGTCGCTCTGACGGGTGCCCAATCGCCCGGCTGTGGCATGCTGATGCTCCATATGACTCACAATATGGGCGGGATGATGCAGATGATGGCAGTGGAGCAAGTGGAGGTGCCCGCAGGCGGCCATGTGGCCTTCGCGCCCGGCGGTTATCACTTGATGTGCACCGAGCCAGCTGCGGCGCTGAAGCCGGGCGCCAATGTTCCCGTTACCTTACGCTTCTCCGATGGCAGCCAGCTGAACGCGATTTTCGCCGTGCGGACTGCAACGGGGCGCTAATCGACTTCGGCCACCGTGCAGCCGGGCACACCGCGCAGGAAGCCATCCGACAAAGGCCCCGGCAGGTGCAACACCGAGAGACTCTCGCCCGCTTCTTCCGGCGTGGTGCTGCCATCCGCCAGATCGCGGAAAATGCTGGCAACACGAACCATATCGCAAGTCTGGGGCGACAATCGCAAGGATACGACACCGGCCTCGCGCAAAGCCTCGACCTGGCGCACTGCAGCGGTGACGACAAAGCCGAGAGTCTGGGTGCCATTGACAGCCAGGAACGGCACGCCATCCAGCGTTTCCACATTCATGCCGTCGCGATCGGCTTCGCAGACGAATTGGCAGGCATCCTTGGCCGTGCCTTTGGAGCGAGCCGAATAACACCGTGCTGACAAAGCGAGCGGCGGGCGGCCAAAGGCAAAGACCTCAACCGCTTCATTGCCTTTGGCCAAGGCCCGAATGGATTCGAGGGGCAACTCCGGCGGCAAGCAGATGCGCGTGGCACCCAGCTTCAAATGCAGCGCCAGCGTGTCTTCGTTGTAGATATTGATAAAGGGGCCGACGCTGTGGGCTTTGCCATTGAGCAAATGCACGGTGGCGATGTCATTGGCCTCGATCTGATACCCGGCCTGAATCATATCGCCGATATCGCGGATTTCACGTTTACCCGTGGGCAGTGCCAGGGTCGCGTAGACGACTTCCTTGCCGCCACGCTCCAGGCGGTCGACCACTTCCAAAGTGACGTCATCGACGAAAGGCTTGCGTTTGGAGCAGACCACTTCACCGAGACAGACGCGATCTACCGGCGCCTCATCAGCGATGCGGGCGTAAAAGTCCACCCATTGCTTGACCGGCCAATTAAACAGGACGGAACCCAGCGTCAGAGAAAGGCGTTTGGTCATCGCCGTTATCTCCACGTCTTCTTGTAAGCACCAACGGTATCGCGCTGGCCTTCGGTGAGACCGCGTAACTCGTCGAGATCGATCTTTTTGCCAGCCGCCATGGCGTCAATCACCTTGCGGAAGGCGCGCACCACGGTGGAGATGTAAGCCCGCCCGCGCTGACGGCCTTCGATCTTGAACGCCGTGACCCCGATCTCGGCCAGGCGCGGCAGCAGCGTCACGGCATTGAGGCTGACCGGATCCTCGAAGAGATGAGACATCGTGCCGTCGGCCACGAAGCGGCCTTTGCACAAGGTGGGATAACCCGCGGGCTCGCCGCGCTCAAAGCGTTCGATGGTGAACCCACCGACGCAAGCGACCAACGCATCGCGATCTTCGCGATAGGTGACGTGGCTCGGCGGTGAACAGACACCGGTCATATTGGGCGATTTGCCGGTGGCATAAGAGGACAACATGCAGCGGCCTTCGGCCATCACACAAAGCCCGCCAAAGACAAAGACTTCGGTCTCACAAGGCGCGGCATGGGCGGTGAGGCGCGAAACCTCTTCCACGGTCAAGACGCGCGGCAGCACCACGCGGGCAATGCCGAAACGGTCGCGATAAAAAGCGATGGCCTCAGGCGTTGCGGCTGCGGCTTGCACCGACAAATGCAGGCGCTGTTTGGGATGGGCCTTGCGGGCGTAATCGACGAGGCCAACGTCGGCCAGGATCAAGGCATCGGCGCCCGCGGCCACGGCATCATCGACGCCGCGCTTCCACAGATCCGTGGACCCGGCGCGCATGAAGGTGTTGAGAGCGATGGCAATCTTGGCGCCGTGCGCATGGGCATAAGCGGCGGCCTCGCGCATTTCGGCGCGGTCGAAATTGAGGCCGGGGAAATTGCGGGCATTGGTCTCATCGCGAAAGCCGCAATAGACCGAATGGGCCCCTGCGTCGACGGCGGTTCTAAGCCCAGCGGGCGTGCCGGCTGGACAGACAAGTTCGAGCGGTGTGGTCATGACAGGTTGACCCCATTGGCGACTCCGTTAGGACCGCTGTCTTCCGGCGCATCTAGCAATCGCCGTACGCGCATAAACACCTGGCGCGCGGCCCGGTTGACCGGCCCCTGCATAGCTTGCGGGAAACCCAGCACGGTAGAGAGATCGAGATCGGCATTCTCGATGGCGTTGCGCAAGGCGAGGACTGCCTCGGTGTCGCCTTCGATAGAAAGATCGCGCGAGAAGAACAGGGCATCGCCGTCATAGGTGCCGTCGATCATGCCCAGCAATACAACCAACGGCGCCGCGATACGGGCATCAAAACCCACCGCTTCGCGCACAACCGACAGATGCGTGCCGCCGTCCTGCGGTGTCAGGACAAAAACAAAGGGGCAATCGACGGGATCAACGGCGAAAGTACGGCCGCTATACTCGCCAAGGCGCGCCGCAAAGGAGGGCCGCGCGGCCATGGCGTTGGACATCAGATGACGCGCGACAACCTCCAGCGACAGCAGCGGTAGCATGCCCGCGGCATTGGCGAAGATAGGCGGCAGATGTCCACGCATAATTTGGCTCTTTTCTCTAAGCTTGGATTCTAAGCCCCTGCCGGATGGCCTCAACCCTTGACAGCGCTGTTTGGCCGGTTTTGTCGCGGCCTTGCGGCAATTTGGATAAGGGCATTGCCACTGGTTATCAGCCGCGCCCAAAAGGCAGCAGTACTGCCTATTTGTCCGTACACACTGCAATGTCCGGTAGCGCTAACAGAATCCGGCGCCGCGCAACAGGCGGTAGCCCTGGCAAACCAGCCGATCAACCGCTGCTGCCTGCATCGAGGCCCAATCGATCTGCCGGGCGGAGAGCGCCGTTATTGGCGCGGGGGCGAAGCTCTGGGCGCCAAACTGCAACAGAATTGCGATGGCAAAACCAAGGATCATCGAACGCAGCATCTGCTCCCTCCAACTCTCGATGCGAGTCTGTTTGACCCGCATAGTGTGGCATTTTCCCGGCCCGCGAGATGAAGAGTTCGTTACATCACCGTGGCTGCAAAGCAGCGCTTTGTGCAGGTTGCACAACGGTTTGTCTCATTGGGCGCGGTCGGTGGACGCTACCATGGCGCCCCGCCGATTTTGCATAGCCGCTATGTGGCGTGGCCTTGCAAGTCGCTGTCTACTTCGAACGGCGAGGCTTTGACGTTGGTTCGAAGGCTTTTTCCGCTTCCGCTTTGATGATCAAGTCCAAGGCTTCTTGAATGAGGACCCGCGCGGCTTCTTGTGCCGCTACAGCGTCGCCGGCCAGGATCGCATCAGCAATGCGCCGATGATCGTCCACGCTGGCGCGTCGTACACCTTTGTAACGGTCCTGCATGCGAATGCTGAAGCGCAGCGCCGTCTCGGTCACGCCGCTGAGCTGGGCGAAAAAGCGATTGCCACCAGCGCGCAATATTGCAACGTGAAAGGCAATGTCGGCAACCAAAGGATCCGCTTCATCCTTGTCGGCCAGAGCCATCTGTTCGATGGCAGCACGGATGGCGCGTTTGGCATCAGGCGTCGCGATCCTGGCTGCCAATGCTGCGGCTTGGGGCTCGACAGCAAGGCGAACCAAGGCAAAGTCTCGCAACACGGCAAAGGTGATCTTGCGCTCCAGCAGCCAGCGCAAAACATCGGGGTCAAGAAGATTCCAATCTTCTTCCGGCTGAATCCAGGTGCCTTGCCGGGGACGCGCCGAAAGCAGCCCCTTGGCGGTCAGCATCTTCACCGCTTCGCGCAAAACACTGCGGCTGGCGCCATATTGCGTGCACAGCTCGGCTTCGATCGGAAAGGGATTTTGGGGTGAATATTTGCCCGAAACGATGGCAACCCCGAGCGCCTCTACGATTCTGTGCGTGAGATTGGGGCCCTCAGATCGCGCCACGGTCTATCACCCCAATTGCTCCGAATCGTGATTGCTCTGGCCAATTGTCGAGATTGAAACGGCTCTCCGGCAAGCCGCGAATTTTCATATTGTACACTAGAACATCACCAGCACCAGTTGCGGCGGCGCTCAAGCCAAGTCGCGCGCTGGTGACGAACAGGAGCTCACGGTTGGGACCGCCGAAGGTCACACAAGTGGGCTGGCACACAGGCACCTCCAGCACGCGGTCGATGCGGCCATCGGGAGCATAGCGCACAATACAATCACCTCCCCACATAGCGCTCCAAAGATAGCCCTCGGCATCGACGCAGGCCCCATCCGGCTCGGCAAAGCCGTCGATGCGGGCAAATTCGTGGCACACGCCCAGTGCACCCTCTCGAACATCAAAATCGTAGCGCCAGATGATGCGGCGACGAGAATCCGCAAGATAAAGCGCAGTGCCTTCGGGGCTCCAGCAGAGGCCATTGGTAATGCCAAGACTGTCGAGCCGGGTGCGAATGGCACCGTCCTGCACGGCATAGAGTTTGGCCTCTAGCGGATCGGCCGCATCCATCACCATGGCGCCAGCCCAGAGGCGGCCTTGGCGATCGACCCGGCCGTCATTCATCCGCATACCGCGGCCCAAGCCTTCCGGGCGGAGCACGGCGCTACGCTCGCCGGTGTCGGGGTCGAACAAGGCAAAGCCATCGTCGAAGGCCGCCACGAGTTCGCGCCGTCCGGCGACGAAGCCGAAACTGGCCAGGCGCGTGGGCGTTCTGATGTGCTGCAAGTCCCGGCTCGCCCAATCCAACCGGTAGAGCGTGCAGCCGTCAATATCGGTCCACCACAGAGCCGCGGAGGCGTCATCCCACAACACGCACTCGCCGAGCGTATTGCCCACCTTGATGGTATCGTCCGGCTGCATGCAATCATCCGCCAAGCGGTTGGCCAAATCTGCCCTGCTTCGCCAAAGCTGCAGGGGTGTTCCAATCGACGGTCTTCTAGTATCAGTCGCACCATAAGGTAAAGCGTCAGCGCACAACGAATGCGTGCCAGCGCTTACCACTTGCGGTCGCAGACGAGACGCGGTGCCGCTGTCGTGCTGCGATTATTCTCCCGGTTAAGCTGCGGTTTCGTTCTCTGCCTTGCCCAAAGCGTAAGTCGAAATCAGGCTGGCGTTAGGATTGGCCTCGGAAACAAATTTCCACCAGGCATGGGTTTGATCGCACGGCACCAAAGCGATAATGGCACCGCCAAAGCCGCCACCGCACAGCCTAGCCCCGCGAACGCCGAAACGGATCGAGGCATCCACCAAAGCGTCGATCTCCGGAATGGAGCATTCGAAATCGTCACGCTGGGAGATGTGGCTGCCCGCAAGAAGCTCGGCTTGCGCCGCGGTGTCGCCTTTTTCGAGGGCCGCGACCATTTCGAGGACGCGCAGATTTTCCGTGATGACATGGCGGGCGCGTTTGGCAACTACGGGCCGCAGGGATTCAAGGCGTGGCAGATCTGCGTAGCCAAGCTCACATAGGGTGCCGGCTCCGAGCGCATCACGCGCTTCGATGCACTCATTCATGCGGTCGACACGCTTCTTGTGGCTGTCGCCCTTAGCCAGATCATGGCGGTGACCGCTGTCGACCAACATCATGGCGACGCCGGGCGGAACCGGCACGTTGCGGTAGGCCAGCGTTTTGGTGTCGAGCAAAAGTGCCTGTCCGGGTCGGCCGACTGACGACGCAAACTGATCCATCTTGCCACAGGGCACGCCGACATAGTCGTGTTCAGCGGCATAAGCGATCAGCGCAATCTCGACATCGTTCCATGCGGCACCGGTCAGGGCTTTAACAGCCCGCGTGACAGCAACACTCAGCGCCGCAGAACTCGAAATGCCACAGCCAATCGGCACGTTGCTCGTCACCGTAATCTTCAGACCGGGGATGTCCACCTGCTCGGACGCGACGCGCAAAACACCGAGGATGTAGTCGGTCCAGTGACCGCCACGCGCCGGGTCGGTGATATGGCGCTCTTCGCGCTCACCAGGATACTTCCCGCTGGTGAAAGAGAACTGCCCCGTGGGGCCGGATGGCTCCAGCGTCACCGTGGTGTGAAACGGCAGCGGTGTCGGCAGGACGTGGCCGCCATTGGGGGCGTAATCGGTGTGTTCGCCGATAAGATTGGCGCGCGCCGGGGCGGAAGCAGTGAATGTCGTCATGACGTGACCTCGACATTGCGCAGATTTTGCGCTGCCGTTTCCGGCAAAATATCAACCAGGAAGGAACCCGCACCGACCTCGACACCCGCTACGAATTTCATCTTGGTGGGCGAACGCAGCAGCGGTTGGAATTGAATGTGGAAGGGGAAGACATCTTCGAGCCCTTTGGGGGCCGCGTAAACAATCATCACATAAGGACAGATGCGCCCAAAGAAAGCATCATATGTGTTGGCGACATGCGCCAGCAATTCCGCCACATCGGTCACTTCCGCAGCTGTAAGCTCCGCGGGTGTGGCGCAAAAGCGCTTGGGCACAATCCACATCTCATAGGGGAAACGCGTGAAGGGCGGCACCAGGGCTGCGGCAGTCGCTGTGTCGGCCACCACATATTGGGGAAGGCGCGTCAGCTTCGAGAGGTCGTAGCCTTCCCGAAACGACTGCGCCATCTTCTCGATGATGGGCGGCTGATAGGAAAACGCATAAATCTGGCCATGAGGATGGTGCAGCGTCACCCCGGCTTCTTCGCCGCGGTTTTCAAACGGCATCACCACTTGGACGTCAGGAATTGCCATCAGGGCACGGATGCGATCGCCCCAGACGCGCACCAGGCGCTCGCGGCGCTCCAAGGGGAGCGACGCCATCGAAGCGTTGTGATCCGAGGAATAGACAATCACTTCACAGTTGCCCACCGCGCTGGCGAGCGGAATATCCAGGCCCGGGATGGGCTGCGGTGTCGGGGCATCTTTCTGCAATGCCGAGAATTTGTTGTCGAACACCGCGATGGAAAATTCCTGAAGCGGTAGCTCGCCCTCGGGTGCCATCGGGCAGAAAGGACAATCATTGGCTGGCGGTTTGTAGGTGCGCGTCTGACGGTGCGCCGAATAAACCACCCATTCGCGGCGCAGCGCGTGCCAACGCCGGTGCGAAAAAGAGCCGTCGGTGTTGCCTTCCAGCCATGGCCAGGACGGCGTGCCCTGAAATGGGCCGTAGAGATGAAGCTCGCGCCCATCAGGCATCCCAAACGTCACAGGACGCTCTGGTAAAATGTCCGGGGTGCGTTGCTCTAGATCTGCCATCACTCGAGGCCTGTTGTTATAGGCGTGCCAAACACGCCAAGCTTTATCAGAGTGTCAATCCTCGAACGTCATGTGGCGACGCCGCGTTTTTTCCGCGCGATCTTTTGGCACTGCCAGTGAGCGTTCCTTGTTGCACCTTTTATCATATAAATAGTAATGACAAGTCAAGCAGACTGAGCGCCACAGCGGATGCTAGACTTGCCGTATCTCTGTTGGAGAACAAATTATGAAATATCGCGCCCTCGGCAAAACCGGCATGCAGGTAAGCGACATCGGCCATGGTTTGTGGGGTATGGGCAGTTGGAGCGGCTCAAAAGATGACGACAGCAAGGCTGCCCTGCGCCGCTCTATCGCGGGCGGCTGCAGCTTCTATGACAGTGCCTTTGTCTATGGCGATGGCCGCAGCGATCAGTTGATTGGCGACGTGGCCGGTGAATTCCCCGAAAAGCCGCTGGTGCTTGCGTCTAAGATACCGCCGGCGAATTTTAAGTGGCCCAGCGACCCCAAAAGCTCCCTGCACGAAATCTTTCCACGCGCCCATGTCCTCGCCTATGCGCAGAAGATCAAAACAGCCTTCGGTCGCCGCATCGATCTGTTGCAGTTTCACATCTGGGAAGACGCCTGGGCACACGAAGCCGAATGGCAGGATACGGTAGCGGAACTGAAAGACACCGGTATCATTCACGGCTTTGGCCTCAGCCTCAACCGTTGGCAACCCAACAATGGTATCGCAGCCATCGAGACCGGCCATGTCGAAAGTGTGCAAGTTATCTACAACATCTTCGATCAGGCACCGGAGGACGAGCTGTTCCCTGCCTGCCGCAAACACAATGTCGGCGTGATCGCACGCGTGCCCCTTGATGAGGGTAGCCTGGGCGGCAAGCTAACACCCGAAACACGCTTCCCAGAGACCGATTGGCGCGCCCGCTATTTCAACGCCGAAAACCTCGCCAAAACCCTGCCACGCGTGCAAGCCTTGAAGACTTTGCTGCCGGACGGAATGAGCCTGCCGGAATTGGCACTGCGCTTCATTTTGAGCGAGCCCAACGTGAGCACGCTGATCGTGGGCATGCGGAAAGCCGAACACGTGGACGCAAATCTTTCCTATTCGGATAAAGGAAAGCTGCCGCCTGCCCTACTGAATGCCCTGCGCGAGCACCGCTGGGATCGACCGTAAATGACGACAATGGCGCCAAGACGCCTTGCCACGCTTGTGTACCAAAGGCAGGGGCGATAGCGTTTTATCACATAAATGCAGATGTTCACGTACACATCAGAATGAGGTCAGCGCAGCTGACCCAAAGGGGGAACTAGCTCATGCACCTGACACCGCTCGATATCACGGTGGTCTGCCTTTATGCACTTTTCATTTTCGTGCTGGCGCAGCTCGTCAGCCGCGAAAAGGCAGGTCACCAGAAAAATAGCCAAGACTACTTCTTGGCCAGCCGCTCTTTGCCGTGGTGGGCCATCGGCACATCGCTGATCGCTGCCAATATTTCGGCGGAGCAGCTTATCGGCATGTCGGGATCTGGCTACGCCATCGGCCTAGCTATTGCATCCTATGAATGGATGGCGGCGCTGACGCTTCTGATCGTTGGCGTGTTCTTCCTGCCGGTGTTCTTGAAGAACGAAATTTATACGATGCCGGAGTTCTTGAAGCGCCGGTATGGGCCGAACATCCAGTTCGTGATGGCGATCCTTTGGTTGCTGATGTACGTCTTCGTCAATCTGACCTCGATATTGTGGCTGGGTTCGACCGCCTTCTCGACGGTGACCGGCCTGACGCAGCAGAACAGCTTGCTGATCCTGGCCGCCTTCACCGGCGCCTATGCTTTGTATGGCGGCCTAAAAGCCATCGCGCTTACCGACATCGTGCAAGTGACGATGCTGGTGCTTGGCGGCACGGTTATCCTGTTTATCTCTTTGACGCATGTCTCCGGTGACGTCAGCGCACTCGGTGCGTTGCATGGCTTCCAGATTATTCTACAAAAAGTACCGAACGATCATTTCCACATGATCCTTCACCCCGATAACCAGCACTTCAAAGATCTGCCCGGCATTTCCGTCATCATCGGCGGCATGTGGGTGGCCAACCTCTCCTATTGGGGCTTCAACCAGTACATCATCCAGCGCGGGCTCGCGGCCAAGTCCATTCACGAAGCGCAAAAAGGCATTGTGCTGGCAGCGTTTCTGAAGCTGCTAATCCCGCTGCTTGTCGTGGTCCCGGGTATCGCAGCGATTCTGATCGCGCCAGGTATCCGCAACGACCAAGCCTATCCGACCCTGATGACCCTTTTGCCGCCGGGCTTGCTGGGCATCGTGTTTGCGGCCTTGATTGCGGCTATCATCGCTTCACTCGGTTCCAAGGTGAACTCGATCGCGACTATCTTCACCATGGACGTGTTCAAGACCTTCAACAAAAAAGCCAGCGAAAAGACCTTGGTCGTCACCGGTCGTATCACCGCCATCGTGGCGCTGATCATTGCAGTGCTGGTGGCCAAGCCCTTGATCGGCGGCTTCGACCAAGCCTTCCAGTTCATTCAGGACTTCTCCGGCTTCTTCACACCGGGCATCACGGTGATCTTCCTGTTGGGTCTGTTCTGGAAGCGTGCCACGGAAGCTGGCGCCTTGGTGGCGGCTATTGGCTCGGTGCTGATTTCAACCGTTTGCTATCTCGGCGAAAGAATTGCCCATCTGTCGTTTGTCGCGCCGCACACGGGTGTTTCTTCTGCTCTGCTTTATCTCAGCAATATCCCCTTCATGAACCGCATGGGCTACACCTTCCTGATCTGCACAGGACTCGCCGTCGTGGCCTCGCTGCTGCAAAAACCGAAGCCGGAAGCGGTGACGGTGGACGTGACCCATGTCGATTACTCGACCACCACCGCCTTCAAGATTGCGGCAGGCGCCATCGTCGCGATCCTGATCGCGCTCTACGCGACCTGGTGGTAAGCGGCCGACGATTGATCGCTTAAGACAAGGCGGGCTCGCAGCGATGCGGGCCCGTTTTGCTTTGTCTTTGATCATTGGAATTGATCCACGCAATTGGTGCGACGCTTTCAATTTGTCGCGAGCGGATGGACTGCCGAGAGGCGTTCTGCTTGGCAAAGAAAGCGCTTACCGTTATTGTCATATAAATTATTTTGCCGGCAGGGGCTGTGGGAGGAAAGATGCGAAAAACGATAATCATTGGCGCCGCACTGATGGGCGCCATCATGGTCTGTGCGCCGGGCGCGGCCCAGACCGCCGCGGCCGCTGCCGGTGTCACCAATGGTGGCAGCATCAGCCGGACCCGCGATTTAATGAGCCAGGACCAGTCCAACCAGCTGGCCGATTATGCCGATAAGGCCAAGCGCCTCACCAAGGAAGACAAGGCCAAGGGCAAGACGCTCGCAGACATCTTGACCGAAGACAAAGCCACTGCCAGTGCGCTGACCAAGACCATGCCGCTGTCGTGCGAAGTCGCCGATGCCATGCTGGTGGCGCAAGGTCCCGACACCGTGGATGGGAAAGCGATTGATACCAAGACTTATGAAGCCGCCTGTAGCAATGGCATGGGCTACTACCTGATTTCGCGCGAACCCCTTAAGCCCTATGGCTTTTCCTGCTTTGCCGCCGATGCGACACGTCTAGCGGACGTTGCCGCCGGCCGCAAACCGGGCGCCGTGTGCCAACTGCCCGCCAATGCCGATATGCGGATGATGGCCAGCAAAATGCTGACCGCGGCGGGCATCAGTTGTGCCCTGCGCGATTATCGTTGGGTGGGCCAAAGCGCCGCCAGCCACACGGAATTTGACGAAGTCGCCTGCCTCGACGGCAAGGGATACATGATGATTGTGGCTTTGCCGGGCGCCTCCGCCCCGGTGCGGGTTGAGACTTGTAACCAATCCGCCAGCCGCGGCCTACAGTGCAAACTGTCTGACAACGGCGCAATGCCCGTGACCTTGAAAACCTTCCGCGATACGCTGGCCGTGCAAAAGGTATCATGCGATGCCAGCGACCAGACGACTCGGGTGATTGGCCAGGAAAACGCCAAGAAGCGCTATGTAGTCGAGTTTCAGTGCAGCGAGCATCCCAAGGGCCTCGTCGCCTATATTCCGCTAGCGGGTACTACTGTGGCGCCGTTCGAAACAACCGACTGCAAGACAGCCGGGAAAAAAGGAGTGGTTTGTGCCCTTCCCGGCAACAAGTGACATCGGCGCAGAGTGCGGCTTGGCCCGCACTCGTCCTTGCACCGTAAGTCTTTGTTGTGGTAGCGTTAACAGCACGTTCGTGTTGCGGTCGGTGGCGCTGACCGCGGGGGAGTTGGTGATCAAACCACGGCATGGGCACAGCAATGCGTAGAGCAACGGCAGACAATCGCAATTTGGGGCAAGGCTATTCGACCGCGATCGGCGGCATGGCGGGTTCCAACCTGACCTTCCGCATCATGGAAGATTTGGGCATTGCCATCGTGACCGAGCACTATTCGGAAGCAAACCCCTTTCCCATTGAAGCGTCGCTTTGCGAAAAGTATGGCGTCAGCCGCGCGGTTCTGCGTGAAGCGGTGAAGATGCTGACAGCCAAGGGCCTGCTGAGCGCCAGACCGCGCCACGGCACTTGGGTTCAACCAGAGAAAAACTGGAATTTCTTCGATCCCGATGTGCTGCGCTGGCTGTTGGAGCGCAAACTTTCCTATGCACTGCTGATCGAATTCACCCAAGTGCGCATGGCCGTTGAACCCTTCGCTGCGGGCCTGGCTGCGCGCTATGCGGGGCGCAATCATATTGCGGCCATTATGCATGCGCTGGGCCGGATGAGCGCCGCCGAACACGGCGAAGATGACCCGCTGACGTCGGACATCGCTTTCCATGTGGCGATCATGAAGGCGAGCGGAAACCGCTTCTACGAACAACTCTGCGATATGATCGATACGGCGTTGCGCATTTCGATCCGCATGACCAATCACCTAAAAGGTGTCCGCCAGGCCAGTGTCGCCGATCACAAAAAGGTCGCTGATGCTATCGTTCTCGGCGACGCCGACGCCGCCAGCGCCGCCATGCGCGTGATGATCGAGGAAGCGCTCGATCTGATTGCTACGGCCCAGGCCAATGCAGAGCGTCCGCCCCTGCTGGGCAGCCACGCCGCCGCCAACAGACTTCCCGCCGAATAAGCATCGCTTCCGTTCAAACTGTCATCCCCGGGTCGGCCGGGAATGACAGTTGTAACAGCGCGCGTTACGGGCGCTTCACCGCGATCAATGCACCGTCGTAGGTCACGGTTGCATCGGCTTTGGCTTCGAAGTTGGCCGCATTTTTCGTCACACCCGAAATCCAGCGGATAGTGATGACACGGCGCGCCACCATGCCTGGGAAGGATCCCGTGCGTGCACCGATGGTGAGTGTGCCTGTGCTTTCAGACCATTGCAGCGGGATGCGGGCGAAGGCGCCGCGCTGATAGCCAAGGCTCTTACCATCGTCTTCATAGAGGTCGAAGTGACCGTCCTTGCCCGCGTAGACCAGAAGGGTCAGCGGCGCGCCCGGCTTTTCATCCGTGTACTGAACCGCCGCGCCAATCGGCACAATGGCGCCTTCCTTGACAAAGAGCGGAATGGTCTCTAGCGGCGCTTTCGTGACGATGCTCTGGCCGCCGTTGAAGGCTTCTCCCGTGTGGAAATCATACCAGCGCGTTCCCGCCGGCAGATAAACCTCCCGGGACCGCGCTTTGTATTCCGTGATCGGCGCCACCAGGAACGACGGACCGAACATGTACTCATCGGCGATGTTACGGGCCTTGAGATCATTCGGGAAGTCCATCACCAGACCGCGCATCATGGTACCGGCGCGGTGATAGGTGTCGGAGGCAATCGCATAGATGTAGGGCAATAAGCGGTAACGCAGACGCTCGTAGCTGGCCAAAATATTGAAGATCGGCGTGCCGGGCTTGGCAACCTCAAAGGTCTCGCGATGCACCAGCTCGCCGTGACTGCGGAAGACCGGCACGAAGGCGCCAAATTCAAACCAACGGGTGTAAAGTTCGGTCCACTCAGCCTTGTCGGCTTTGTTAGGCTTGACCGAATAGCGGTCCTCCATGGTGTAACCACCAATGTCGAAGGTCCAATTCGGAACACCAGAGAGCCCGAAATTCACGCCTGCGGAAATCTGCTCTTTCATATCGCTCCAGCGCGAAGCGATGTCACCGCTCCACACCGCCGCCGAGCAACGTTGCAAACCAGCAAAGCCGGAACGCGTCAGGATAAAAGTGCGGCTGTCGGGATGGGCGGCCTGCCAATGATCATAGAAGCCACAGACATGCATCAAGGGATAGGAGTTGTAGAACTCTGCCCCAGGCCCCGCAACGGTCGGGCCGCGCATTTTGATCTGTTCGGGAATGCTGAGATTGGAGTGGATGTCCGGCTCGTCATTGTCCATCCACCACGCATCCGGTCCCAAGACATCGAGCTTGGGCTGGATCTGCTTCCAATAGATGTCGCGCGCCTCTTGCGAGTAGGCGTCGTAATTGGAGCTGACATAGCCGGGCGCCACGAAATCGAGAAAGCCCTGATCGACCGGATAGCGGTACATCAGACCTTTGTCGTCGAATTCCTTGAAATTGGCATTGCCGACATCGAATTTCGGCCAAATGACGATCATCAGCTTGCCGTGCAGACTGTGGATGTCGTCGAACATTTTTTGCGGCTTGGGAAAGCGCGTAGCATCGAAATCGTGGCTGCCCCATTCGGGGTCTTTCCAATAGCGCCAATCCTGCACGATAGCGTCGATCGGCAGCTTGAGCGCGCGATATTTCTGGAAGACCCCGACCAGCTGGTCTTGGTTTTCGTAACGCTGGCGGCTCTGCCAGAAACCATACGACCATTCCGGCATCAGCGGCGCGGTGCCGGTAAGGTGGCGATAACCTGCAATAACGTCATCCAAGTTGCTGCCGCCAATGTAGTAATAGTCGATGGCCTTGGCGACATCGGAATGCAGCGACAGCTCGTGGCGCTCATCTTGCGACAAAGGGTCGAGATGCAGGAAGCGCAAATAGGCGCTGCCTTCGTTCTTCCACTCGGCCTTGAAGGTGACTTTCTGGCCCGCGACCATCGGCACATCGATGTTGCGATACCAGCCCTGCCAGCCCTGACGCCAGCTATCCATCACCAGCTTGCCATCCAACCAAAGCTTGAAATAGCCGCTGACGAAGACGCGCATCTTGTGCACGCCGGTCTTTTGGCTCTCGAGCGCCCCGTCATAAGTAACGACCAACGTCTTCGAGGTGGGAACCGGCTCGCCAAAGGGCACTTTCTTGTGCTCAGGGTTGGCGACTTCAGCGGGGAAGTTCTTCGTGTCTTCGATGAACTGATAATTGGGATCGGCTTCGACACGCTCGGCGAGCAGCTTGCCCTTGTCGGCATAGCGCGCCGTGAGGCCGCCCTTGTTGCCCTTCGCATCATAAAGCGTGAGCTGGGCGGACAGTGTGGGGTACTCGGCGGGATAACCGAAACGGGTGATGGAATAGTTATCCCACAAGACGCCGTAATTCTTGGTCGAGACCACCAGCGGCACAGCCACATCCATATTGTGCTGCGCCAGGATCACGTCCTCGCCATTGTAATTCATCTGACCGTTCTGATGTTGTCCAAGGCCATAAAAGCCTTCATCGGTGCCGCGATTGAATTCCTGGCGCACGGCGAAGAAATCCTTGCCGTCGATCTTCACCGGGGTGAATTGGCCGCCATCATGACCGGCGAGCACGAGCTTGCCACTGGCATCGCGGAACGAGACTTTGCCGGTTTGAAGCGAAACTTCCGCCGAAACCTTTGCAGTCTTCAACGTCAGCACGTCACCGGTTGCCGAAACCTCGAAAGGCACCGCTTTGGGCGCGGCGCGAACGATCAGACTTTGCCCGGGCGCGACCGTCGCGCTGGCCGCGGCAGTGACGTGAATGATGCTCTCTGTCATCACGTCCAAGCGGACTTTTTTGGCTTCGCCAGCAGTCGGCGTGACCACAACGCCGGTCTCTGTCTTCTGCCAGGTGAGCGCCACCGGAGCTTCGGCTTTCGGCTTTGAGAAAAGGCTGTGCTCGGACGAGCAGGCGCCCGTCACGCTGAGCGCGGCGACAGCGGCGGCCATCATCAAAATTGTCTTGGTACGCATCGCGTTGGTTTCCGGATGTTCGGCGCTTATCGCGCTCGTTCTGAAAAACTGGGTATCAGTAGGCGGTCAGCTTCACCCGCAGCACACGCGGCTGGGTGAAATTCAGGCCGTAATCGATCTCGTCGCCGTTCCAGACACGGTCCATGATCCATTTGCCGTCTTTGTAATGGCCTTCTTCGACATGTTGATAGACCATCTCTTTGCTAGCGGCGTCGCTGAGAGCAAAGGTGGCACGGGCATGGTAGCCGATCACCAAATACTCATCCGGCCCCAATTGGGCGATGGACACGCCACCACTAGGAGAAGCGGTTCCTTCCGGAATATCGTTCTTGTCTTTGATCAGATTCCATTCCGGCAGACCAAATTGCCATTGCTGATACTGGATTTTGGCCTGCCATTTGCCCAGTGCGATAGTTTGGGCAGAATGATCGTCAGGTTCGGCCACGCCGTAGACCTTCGACTCATAGGCCAGCTTGGCCCATTCGCGCATCAACGGACTGACCAGTTTGAAATTGCGTGCGAAAATTTCCAGCGCGGGGGCATCGACCGTTTTGGCGCCCAAGGGATAGTTGGAATAGCCGGTCAAATCCAAACCGAAGGGAGCAAAACCCAGCCCGCCATTGCCCAGCACGGCATAGAAATAGCGCGCGAGATCCGTTGACGAACCGATCTCGACTACCATCAGAGGATTATTGGGCCGTGTGTATTGGCGAATCTGACCGCTATTGCCGACATAGTCATGACCATAGATATCCGGCGCCGCAGTAAAGATCGACGGCGCAGTGAGGTGGTAGATATCCAGCACATTCCAAGTCGGTCCGCCGCTCGCATAGGTGAGCGGATCTTGCTCCTTGTTGGGATCGCGCAAGGCCACATTGACGTACATCGGCAGCGGATAAACCGCCTTGCCCACCTTGGCCACCTCTTCAACGTAATGGGCAAAGGACCAAGCGTGGAAGGATTCGTCGGCATCTTTGCCGAAAACAACTTTCCACGTGCCCGGCGCTTTGCCGAGGCCCTTTGCCAGCATATCCGGAACCGGGCCATCAAAAAGTTTCTGCGCTTCAGGAGAATAATCGCGCACAGATTTGTAGGTGCCGACTTCATTCTCCACTTGCACCAGGATGACGGTGCGCTCTGGATCGGCGGCTTTCAGATGCGTCATGAAAGCGACGAAGGCCGTCTTATCGGCCTCCAGCAGCGCCGGACTGTGCGGCGACAGCACACCCAGCGGCTTGCCTTGCGCATTGATGAGCTTGGGAAAGCGTGCCTTGTTGGTTTGCACCCATTGCGGCGCATAAGAGGGGCCGGTGTTTTTGTAGGCGCCGAACCACAAGAGCACGAGCCGCTTGTCATGCTGGCGCGCTTGGCTGAGCAGCGTATCGAGCCAGGAAAAATCGAACTGACCTTCCTGGGGCTCGACCTGCTCCCAGGCCACCGGGATTTCGAGGGTGTTGGCGCCAATCTGATCCAGCGCCGGCCAGACTTGCGGCAGCGCGGAGGGGTAGTTGGAGGAATTGTTGGCCTGGACGCCCAGCATCAAAAAGGGCGCACCATCGACCATCAAAGCATAATGGCCGTTCTTCTGGACCACTGTGGGGATGGATGTTTCCTTGACCAGCGCGGACTGGTGTTGCTTACAGCCCGTCAGTGAAAGGCCAATACAAACAAAAGCCACCGCCGCCATAGCAGCGCGATTCGTCCGACCCATCGTTCCTCCTCGCGCTATTTCTATGATTAATATGACAGCGCTTTCGACGCCGACTTTGAACTGGTTAGACGCCGCTTTCAAGCGCTGAGCGCGAAGAGATCGCGTGTCTCACAGACTATTGCGCTGCGCCAAATGGCGCGGGCGGTGCAAAAGAAAAGCCCCCGGCGTTTCCGCCGAGGGCCACATTTAGGATCTCAAAACTCTTACCAGTTGGCGCGGAGAATGAGGGACACTTTCTGGTCGATATTCAGCCAGTCGTAGGGGCGGATGCCGATGCCGCTATCCTTGTAACCGACGTCGATCTTGGTCGTGGTGTTGAGGAGGTTGGTCATCTGGAGGCCGACTTTGTAGTGCTCCAGGAACGAGTAGAAGACCGACCCGTCCAACTGACCGTAGTTGCGCTGCCATTCCGGTTGGTTGGAGTTGGCGGCCGACGAGGTCAGCAGGAAACCCGAACGCCAGTTGTAAGCAAGGCGGGCATCAATGCCGTACTTTGCATACAACAACGCGATGTTGGCGCTGTCGGGCGACATGCCTTCAAGCGGCAAGACGTGCTGGTTCGGGTTTTTCACTTGGTTGGAGTCGAAGACGTTGACGGTCTGGTTCTGGCCGCCACTGTTGTAGATCTTGGTGTAGTTGAACTGCGTGCCGAGACCGCTCCAAGCGCCCGGCAGCGAGTCGAAGAACTGCTGATAAGCAAATTCGAAGCCTTCGACTTTGCCTTCGCCGCCGTTCATCGTGGTGGTGACATAGAACGTCGACGTCTTACCCGAAGCCGGGTTGGTGATGGCACGGGCTTGGGTCGCAGCATAGAAGTAGTTCGACAGGTCTTTGTGGAACAGAGCGAACGACAGACTGCCGGTCGGCGCAAAGTACCACTCGACGCTGGCGTCGTACTGCTGGGCATGCATCGGCTTCAGGTAGGGATTACCGGCGGTGCCGGTCTGACCCAGACTGCCTGCCTTCAACGTGCCTTCCTGCGCAGAGCCTTGATTGTAGAAATTAAAGCCGACGCTGGCGAAGTTGTACATGGTGTCGAAGGACGGACGGACGATCGCCTGCGAGTAGGCTGCGCGAACCTGCAACGTATCCGAAAGGTGAGCCCGGATGTTGAAGCTCGGCGTGACGTCCGTGTAGGAGTTGCTGACTGCGGGCAGAACATAGGATGCGCCTGCTGCTGTGCCAGCATAGGCAATCGCGCCGAGCAGATCGTTACAGCCACCAGTCGGAACCGTGAAGGAGACGCCATTCACCGTTTGCGGACCAATGGCGCAAGTCTGCGTGATGGCCGGGATCGCCAACTTGCCGGCCGCGATGTTGTCCTGGGTGTTGACGATACGGACACCGATGTTGCCATCGATCGGAACGTCAAAGCCAAGGAAGCTGTCGTGGCCAAAGTCGGCCATGACATAGCCGGACAGGATATTTTCTTTAACCGGGTTGATGCCGGCATCCTGATCGTCAGCGGCAGGATTCAAGGCGCTATACATTTTGAGGCAGTAGACGTCGGGGCCCGTGCAACCAGCGTTGGTGGCATAGGTCGTCGGGCTGGTGGCCGGGATTGCCGCCGCAATCGTCTTGACGACATATTGGGAGTCTTTGTTCAGGACATTGGGATTCCACATGACAGCCGAAAGGCCCGTGTTACCCAAGAGGCCGCCGAAGTTGAAGGTATTGAGCACCTTCTCTTCGCCCGGCATATAGCCCCACCACATGCCACTGCCTTCCCAGCCGTAGCCAGTCTGGCGCAGAATGGAGAGCTTGTTCTCACCGCGGAAGCCAGCCGAGATCCCCTTCAGCCAACTCGACTTGTCGCCATTGGTCCACTGGGCATCGGCGCGATACGAGAAGGCATGCGCGACGTTGTATTCCATGTGGTCCATGACAGCGTCGATACCGGTATTGGTAACAGTGGTGTCATTGGGCTTGATCAAGTTGAATGTCGGCGAGCTACCCGAGTAGTCGAAGCTGATGTCGGGCACCGAATTGTTGGTGAAGCCCGTCATCGAGTAGTTGGTCGCCATCGATTCCACGAACTGGGCGTCAGCCGTGAAGGTCAAATTGTCGGTGGGTGTGTATTTGGCGTTGGCCGACAGATCGGTGGTGCGATCATGATGCTTGCCGACGCGGGTGTCATATTGAGTCCAAGCATTCTTGAATTCGCCGCCGGTCCAGGTCCCTTGGGCATCGAACTTGTAGCCGCAAGCGCCCGACGTGACCGTCGAACAGGCCGCGGTATCGTTGCCCTTATCGGGATAGAACAACATGGTGTGTTCGAGATCGTTCAGGTTCGCCGAAGCATTCAGTGCTTCGATGGTGATCTCAGTCTTTTCGCTCGGACGCCACTGCAGAACGATGTCGGTGGCGAAACGCTGCTGCTGCCAATCGACCTGACGTGGGCCGAGGGCACCGGGAACGTAGCCCTTCTGATTGACGCCGGAGGAGTTCTTCAGGTCTTCGCTATCGCATGCCGCCGAACCGGTGGCATTCGCGCCGGTGAAGTCGACGCAGTAATATTCAGACTTCGAGACCGCGTTGACGCGATTTCGCTGATCCTGCCAGTCGGCTGACACCAGGAGGCCGATTTCGCCGATCGGGGTGCTCCAGCGGTTGCTGTAAAGCCCGTTCACAGACGGCGACAGGCGCTTATTCAACATCGACCATGTGTAGTCGCCACCGACAGCAATCAGCTGACCGTCCTGATCGAACGGCTTGCGGGTGCGCAAGTCGACCGTGCCGCCAACGCCGCCTTCGATCTGCTTGGCATTGGGATTCTTATAGACATCGACGCCGGTCAGAAGATCCGCCGACACGTCTCCGAAGCTGAGGCCACGACCGTTGGCAGACGAGAAAACGTCACGACCGTTGGTGAGCGACTGGGACCAAGCCAGACCACGGATGGACACGCTCGAGCCAGTGCCGCCATAACGGACCGGATCGCGCGTTTGGTCGGTGCGCACCAGAGTCACGCCAGGAATGCGCTGCAGCGCATCGGCTACGTCGCGGTCCGGCAAAGCGCCGATATCGACCGCCGTGATGGAGTCCACCACTTGGTCCGAATTCTGTTTGATGTTCTGCGCCGACTGCATGGCAGCACGAATGCCGGTGACCGTGATGGTCTCGACCTGCTGGTCCGCAGCAACAGCCGGTAGCGCAAAAACGCCAACGGCCATCAGCGATGCGCCGCCCAACAGTACGCTCTTCAATTGCACGTATCTTTTCACGATGCCCTCCCAATTTATTGCTTCGGCGTTCCCGCCTGTTTGACGGCGTTTCCGCCGATTTCGCACTTATCCGATTGATCGGATAATTCGTACACCTACTGTTCAACTGCCAAAGAGCCTCGGGCGCGGAAGCATCAAACCCCGATCAGACGAAGGATGACCATCGGTGTCATCCCTCAAACAAGAACGCTTGATACCGAACCGAAAGCACCAGGACAGTTCGCCGGAGTGCTGCACCTCAGATTTCGAAACCCGACTAAGTGCAAGTAACTCCAACACTATAGGCGCTAACATGGGAAGCGCTTACCGACAAGACACACCGTCGCCACAATCGCCATATTTCGCTAAGTGCGCTAAAAAAACCGCACCACAGCACGTGCGTTTCACTCGCAAAACAATAGTCAAGCATTTGTTATACAAATGCTATTTCGACAAAATAGGAGCCGTTCGCGTTTTTCGTTTAGGTGACCAGAATACAACCAAGAGGCTTTATTCGCCAAATTGCCATGGGGCGCCGTGAACGCATTTCACCCTCGCACGGCCAACCGAGCAGATGAAAAGTGATGGGACTTTACGGCTGAAGACGCAGCTCATAGCGCCCCTCTCGCTTAGCCTCAAAGTTCCGACGCTCGCCTGTGCCGGTTACGGCGACCGGCTTTTGCGTTGCGAGGTCGACCAGCGTGAATGCCCTCGCCAGGAGCGGTGAACGCAGCTGGATAGGACCATCATGACCCGCGCACAGCCGCGCCGTTTGCAGGCTGCCGTTCTTCCAGGTGAGGTCGACGGTGATGTCACCACGCGCCTTAAGTCCCTGCACGCTGCCGTCAGCCCAGGCCTTTGGTAGCGCAGGCAGGATGTCGACAAAGCCGTTTTGACTCTGCACCAGCATCTCAGCGACCGCGGCGGTGAAACCGAAATTGCCGTCGATTTGGAATGGCGGGCCAACATAAGCATCCCACAGATTGGCCATCGCGTTTTCTTTGAGAAGCTGCGCCAACAACAGATGGGCGTGATCGCCATCATAAAGCCGGGCCCAGAAATTGGCCTTCCACGCTTTGCTCCAGCCGGTACCAGCCTCGCCATGGCTGGTCGTGCTGTCGCCGCGCGCGGCCAGCGTGATCTTAGCCGCCGCGGACCATTGCGGCGTCGTGAGCGGCGAAATCTGGTGGCCGGGATGCAGAGCATAAAGATGAGACGTGTGGCGATGCTCGTCTTTGGGATCGTCCCAATCTTCTTTCCACTCCATCAATTGACCAAAGTGGCCGATACGAAGGCCGGGATCGAGTTTTTCACGCGCCGTATCGAGCTTGTCGGCAAAGTTGTTGTCGCCAACGAGCCTTGCCGCCTCGGCGGTGTCGCCGAATAGTCCGTATACGATCTGTTGTGCCATCGCGCCGCCCGCCGAGAATGGCCCGTGTTCCGGTGAATAGCTGGGTGAGACCACGAGTGTGCCGTCGCGCGGATCGCTGACAAGCGCATCCAACCACAGCTGGGCGGCGCCTTTCATAACCGGATAGGCGCGGGTCTTGAGAAACACTTTGTCCTGGCTGAATCGGTAATGATCGAAATATTGCGAGGCGAGCCAAGCACCGGCTTCTGGTTGCCAAAATGCCGTTGGCCAGGCGATCACGCCGGTAAAGCCCCAGGTATTGGTGTTGAGAAACACCGTCCAACCTTTGCTGCGAAAGAAGCGTTCGGCGCTGACATGGCCGGGCGGCACCAAGCTATCGACGAAATCGTAAAACGGCGCGCCAGCTTCCGACAGATTGGTTGAATCGGCCAGCCAGTAGTTCATCTGCAGATTGATGTTGACGTGATAGTCGTCGTTCCACGGCGGCGTGGCGCTGGGGTTCCACACCCCTTGCAGGTTGGCGGGCAGCGATCCCTGCCGCGACGAGGCCAGCAGCAAATAGCGGCCATATTGAAAATAAAGTGCTTCCAGCGCCCGGTCGGCGGCGGCATCGGTTTTGCCATAAGCGGCGACCACCGCATTCATGGGCTGATTGGGGAGAACTCCACCTAAGTTGAGAGCGACGCGATCAAACAAGGCACGGTAATCGCGCTCATGGGCGGCAAACAGTTTGGCATAGCCCTGCCCTGCCGCCGTGCGCAGTTTGGTCGTGAGCGCCCTATGCGGATTGTCGCCGCGGTAATCGGGATAATGGGGGGCGTAGTTGGTGGCCGCCGCCAAAATCAGCACAGCGCTATCCGCACCGGAAACCGTCACGCTGCCATCATTATTATCGCGACGCGTACCGCCTTTCACGACGACCTGCACTTGCGCTTCGTAGCGCAAGCCGTTGTCTTTCAGCGCACCCGACTCGGTGATGCGCCCGTCGCGGGCCGAAACCGTCACGCTGCGATTATCAGGGGCGTTCAACGAGGCGGTGAAAGCAATCTTGCCGCGCCGGTTGGCCGACAGGCGCACCACAATGACACCGCCCGGGTAAGAGGCAAAATAGTCGCGGCGATAGGCGACGCCGCCCGCTTCATAAGCGACGCTGGACAGCGCCTGGCCAATGTCGAGCGCGCGACGATAGGCTGTGACCGGCGCCTCAGTAAAGCGCAACTTCAACTCGCCGAAGCTCTGATAATCGCCATAGCCGGTGATGGGGTGGCCCAAGATCGCAGCGACCTCCTCTGGTGACGCCTTCACCTTGGCGTTCAACAACGCCTGTACCTTCGCCACCTTGGCCTGTTGCGATTCCGCTGGGAGCCCCATGTCATAGCCCGGCGAGCCCGGCCCACCTGTCCAAAGGGATTTCTCATTGAACTGGATGGTATCGGTCGCCACACCACCGGTGATCATGGCGCCCAGAGCCCCGTTGCCGATCGGCAGGCCTTCATGTTCCCAATCGGCGGCTGGCTTGTCGTACCAAAGCGTCGTGTTTGCGGGGGGCGAAGCATCGCAGGACGCGGCCACAAACATGCTGAGACAAAGCACCACAAACAGGGATCGCATCCAGTCACTCCAAAGTGCATTGCGTCGGCGCGCAATTTATATGATTTAATGCGGGCAAAAAGAAAGACCACCTGGGAGACCCCTATCAATGGCGCGAATTGCTGCCTTTTTCCTTGCCGCTCTGTTGCTGACGGTCGGCCGTGCTGGGGCTTCGGATTATACATGGCGCAATGTGAAGGTCGGAGGCGGCGGCTATATGCCTGGCCTCATCTTCAGCCCGCTCGAAAGGGGCTTGGCCTATTTGCGCTCCGACATGGGCGGCATTTATCGCTGGGACGACAAAGCGCAGCGCTGGTTACCCCTGCAAGATGATCAGCCCGACGCCAATTTGCGGGGTGTCGAAAGCATCGCCCCCGACCCTGTTGATCCCAACACGGTTTATGCGGCAGTGGGGGCCTATCACAGCTTTCCCGCGGCCATTCTGCGCTCCAACAATCGCGGCAACAAATGGGATGTGGTGCCGGTCGCGTTTCGCATGGGCGGCAATGAAGAGGGTCGCGCCGTCGGTGAACGCCTCGCCGTCGATCCCAACGATACCTCCATACTCTATTTCGGATCGCGTTATGATGGTTTGCAGCGCTCCACTGATCACGGCAAGACGTGGAGCAAAGTGGCGAGCTTTCCCTATGCCGGGCTTGGCCTCTCGCCCCCCAATGCCCCGCCACATACCGGCCTCGCCTTCGTGGTCTTCGATCCCAAAAGTGGCAAAGCCGGGACCGGCTCCTCGACCATTTTTGTGGGCGTCGCTGATCCCGGTGAGCATCATCTCTATCGCTCAAACGACGCTGGCAAAAGTTGGGCGCCGGTTAAAGGCGAACCGGCCGCGACCTTGCTGCCGGAACAGGCGCAGCTTGATGCCAAGGGCGTGCTTTATATCACCTATACCGATCATCCCGGGCCATATGGCTTAAAGGATGGCGCGGTATTTAAGTTGGACACTTCAAAGACTGCCTGGACCAATATCACGCCCGAGCGCGTCCTGCCCCAGCCCAATGGCGGCTTCATCGGCCTGTCGCTAGACCGCCAAAAGACCGACACGCTGGTGGTTGCGTCGAGCTATCGCCCGGGCGGCGACACCATCTTCCGCTCCACCGACGGCGGCAGCACTTGGCAGGATGTGCGCGCCTTAAGCACACGCGATGTCTCCTCTGTGCCCTTCCTCTATTGGGGCGAAAAGCAAGCCGATTTCGGCTGGTGGATTACCGGTCTCGCCATCGATCCGTTTGATTCCGGCCATATCGGCTACACCACGGGGGCGACCATTTATGGCAGCCATCAGCTCCTCAATGCCGACAAGAAAACCGCGATGGTGTGGACGCCTTGGGTGGAGGGCGTCGAGCAGACCGCTGTCATCACGCTGACCAGCCCGGCAAAAGGCGTGTCGCTGATTTCAGGGTTCGGCGATATCGGCGGCTTCGTGCATGCCGACCTGGCGCAATCCATGCCGATCACCGCGAATCCGATGTTCACCAACACCAACACCATCGACTATGCCGAAGCCGCGCCGAATGTGATTGTGCGTAGCGGTACCCGCTCGCAACATAACAAGCCGTCTTATTCTCTGGCCTACTCCACCGATTTCGGCGCAACCTGGGCTCCGCTCAAAGCGCCGCTTCCGGCCGGCTACACGGAAATTCCCGACGACAAGCTCGGCTACAATTACGGCGATCCCTATATCGACGCCAATATCGTGGTCTCGGCCGATGGCAAAACCTTTGTGGTGATGACACCCGAGCCGGTTCTGAGCGATGACCGCGGCGCCCATTGGAGCAAAGTAAAGGGCCTACCCGCCCATCACGGCTGGATCGTACCCGACCGCTTCGATGGCAAGCGCTTCTATGCGATGGATTTCGACAACGCCGTTGTCAGGGTGAGCACAGATGGCGCTCGCAATTTCCGTCCCTTGGGCACCACGGGCCTACCCGCTGACATCAAAGCCGACGAGCCCAAACGCCGTGAAGGCGTGCAAGCGCTTTATGCGACGCCGAAAAAGCAGGGCGATCTGTGGCTCAATGCGCAAGGCCAGCTCTATCACTCCACCGATGGCGGCAAGCATTTTGCCATCAGTGCGACCGGCTTGAAGATCAGCCATTTGGACTTCGGCAAAGCCGCGCCGGGTCGTCCCAACATGGCTATTTACGCTATCGGCACCAAGGACAGTGTTACTGCGATCTGGCAATCGCTGGATGACGCCAAGAGCTGGACGCGGATCAATGACGCAAGCCACGAATATTTCCGTGCCTTCCGCCGTATCGCTGCCGACAAGAATGTGTTCGGCCGGGTTTATGTGGCGACGGACGGACGCGGCATAGTGCTCGGTGAGCCGCGCCACTAACGACAGCTATGATACCATTGGCAAAAAAATGGCGAGGCGATTGCGCGCCTCGCCAAGTATGGCCAGTGGTCCTCAGAAGGAGACGTCCAATCATCGCTTTTGAGTAATTTCACCAACCAGTTCGGGAAGAAAACGATGCCAAGAGAGGTACTAAAGGACTAATCATATCAATTATATGATAAGTCAGTTTATAAGTAGACCCTTAGACGTGTCAAACCCAAAGGCGCTGAGGCCACGTCTGCCCGTCGGCGGCTGAGCCGTTTTGTCAAGCCATTCCAATTGCTTCGATTTACCGCGGCAGATGCGCCCAGAGACAGCAAAAGGCCGGAGAGCGACGACAGGATAGCGTGACGCGGGTTTCGGTTCGTCTAGCAATAGTCATATAATTCCCAGCCTTCACGGATTCCGGACCATGCTATTTGCCCGCTATGCTTTGACGCTCGCCTTGTGTTTTGCCGCTGCTGAGGCCCATCCGGCAGCCCGCCCGACCGCCGCGGCAAGCGCTGATATCATCCGTATACAGAATGGTGTCGAAATCCGCGCCGCCGACCAATCCGTCAAGCTGGTGTTCTACGCCCCCGGCACCGTGCGCATCGTCAAGTGGCCGCAAAGCGGTAGCGACAAGAAGCTGAGCCTGTCGGTGGTGCAGACCACCCTGCCGAAGCTGAAGCTGGTTGTGGCCGATAAGGGAAGCGTTGTCGTCGTCACCTCGCCCGCCCTAAGCGTGGAAGTAAACAAGGCCGACGGCACCGTGCGCTTCCTGGCAGCGGACGGCCATACACTGCTGGCGGAACAAGGCGCCGCCAGCTTCACGCCCACAGGACTGCCGCAGGAACCCAAGGCTTTCAATATCCGCCAAGCTTTCACCTTGACGGCGGATGAAGGCCTCTATGGCCTTGGTCAACATCAAGACGGCCTCTTCAACTATCGCGGCAAGACGGTGAAGATCGTACAAGCCAATACCGCCTCGGTCACACCGGTACTGGTGTCGAGCGCCGGTTACGGCCTGTTCTGGGATAACTATTCTAAGACAATTTTCGCCGACGATGCCCAAGGCGCTTCGCTGTGGTCGGAAGTGGCCGACAATGTGGATTATTACTTCTTTGCCGGGCCCTCGCTGGACGATGCCATTCAAGGCTATCGCAAGCTGACAGGCGCCGCGCCGCTATACGGCAAATGGGCTTACGGTTATTGGCAAAGCAAGGAGCATTACCATACGCAGGACGAACTCCTTGCCATTGCCAAGAAGTATCGCGACCTCAAACTGCCGGTCGACAACATCGTGCAGGATTGGAATTACTGGGGCGATCTCGACATGTGGGGCGCCATGGCATTCGATCCGGTTCGCTATCCCGATCCGCAAGCGATGGTCGATACGCTGCACCAAGAACATTTCCACGCCATGATCTCGATCTGGGAAGGTCTTGGCCCCAAGAGCAAGATTCATCAGGACATGGCAGCGCGCGGATTTTTGTATTCCCCCGTGGGCTGGGCCGGTTTCAAATATTTCGATGCTTATAATCCCGCCGCCGACGATCTTTTCTGGGATTACGCCAACAAAGGCATTTTCAAGCTTGGCATGGACGCCTGGTGGATGGACTCGACCGAACCCGACATCGTCAACGCCCTGACCAAAGAATCCCACGAATATGAGATGAAGAAGGTCGAGGACAATCACATTGGGTCTTTCGCCCGCTATCTCAATCCCTACTCTCTCGCCATCACCGAAAGCGTTTACAAACACCAGCGCCAAGAAACCGATAAGAAACGCGTCTACATTCTGACGCGCTCGACCTTTGCCGGACAGCAACGCGCGGCCGCCACCACGTGGTCCGGCGATATCGGCGCCAGTTGGAGCGTTTATGCGGCGCAAATTCCCGCTGGCCTCAACCACTCCATGGCGGGCATCCCCTATTGGACCTTTGACATCGGCGCCTATTCCCTCGGCTGTCAGGGCGGCGTGTTCTCCAATGGCGGCAAAGACCCCGCCTATCAAGAACTGTACACGCGCATGTTCCAGTTCGGCACCTTCGCACCGATTTTCCGCAGCCACGGCTCAGAGACACCGCGCGAAATCTGGGAGTTCGGTGACAACACGCTGACCTTGGTGAAATTCGACAATTTGCGCTATCGCCTGATGCCGTACATTTATTCGGTGGCCTGGAAGATCACCCATGACGGCTATTCCATCATGCGCGGTCTGCCGATGGATTTTCCGCTGGATAAGAAGACCTACGGTGTCGCTGACCAGTTCCTCTTCGGGCCGTCGCTGATGGCAGCGCCCGTGATCACACCGATGTATCATCGCGAGCCGGAGCCGAGCGTTATAGTGGGTTCGGAAAATTTCCGCACCGCCGATGGCAAGCCCGGTCTGAAGGCGAGCTATTTCTGCGATGATCATTGGGGCAAGCTCTGCCACGAGGCTATCGAGCCCACGGTCGATCTGTTCTGGTACACGGGCTGGCCGAGCTTCATCAAAGATGCCCATTTCTCGATGCGCTGGGAAGGCAGACTGATCGTTGCCAAGTCCGGCACTTACCGATTCGATTTGCGCAGCTTCGGACCGAAGAAGGTCTATCTCGACGGCAAGGAGATCGCACACAATTACGACTCCATGGGATCTTGGACCGTGCCGCTCACCTTGGAAGCGGGCAAGCCTTACGATTTCAAGTTCGAGACCTCCAATGGCGTGCTCGGCGCCTTCCGCGCCCAAGTGTTCTGGAAAGATCCGGACATCCACGCTCGCGACGCCGCGCCGCTGCCGCCCACGCCCAAGACCCGCAGCGTCTATCTGCCTGCAGGCACGTCCTGGACCGATTTCTGGACGGGCAAAACGGTGGCCGGTGGCCAAAGCATCATTGCCGATGCGCCGATCGAAACCATGCCGCTGCTGGTGCGCGCTGGCGCCATCATTCCGATGGGCCCGTTCGTGCAATACGCCACGGAAAAGAAGCCCGATCCCATAGAGCTGCGAATCTATCCCGGCGCGGATGGGGCCTTTACGCTCTATGAGGACGAAAACGACGGCTATGCTTATGAGAAGGGCGTCTATGCCACGATTGGCCTCGTCTGGAACAACGCCAAACGCACACTGACAATCGCCCCGCGTAAAGGCCAGTTCCCGGGCATGCTGAAAACCCGCACCTTCAAGGTTGTCCTGGTCGGAGCCGGTCACGGCACCGGCGTAGAAGACACGGCAAAGCCCGATCAAACGGTGCGATACAGCGGCAAAAAGCAGGTCGTCGTTTTTCCCCACTGATTGCGCCACAGCGGTTGTTTGAGGAGCCCTGCTGCCTCACTTCGGTCAAAAAAAAGCATCGCCTCTTTTGGGGAGGCGATGCGTGAGCGGGAGAGAAGCTGTCTTAGAAGTTCGCTCGGATCGTGAAGGTGACGCGGCGATCGTTGATGAAGCTGGAGCGCGGCGCGGTCAGGAGTTTGGGTGTCGCGGCCAGCACTTGTGACGTCCGGGTGATGGTGTCGAGCAGGTTCACGCCTTCGACACCCACCTTGATGTTGTCGTTGATCGTATAGAACGCCGATCCGTCAAGCTCGCCAGAGGCCTCGTTCATGATCGGCGCGTAAGGCACGATCACGTCCGCTGTCGTCAGCAGGAACTTCGAGCGCCAGTTATAGGCGAGGCGGGTCGAGATCGGTCCCTTTTCGTAAAACACTTCGGCGTTCAAATTATGCTTGGACAGACCTTGGAGGGGGAGCTTGCTGGTGTCGACATTCGAGACGTTGCCAGCTGCCACTTGGCTCGCCACTTGCGGATCCGAGGCGTTCAGAATGGACTGCGGTACGCCGCTGCTGGCGATCCAGGCATAGTTGCCGTTGACACCCAGCCCATCAAACGGCGACGGAAGGAAGTCGAAGACCCGCTGGAAGGCGATTTCGAAGCCTTTCACCGTGCCCACTTTCGGCGAGTTTTGCGGCCGGGTCACATAGATATTGACGGTCGCTCCGTTGTTGGTGAAAGGCACCAAAGCGCTGGAGTTGCTGATGACGTCCCGCAGCTCCTTGTAGAAAACGGCACCGGTGAGCGAGCCGACTTTGGCGAAGTACCACTCATAGGACAGGTCAAACATATTGGCCCGCACCGGCTTCAAGAACGGATTGCCGCCGGTGGCGGTGAGCCCGCCCCATGTCGGTGGCGTCCCCGCAATATCCGCAGCCGTACCCAAGGATAAGAACTCGCGGGTCAAGCCCATGTCCGGCAGGCTGACGCCCTTAGAGGCCGCAAAGCGCAGCAACATGTCGTCGGTGATATTGAACTTCAGATTCAAGCTCGGCAGGAAATAGTCATAGGTCGTATTGGCGGCGACACTGGAGGGTGAACCCGACGCAACAAAGGCTCGGTACAAAGCCTTGGTTGCAGCCGACTGATTACAGAACGACGGCGGAACAAAGGTCGTCGGCGGCTGTCCGGGTTGCGGTGGTGTGGCCAAGCAGCTGCCAACCGTTTCGGTGGGCAACGCCGATAGACTGCTAAAATCATAAGTGCCGGTGGTCTTATGCTCGGTACTGAAATAACGCAGACCGACATTGCCGCCGAAGGTGTGGGCGCCAAGATCCTGCCCAAACTTGAGCATGAAGTAAGCGTCTGTGGTGAGCTCACGCTCGGGGCTGATTTCCCCGGGAATGAACGGCGAGCCATTCACTGCGCCACAGCGCATGTTGAGCGGCACCCAATTCTCCGGAGTCGTCCCTGTCGGCGTCTGCAGGCCGCCCGCTGCTGGGGTGCAATTGTTGGTGTTGGAGGGGGGATTGGGCGAGTTGTACCGCGCCCGCCAAGTGTCTCCGATCAACAAGCCGAGCGTGGAATAGGCGGCGTAGTTCTGCACCGTGTTGAAGGCGTAGAAAGGTCTGGCCTGTGAGCCCGTCGGCAGCGGTACCCGGCCCCGGAAAAAGTCGGGGAAGGAATAAAGCTGCGTGTAGGCCGTGCCGAGCGGACCGCTGCCGGTGGGATAACCATTGGCCTGCGGTGTGCCCGGCAGCGGATCACTCATCCACACCGGGCCGTTGCCGCCCCATTGCTCACTCAAAACACCCCAATTGTATTTGGTGTAACGGATGGTCTGATCGCGATCCGAAAGCCGCGCCCCCACACGCACCATCTGCAACCAGCCGCCGGAGGGGAAGTGATAATCGGCGTCGAACTTTAACGCATCTTCGGTGCCCCGGCTTTGTTCGATGTGATCCATCGCGGAGCGCCAGAAGGTGTTGGCGGGATCCGAATAGCTGGGATGAAGCGAATCCAGGAAGGTCGTACAAGGCTGGGGCGTGCCTTCGGGATGCGGGGTCTGCCCGGGCTGGCTGATCGTCGTACAAGCCTGGCTGGCCAGGGTGCCGTCCACTCCAGGCGGCACGAAGTGAATGATAGGGTTGGCGCCTGCGATGTTCAGCGAAGTGTTCTGATAGGTCGAACCCCAGATACCGGCATCGACGACATGGGTGGTCGAGAACACATGCTGTAGATCCAGATTGAAAGCCCAGGTGTCATTGGGCGTCCATTTGAAGTTCCCACCATAGTCTGAGGTAACGTCCTGCTCTTTCACATCGCGGCGGATGTCATTGCTCTGGTTACCGAAGTTGACCGAACGGGGGTCGCAGCCGCCGCTCGAACAATCCGCGGCCTGCCAGTTATAGGCACCGTCCGCCTGCCAGCCCGTGGGGCCGGTGATGACACCATTGGTGAAAACCCCATCACTGTTGGTCTGGAACGTCGTGCCCGTGACGGGGCGCGAATCGCCATTGCTGGTGACGTTGTCGGTGGCGATTTCGACGGCGTGCTCGGTCCAAGCATTGCGGTAATCCGAGCGCAGAAATTGGAAGGTCGCTTCCATCGTGTGCTCGTCGTTCTGCCACTGGATAGCCGCCGCCGCGCCGATGCGCTCGCGATGATAGGTGTCAGTGCGAAAGGCCGCACCGCGCGGAAACCAAACCCCTGGCCCGGCCGGTGTTGACCCTGCTGCGGGACAGGTGGCCAAGGTATTGCCGGTGGCCACGCCAGCCGACAAGTTCTGCCGACAAGCAAAGTTGGAGGCCTGATCGCCATCGGCGCGCTGGTCGAGGCGTGAATCCACCCCGGAGAGCAGCAAACCGAACTCGCCCAGATTTTTGGTTCTCCAGCGATCGCTGACGAGCGCGGTAACACTGGGCTCCCACTTATCCGCAAAATCGCTGTAAGCACCTGCCACAGAGCCGGCAATAAGCAAGTCCGGGGCGTCAAAAGGAACGCGCGTGCGTAAGTTCACCGTGCCCGCAAGGCCGCCTTCGATCATATCGGCGGATTCATTTTTGAAGACATCAACACCCGTTAAAAGTTCCGGTGCGACATCGGCAAAGCCCAGCGAACGGCCGTTGTTGGCGCCAAAGGTATCGCGCCCATTGAGCTCGCTGCGCACATAACTCAGACCCTGAATAACGATACCGCTGCCTTCGGCAGAGAAATGGTCCGGATCGTTGGTGCCGGCAAAGCGATTGATCGACACGCCTGGAATACGCGCCAGTGTTTCGGTCACGCTGGCGTCCGGCAAGGCGCCAATGTCTTCGGCCGAAATCGAATCGACGAAAGTGTCGGCGTTCTGTTTGATGGCCTGCGCACTGCTCAAGCTGGCGCGGATACCGGTGACTGTGACGGTCTCCATAGTGTCGGACTGGGCGATGGCCGGGCCAACAAAGCCGCTGATCGCCACCAATGACACACCGCGAAGCAAAGCATGACGCAAGGATAGTCCTGCAGACGATTTTGCAGAATAGCTCACGAAATCCCTCCCGAGTTAATTGCGCCCCCACCCCAAACGCCTTCGCAGGCGGCTTTCTATGTACTTGGTTTTGCTTTCAAAACCTCGCAACATATACCGGCATTAGGGTGCACTCTCACGCAGCTCGACGCAGTGATCGGCAAAATGATGGCGGATCGTGCTCGAGCAATCCTCTCCCGCTGACTCGCCTAGGCATTCCCCAGGTCGCTTATCGTTTGTTGACGCGTAGCAATTCGACTTTGGTATGTGTTGACTACCATCCGTCATGACAACGTTATCGCCGTCGCCGTGCCGAATTCAACGATGCACTTGCAAATTATTACATTCTAGGGCGATTTTTGATCCGAAACGATGCAGAATTGTCGCGATAGGCTGTACTAGAAACATTCCGCTCAGGAACAAACACACGCTCTATTGCGATGATCTTTTCGTCACGGAATTTAGAAACAGGCGTCGAACTGCAAATTTTCTTGGAAGCGATTCCGTTTGCTATCAACTGTAAGAACAGCGATCACGCAGCATCGCATGTACCGACGTCCCCACGAGCAAAGATGGCAAGCGTTATGCGGTGGATTTTTTACGTCCCTACGATTCCAAAGATTGGGCGAGGTTTGTGAGCGCTGCAAAGCAATGGGGCGAACCGCAACAGAGCGCCTGCTCGCAGCTGCTATCTCTGATTCTTGTTGTGGAGTGCATTCGCGTCGAGCACTAGGGACATGTCGTTCGTTTCGCCACCGCCCATCACATAGTCCGATTGCTGCCAGAAATAGGGCCACACTTTAAGTTCCGGCAAATCGGGCCGGATCAGCGCCGTGCCCGAAATCACTCCACCGGGAATAAAGCTCCAATCCGCGCGGTTCGCACCATAGGCCACTGTTGCCGATTCCGCACCGACACCAGAGACAAGTGACTCACCGGGGTGTACACCGAGATCGCAGTTGAGCACATTGGGCTCAATGTCGGACGGCGTCAGCGTCGGCCAGCCCTCGCGAAAGAAATACTGCTTCAAAGCAAGTTCCTGGATCGTTCAACCAGCACCCCAATTATTGGGTTTGTAAGGCACGCCGTACCGTGCCTCCTTCGTCGAACTCTCACGCAATTCTTTCTGATAGGTCGCGACGGCTTTGCTCAGATCCGAGACAAAAATGGGATCATAAATCTGCCTACCTGGAAAACGTCAAGGATCTGGACGCGTACACGGACAGCGCTGGCGAGAGCTTCGGGCGGTGCTTATTTTCTTCCGCTGGAACGACGATTTTCCGGTTCGTAGGTCTTACTGAATTCTTCAAGCTACAAATCTGCCAGTGCCGAAGCCCGAAGCGAGCCCGATACTATTCACTGTGCAGGGCACAGAGCGCGACTACGACGTGTCGCATAGCAGGATTTTCCGGAGACGGCGGTGCTACGGTGCGCCCCATTGCGCTGTTGAATCAGGTCTGCAAAACACGTTTGACTGGGCGGTGGCCAAGGTGTTCGACTATCGTCATGAACCGTCGCGATTTCCTTCGCCTTTCCCTTGTCGTGCCCAGCGTTAGCGCTAGCGGGCAAGTAGCCATAGCCTTCGGGGCGGCATCGCTCCGGCTCACCTTGCATCCCGAAAGGAGCGGAAATCCGATCCCTGCGGATTTCACGGGATTGAGTTACGAGACCGCCCAACTCGCCAATCCGGATTTTTTCTCGCGCGCTAACACCGAACTTATCGGCTTTGTCCGCAGACTGGGAGCCTCCGGCGTGCTACGCATCGGCGGCAATACCAGCGCCTACAGCGTGTGGACGCCAGACGGGGCACCGGCAGCGGGTTCAGAAGAGATCGCGGGCCCGGACACCGGCAATCAAGCGGCGCCACGCCGCCCCGTGACGCCGCTCGCCATCAAAAATTTGCGCGACTTCATCGACGCCACCGGCTGGAAACTCGTCTACGGGCTCAATATGGGCACCGAGAGTCCGCAATCCGTCGCCGCCGAAGCCGATTGCGTTGCCAAGACGATGGGCTCGAAATTGGTCGCATTCCAGCTCTGCAATGAGCCGGATCTCTTCGCCCGCAATGGCGTGCGTGGTCCCGATTACAACTTCGAGCAGTTCGCCACCGAATGGCAGCGCTTCTTCGAGGCTGTGCGCAGCCGTGTGCCGGGGGCGCCATTTGCAGGCCCTGATACGGCCTTCAACAATGAGTGGCTGGTGCCGTTTGCCAGCCGCTTCAAAAAGGACGTGCTCTTCCTGTCGCAGCACTATTACGCCGAAGGTCCGCCAACCGATCCGACAATGACCATCGGGCGGCTGCTGCGGCCCAACCCCACACTCCAAGACGAGTTCAACGGCATGGTGCGGACGCGCCAAAACAGCGGGCTGGCGTTTCGTATGGCAGAAACCAACTCCTGCTATAAGGGCGGCAAACAGGGCGTCTCCAATACATTTGCCTCCGCTTTGTGGGGCGCTGATCTGATGTATCAGCTTGCGGCCAATGGTGGCACGGGCATCAATTTCCACGGCGGCGGTTACGGCTGGTACACACCGATCGCCGGCACACCGACGAAAGGTTTCCAGGCCCAGCCGCTGTACTATGCGATGCTGCTCTTTGCACAGGGGGGATCAGGGCAGCTTGTCGAGACGCAGATGACTGGTGGAGCCGATACACAGCTCGTGACCGCTTACGGACTCAAGAATAACGACGGTACGCTTAAGGCCGCGATCTTCAACAAGGATGAAGAACGCGATGTCCGTCTAACGATCGATCCGGGCTCACCCGCCACCCACGCCATGGTCCAACGTCTTTCTGCGCCACGGATCGACGACACCGCCAATACGACCTTCGGCGGCGCCGCCGTCGGTGCCGGGGGCGTCTGGGCAGCTGCCT
>JARLIR010000138.1 GCA_031291635.1 Rhizomicrobium sp. | reverse complement strand
GGGAGATCTGCCTGTCCGGTTCGATGAGCGGGGTGTGGAAACGGAAGTCACGGTCGAACTCGTGAGGCACCGCCAGACGAAAGAGGCGGAAAACAGATAGGTCCGACCTAACGCCAACGCGCCACACCTCGACTCTACGCCAAATCGCCGGTTGGGCAATGTCTGGAATGAGTCCAAGAGCGGTCTATGCGTTCAAGCTCATCGTCATCAATCCTAGCGCGTCTCGGACGCGCGCCCCTTAACCCGCGAAGGCTCAGTTGGGCTTGTCTTCAGGCGGGGCCTTGAACGGATTTTCCATCCAGTTCCTGAGCGTGGGCTCGGTAGCGTCAGGTCGGAATGAATGGGCCTGCGTATGCATGACCATTTTGCCGTCCAGGAAGACAATTCTGCGAATGAACAGGGCCGGGTGATCCGGATTGTTGGGCTTGGTGAACAAGTAAATCGCACCATCGGTAATGATTTCGGTGCAGTTCGACGACTCGCTCGTCTTGTGCGGTTTTTGATTGGCCTCATTCCAATAGTCATCAAACGACATGCCACCAGCACAGGCTGGAAGCATGAGCCCAATCACGGCAATGGCAAGCCACAGGACTTGCAGATGCGCCACGCGATGAGTTCGAATACCGACAAATCTCAACCAATGTACCACGTTCATCTCCCCCTCCGCCGATGGCAACCTTAGCCATGTGCGGTGCGACGCCTGCGCAGGTGAGGTGGCAGACTAACGTCGTCAGGCAGCCACGCCTAGGTCCGCATCTGGTGCAACCCTGCCGAAACCCTTAGGTCCGACGTTGGATCAATTCCAGTCTTTTGCCGGGCGGGGAGGAGGCGCCGATTCCAACCATTCGCCTGCTGTGATAGTGACCATGAGTGACGAACGGACGGGGGGAGCGATGACACACGGTCAAATGACGATCTTGGGAGGCTTCGCGATATGTGCCTTCTTCCTCGTCGTCGCCCTTGCGACGGGCCGCGCCTATTATCTTTTGCCGATGCTCTACGCGGAGCGAAGCAACAGCCCCATCGCGTTTTGGCTCGCGGTGATAATGTGGGCAGGACTCCTGGCTGTTGCCGTTGCCGTCGCCGTTACCGGTAGGTGGTAATCGCCGCGTTGGAAGGTCTGGCGTTGGTGCAACCAAGACCTATTCCAAACGGCAAATGATCATCTGCGAGCGGACGGTCGTTATTTTTGATCCCCTCTTGAATTCGTAAGCCTTGCTTCCCATCTCTATCGGGACATCTTTGTGGCAAGGAGCATGAGAGAGGCAGTCGCAGTTTCGCAAACCCCGTCGATACTTTTGGCAGCGATGGCGCGTACGCCGCGTCGTCATCGTCGTCGTTCGCGCGCGCCGCTTCTCGCGCAGCCCGAGGCAGCTCCCCCCTCCCCCCCAAGCTCCGGCTATAACAATTATCTTTCAACGCCCACCAAAGGCTCCACCGCGACGCCGAGCAAACTCGCTTTGCCCGCGGCCAGGCGGGACAGGGCAGGGGCGCCGCTCGGCAATCGCAATGCCGCCTTGAAGCATTCCGCGCACTGGCTCGCTTTTGAGGCCAAGTATCGCGACTTCATGGCCCGGGCCAAAGCTGCCATGGCCCGCGCTGAAGTCGTTATCGCCGCCAATGCCGTGAGCCGTCCGCCGCCGCAGCACATTCTGCAGATCACGGTGATCCGGGATGGCGTGGTGGTGCGGCAGCGGGAAATCCTGCTGCAGCGCGCCACGCGCCGCCCGCTTGTCAGCGAGATTCCTGCCGCCCCTCAGGCCACGGCGGACTGGGCTCCTGTCACAAGGTTGGGAAAATTCAATCGGTCTTCCGGTACCGGTGCGCCGCCGCATGCGCTATGCAGCCTGCAAAGGCGGAGACCCAGTTGCGCAACGGCGACAAATCGACAGGCTGGCGAGCAGTCCCATGGAGCGGTGTCCTTTTGGCGCTGGCATGCCCCGCCTTGGCTGGGCCGCCCTTCGTCACCGATGATCCACAGCCGACCGATGCCGGCCATTTCGAGATCTACGCCTTCGCTCAGGGCGCGGGCGGGCAGGATGGTGCGGGCGCCAGCTTCGGCATCGATTTTAATTATGGCGCGGCGCCGGATTTGCAACTGACCGCGGTTCTGCCCATCGAAACGGATATGCCCAAGCAAGGGCCGAGCGTTTCGGGCCTCGGCAATATCGAGCTGGCGGCCAAATACAAATTCCTCCACCAGGAGGATTTCGGCTGGGACGTGGCCGTCTTCCCGCGCGTCTTTCTGCCCAGCGCCTCGAAAGCTGTCGGCGATCAGCACGCCTCGTTATTGCTGCCGCTCTGGGCCGGGCGCGATTGGGGGCAGTGGTCCACCTTCGGCGGCGGCGGCTGCGTACTGAACCGCGGCGGCGATGCCCAAGACTATTGCCTCGCCGGGTGGGCGCTGACCCGCCATGTGCTGCCCAATCTCACACTGGGCGCCGAGTTGGTGCATCAAAGCGCCGATGTCAAAGGCGGGCGCGCCTCGACCGGGGCAGGGGCGGGCCTCATCTATGACTTCAACGAAAATCTGCATCTTCTGGCCTATGCCGGGCCAGGGCTGCAGAACACCGCTGAGACCCAGAAATACTCTTGGTATTCCTCGCTGCTTTTCACCTTCTAAGATTTGAGACGGATTGGCCGATGACAAAGAACGATGTGTTGAGCAAAGTCCCCGCGGTCACGCTCGGCTTTTGGATCATCAAGATTCTCGCCACCACCTTAGGCGAGACGGCGGGCGATACCGTCACCATGACCTGGGATATGGGCTATCTCATCGGCACGGCGATTTTCCTCGGTCTGCTCATCGTCTTCGTTGCCTGTCAGATCGCGGCCAAGAAATTCCATCCGGCGCTGTACTGGGCCACCATCGCCGCCTCGACCACGGCGGGCACCACCTTGGCCGATTTTGCCGACCGTTCGCTCGGCATCGGTTACACCGGCGGCGCTTCGGTCCTGCTCGCTTGCGTCATCGCTGCGCTGGCGCTGTGGTATTGGTCGGAAGGCACGGTTTCCGTCGATAGTGTCAACACGCCCAAGGTCGAAGCCTTTTATTGGCTCACCATCACCTTCTCGCAGACGCTGGGCACTGCGCTGGGCGATTGGATGGCCGACACCTCTGGCCTCGGCTATCTCGGTGCGGCGGGCGTTTTCACGGCAGCGCTGGCAGTATTGGCCATGCTCTACTACACCACCAGCCTGTCGCGCGTGGCGCTGTTCTGGGGCGCCTTTGTCCTCACCCGCCCGCTGGGCGCCACGGTGGGTGATTTCTTTGACAAGCCCTTTGTCGAAGGTGGCCTTGCCGTCAGCCGTCCCTTGGCGACCGCCATCATTGGCGTGGTCATGGTCGCTTGCATCGTCCTCATCCCGCAGCGCGCGGGCAGCCATCCCCGCAGCCGCGCCTGAGACCGCCCGGCAAATGCTTCCCTCCCTTGCGGAAGTCTTTGCCGCGGCAGCGCTCCCAGCGGTCGCCTCCTGCCGGGTCTTGGGCGGCCGTTAACGATCGTTTACGAGACCTTTCCCAGCGGCGCTTTCGGCACGCTTCGTGCTTTGCTGAGCACGAAGCAACGCTGAAGGTTTGTCATGTATATGGATGGAAGTGGGCCTTACAGCCGCAGTACACGGGATGGTGTCATCACCGCCCCGCTCGCCATGCCCGGCATGTCCCAGACGATCGAAGGGGATGCCTTGCGCGCCATTCTGCGCGGCGAGACCCCGCTAGAGAACTTCAAGAGCGCCGGCGTCGCCGTCTACGCCCGCCGCATCGAAGGTAGCGTCAGCGGCCGTCGCATGGCGCCAGTGGTGGTGAGCGCCGCCGATCTGGCCGAAGGCATCAGCAATCTCAAAGATGATCCGGTGGCCTTGGCCGAATGGGCCAGCTTTATTCTGGTGATGTCCGAACTCTTCGAATTCGATGTCGATAGTTCCGACTATTGCGACCGTCTCGTGGCCTCGCTTTGGGACATTGCGCTGGGCGCGCCGCTCGGTGAATCCGTGCTTCGCCTCGCCACAGCCGCCCGCAAGCATTTTCGCAAAATCTAAGACGCCTTGGCCATTCGATTTCTTGGAGTATCTCGCTGTGGACTCAATGCTAAGCGCCTTTGATCCGGTTCCCCATAACCACGACATGGTCGCGGTCGGACTGAGTGAAACGCCGGAAGAAAACACCCTATCGCGCGCCGAGCTTTATCGCATCTTGGGCGATCACCAGCGCTATCGCACGCGCCAGCGCGGCAAGCGTGCCCAGTTGCAGTCGGCCAAGCTCGACGGCGTTATGATGGCCCGGCGCGATTTGTCGGAGGCCGATCTGTCCGGCGCTTCGCTCGTGGGCGCCAATCTCAGCAGCGCCAATCTCTCCGGCGCCAGTCTTTATTGTGCCGATTTGCGGGGTTGCGATTTGCGTTATGCGCGGCTCGATCATGCCGATCTGCGGGGCGCTTCCTTCAAGGGGGCCAATCTCAGCTACGCCATGTTGGATTTTGCCGATCTGCGCGGCGCGACCATGTTGCGGATGGGCGATAAGCTGAAGTTCCAGGGCAACGCCCACGACGAATCGCCCTTTGGCGCGGTGGATTTCACGGCCTGCTCGTTGCGCCATGCCTCGTTCCGCAATGCCAAGCTCGACAACGCCAATTTCACCGATGCTCTGCTCGAAGGCGCGACATTCCGCGGTGCCCGCATGCGCACCGCCTGTTTTCGCAATGCGGTGCTGTCGGGCTTCCATCTCGAAGAGCTGAGCGTTCCGGAGAGCAATCTCAGGGCGCGCCTAGCCCCGCCCACTGCCGCCGCGCTGCACAGAGCCAAGTCCTTGCTGGCGGAGCTGGTGGCGCATCACGAGTGGTTTACCAGCCTGGGTAAGAAGGGCAGGCCCGCCTCCATCGACGGGGAAGATCTGCGCCCGCTGGGCGATTCCCTCAAAGGTCTCTGCCTTGCGGGTCTGTCGGCGCAGAAGACCATAGCGGTGTCGGTCGATTTCTCCGGCTGCCAGCTGCAGGCGGCCCGTTTCGACGGTGCCGATGTGCGCGCGGCCCGCTTTGTCGATAGCGATCTGTCGGGCGCCTCGTTTCTGCATGCCAAGCGCTCACACGCCAGCTTCCGCAATGCGCGCATCGGAGACCTCACGCTCTACACTGGCAACGTGCTCGCCTTCCGGGCCGACGCGCCGCTAGGTTTGCCGGGCGCATTTGGCGACGCACAGATCGGCGCTAGCGCATTCTTGGCTGGTCTCAGCGAGCAATCCGGTACCTGCTGAGGGCGCCTCGTCGCACTTGCACGGCGGGCCATTTCGCGAAACTATACGTGGTCAGCGCTTACCGCGGGCTAGTACGTAGATGGAAATGGCACAGGCGAGGAGGAAAAGACACAAGTCTGCATAGTGTGACTTGCAAAATAAGGGATTGGTGCTCTGCTGGTTACATGTCACAGGACCTTCGTGAGCGCGGGCGATGGCTTGCTCGTAACGTGTTACCGCATGAGGCGCTGATCCGCGCCAAATTGCGCACGGTATCGGTTTACGGCCTGGACATCGAAGATATCGTTCAAGAGATGTACGCGAGGATTCTTTCGGCGCCGTCACTGGATGCCATCCGCTATCCCCGCCAGTACGCTATCCAGACAGCCCGGGCGATTATCATTGACCACGTTCGCCATTCACGGGTGATTTCCATCACCTCGAGCGGTAGTCTGGAAACGTTGGATGCGGTGATGCCTGAGGCCAACACCGAAGAGCGGCTGGAATTTCAGGGCGAAATTCTCGCTGTCGCAGACGCCTTGGCACAGCTTCCGGAGATGTGCAGGGAAACCCTGATTTTACGCCGAATGGAAGGCTTGTCACAAAAGGAAGTGGCTCAACGCCTTAAAATAAGCGAAAAGACTGTCGAAAAGCACATGGCAAACGGTGTGCGGTTGCTAATTAAGATTTTCGGTCGAGGGGGGAAATCTCGGGTACGTACGTCCAATACTAAGGAAGATGTGTGTATCGAAGATGTCGACAGTAAACCAGGAGATAGATAAACGCGCGGCGGAGTGGGTCGTTAAGCGTGATTTGGGGGAACTGTCTGCCCAAGAGCAGGCAGAGTTCGACTCCTGGATCGCGGCCGATATCCGGCATCTGGGTGCATATGGCAGGGCCGAAGCCGTTTTAGGGCGCCTGGAACGTGTTCGTAGTGTCGCCATTGATCGATTGCGCGCGAGTAGGCCGGCAACGCCGGTGCTATGGGCACGGCGGCAGGTTCTTCTGTCGGGCGGGCTTGCGGCGAGCTTTGCCGCCGCCGGTATCGTTGGCGTTACCCTGTGGCAAAGTGAGCGCGAGCAGGTTTATTCCACTGGCATCGGCCAGGTGCGCGAAATTCCGTTGGCGGATGGTTCACTCGTCGTCCTCAACACCAATTCGAAGGTCTCCGTCAAATTTACCCGCGATAGGCGAGATATTCACCTCTTGCAGGGTGAAGCCCTTTTTGATGTTGCCAAGAACAAGAAGCGGCCCTTTATTGTGGCAGCCGGCGATATGCAGGTTCGGGCCGTCGGGACCAGTTTTACGGTGTCCATGTTGCCGCAACGCCCCATCCAGGTCCTTGTTAAGGAGGGGGTGGTGGAATTAAACCGCAATGGCGCAGACAAGGGAGCCCGAATCCGCGTAAGAGCCTACACTCAGGCATTGGCGCCACACGACGCGCCGATCGTTGCGGCGGGGGTGCCGCAGTCGAAGCTTGATCGTACGCTGGCGTGGCAATTCGGCCGGATAGCATTCGACAACGAGACGTTGCAGAATGCCATCGTCGAGTTTGCGCGTTACAGTGATGTCCGGATCATCGTCGATCCGGCAGTGGCAAACCGGACGGTTACAGGCCTGTTCGTTTCCAACGATCCCATCGGGTTTGCCAAGGCCGCCGCCTCTGTTCTGAAGCTTCAGGTCGAGGTGAACGACAGGGAAGTGAGGCTTTCCGGCAGCTCGGATGGAGCGCTGTAGGGAAATCGCGAAGTCGCCCGTCAACTGATTGAGTATCAGGAGAGGGCGCACATCATCCGAAGGGGTGCGGAAAAAGGGGCGGTGCGTGAGAACCAGAGTTTTCTGGGCTGCGGTTTGCGGGATAGCAACCTCCGCAGGGCTGTTCTTAGGCACGTCTGCTTTTGCGCAGGTCTGGCAGTTCGACGTTCCGTCACAAGACGCTGGAAAATCGATACCGGAGCTTGCTCGCCAAGCTGGGATTCAGGTCATAGCACCTGGGGAACAGCTTCACGGCGTCGTCACACCCGCCATCAAGGGTAACTATGATGTAATTGCCGCTCTCAACCTGATGCTTAGAGGGACTGGATTGGTTGTCAGTCGCTCGGCAGGAGGGGTCGTGACGATCTCACTGCCTGAAACAAAAGGTCAGGAGGAGCGGGAAGGTATGTTAAGAGAACAAAAAACAGCGGCTTCGATATTAGCTTTGCTGGTAGGGGGTGCTCTGTCGGTAACCCCGGCAAATGCCCAAGCCAAGGACACGCAGACACTCGAAACGATCGTTGTGACGGGGCAACGGGCCGCTATCGAATCTGCTATTCAGCTGAAG
>JARLIR010000137.1 GCA_031291635.1 Rhizomicrobium sp. | reverse complement strand
GCGGTCGGAGGCGCGGGCTTTCAGGCTTTCGCTTTTCAGCTGGCCGCAGGCGGCCATGATGTCTCGGCCGCGCGGGGTGCGCACAGGCGAGGCGTAGCCGGCGCGGTTGACGATCTCGGCGAAGGTTTCGATCTGCTCCCAGTCGGAGCATTCGTAAGGGCTGCCGGGCCACGCGTTGAAGGGGATCAGATTGATCTTGGCGGGAATGCCTTTGATGATCTGCACCAGCTCGCGGGCTTCGGCGAGGCTGTCGTTGACGCCCTTCAGCATCACATATTCGAAGGTGATGCGGCGGGCGTTGGTGACACCGGGATAGGTGCGGCAGGCTTCCAGCAACTCGGCAATCGGATACTTCTTGTTGATCGGCACCAGCACATCGCGGATGTCGTCGCGTACGGCATGGAGCGAAATCGCCAGCGAGGAGTTGATTTCCGCCCCTGCCCTTTGGATCATCGGTACCACGCCAGAAGTCGAGAGGGTAACGCGGCGCTTAGAGAAAGCCAGCGCGTCACCGTCAGCGATGATGCCGACGGCGGCCTTCACGTTGTCGAAATTGTAGAGCGGCTCGCCCATGCCCATCAGCACCACATTGGTGATGCGGCGGCTTTCGCCCGCGTTCTTGCCACTATCGCCAGGCCAATCGCCGAGACGGTCGCGCGCCACCATTACCTGCCCCAAGACCTCGGCCGCGGTCAGGTTGCGCACCAGCTTTTGCGTGCCGGTATGGCAGAAGCGACAGGTGAGCGTGCAGCCGACTTGGCTGGAGATACACAGCGTGCCGCGCTCGGTCTCCGGGATATAGACGGTTTCAAATTCCTGGCCGCCGGATTTCAGCAGCCATTTGCGCGTGCCGTCGGCGGAGATTTGCTCGGTGACGATCTGGGGCAGCGCCAGCGAGAAATGCTCCTCGGCGTGGGCGCGGAAATCCTTGGCGAGATTGGTCATGCCGGCAAAATCGCGGGTGCCGTGGACATACATCCAGTTCCACAACTGGCGCATGCGCATCGGCGCCGCCTTCTCAGGGACGCCAGAGGCGATCAGGGCGGTCTTCAGCTCAGCCTGGGTCAGGCCGATCAAGGGTGTGGGCGCGGTCGTCGTCATGGCACTCATATTGTCATTCCCGGCCAAGCAGCGCGAGAGCGCTGCGAGGGGAAGGGAACCCAGGTCTCTAAGTCTGTCGTGATTTAAGGGAAATAGGGGTTTTACCCGCCCAATACCAGAGCGAGCTGGAATTACACCTGGATCCCCTTCCCTCGCCCGGCTTCGCTACGCTGCGGCGCGGCTCGCCGGGGATGACACGCGCTAGGGGCGTGTCACTTCCCGCAGGCGTCGTGGGCGCGGCTGAGGGCGGTGGCGATGCCGGACAGGGAATAGGTGTCGGTGGTGCGGGTGCCCTTCTTGGAGGTGCCCGTGACCGTCAGTGTCGAGCCGCTGCGCATGGCGCGCACCATGGCGTCCTCATCGGCCACATCCTTCACCCAGGCGGCGCCGGAGGTGGGGTCATTGCGGCTGAAAAATTCGATCTTGCGGTTGCCTACTTGGGCGAAAACGGGCTCGCCTTCTTTGTATTGATAGCCGGGCACGATCTGCAGCTCGTCCTTCACATTGCGGCCGGGCCAGACACTGATGATCACATAGATCGGATCGCGCGCGCCCTTCTTAGGCAGAACGTCCGTCGGCTTGGACAGGGCGTAGCAGACTTTGCCGTCCATCGAATTGGCTTGATAGGCTGTCCACGCTTTGGAGACGCCGAGCAAGGTCGGTTGCTCAACAGCCGGTGCAGGAGCCGCCTTGTGAACAGCGCGGCGCGCAGCGAAGGCAGGCGAGACCGCGACAACAATGGAGAGCGCCAGCGCGAATCGAGCGGCGAATGGCATGGGAAACCCTCATCAGATAGCGCGGCGAACAATAAGCGGGGCGTCAGCCCCCGTCCATGCCGCGTTTGGTGAAAAGCGCAAAAGCTAGGCATTCCTGCGTCTATTAGCGCCTCATCCTTACTCGCGCAGACCATAACCGATGGCGAACAGGCGCCACACGCCGGCCGATAGAATCACCAGAAAGGTCAGCGACAGCACGATGCCCAAAGGTTCCGGCGCCTCATTGAAGCCGATCATCGAGTGCCGCAAACCGTTGATGAAATAAAAGAAAGGATTTCCCCAAGCCAGCCATTTCAGCCATGGCGGCAACATGCTGACGGTGTTGAAGACGCCACCGACAAAGCTGAGCGGGGTGATGAAGAAGATGTTCAGCACGGTCAGCTGCTCGAAATTCTTCGCCCACAGGCCAATCGCCATGCCGAGCAAACCGAAGATCAGCGACACCACCAAGACCCAGAAAATGAATTCGGGGATCGACACCACCTTGACGCCGCCGAACACCGCCGCGATCACCAAGATGCCAAAAGCCGTAGAGATCGAGCGGAAAACGACCGCAGCCAAGGTGCCGATGATCATCTCGGCATAGGAGAGCGGCGCCACCAGCGCCTCTTCCACGTATTTCATGAAGCGCTGAAAATAAACCTGCGAGGTCGCCTGCAAGAAGGCGGCGTTGACGATGTTCATCATCAAGATGCCGGGCAGGACGAATTCGAGATAGCGGTGGCCGCCGATGGTGGCGATGCGCGAGCCCACCACATAACCGAAGATGAAGATGAACATCAGCGCCGAAATCCAGGGCGCCAGGAAAGCCTGAATCGGCACTCGCAAGAGACGCTGAATCTCGCGCCGGATGATGGTCCACAGACCCACCCAGTTGATAATCATTTTGACGGGAAGTTTCACGGCGACACTGCTCATCAGGCTGCTCCCGCCGCGACGTGATCGGGCTTGGCGCCGGTGGCGCCGAGATAGGCCGCCTCCAGCCCATCGCCTGCCAAAAACTCTGCCTTAGGCCCTTGGCGCACGATCTTGCCCTTGTTGACGATGGCGATGTTGCGGCACAGCCGCTCCACCTCTTCCAGATAATGGGTGGTGAGCAGGATGGTGGTGCCATCGCGATTGAGCTCGCCAAGATAACGCCAGAGATCGAGCCGCAGCTCGACATCGACGCCCGCTGTCGGCTCGTCCAGAATGAGAAGCTTGGGCTTGTTGATGAGGGCGCGGGCGAGGATGACGCGACGCTTGAGACCACCCGACAAAGCCCGGAACGGCTTCTTCAGATGGTCGGTGAGTTCGAAACGTTCCATCAGCTCTGCGATGCGCAGCTTGCGCTCCGGCTTGCGGATGCCGAAATAACCGCCCATCCAATCGACGATCTGCACCGGCGTGGCGAAGACATCGACGTTGAATTCCTGCGGACTGAGACCGACCAGCCGCCGCGCCTCGCGATAATCCTTCACCGCATCGACACCAAAGACCTCGATCGAGCCGGAGGTGATGGTGGCGATCCCGGTGATGCAATGGATGGTGGTGGACTTGCCTGCCCCATTGGGACCGAGGAAGCCGAAGAAATCGCCCTCCTCCACAGTCAAGGACAAGCCGTCGACCGCGACGGTGCCGCTGCGGTAGACTTTGCGAAGGTCGGAAACGCGAAGGGCGGGTGTCATGTTGGAGTTTTCCTAACACGGCGGACGCCGGCTTGAAAACTGCAAAACCGAGTGCGCCCCTGCAGCCAAGCTATGCCAATAGGTACAAATCCGCATCCGATAGGCGCCGAAAACAACAAAAGTTGCGCTTTGGCGGCGCACAACCCTCAAACAAAATAAACCTCAATGGGTCACATTCCCGGGGCAACTTTAGAAGTGCACGCGATGGCGACCAGCCCCACGGAAGAAATGCCCTTTCAGTTCGATGAGCTGTTCTTCTCGCGCACCGACACGGCCGGCATCATCCGCTCGGGTAACAGCGTCTTTCAGCGCGTCAGCGGCTTCGATTGGGACGAGTTAATCGGCAAACCGCATAAAGTCGTGCGCCACCCCGATATGCCGCGCGCGGTGTTCTACACGTTGTGGGATTTTATCAAACGCGGCGAACCCGTGGGCGCCTACGTCAAAAACCGCACCAAGGACGGCCGCCATTACTGGGTCTTCGCCGTGGTGACGCCCATCGATGGCGGCTATCTCTCGGTGCGGCTTAAGCCCTCGAGCGAGTTGTTCGGCGTTATCCAGCAAGAATACGAAGCGCTTCGCGCCAAGGAACTGGCGCAGGATCTATCCGCCGCTGAAAGCGCGCGCCTGATTTATGCGCGGCTGAAAGAACTCGGCTATGGCAGCTATCAGGCCTTCATGGCCGATGCCATCAGCTGCGAATTGCTGGCCCGCGATGTCCAGCTGGCGCGGATGTCCGACCGCCGTATCCCCGTCTTCAAGGACGTGCTCGGCTACTCCCAAGGTTTGCTCGGCCAGGCCGCCACGGTCGCCGCAAGCTACGGCAAAAATGAGCGCGTCTCGCTCAATTTTCAGGTGCAGGCCGCCAAACTGGGCGATGCCGGTGTGGTCACCGGACAGATTTCCAAGAATTACGATCTGATCTGCAGTCAAATTAACGCGAGCTTGGCCAAATTCGCCACCGCGGCCGAGGATGTCCTGGGCACCGTGCAGAGCGGCTTGTTCCTCACTTGTACCGCCCTCATCCAACGTGAGGTGCTCGACCTCTTCCGCCGCGAAGCCGCCCTCGCCGACAGCCATGGCGACGAAATCCCCAAACTGGAAAGCCAGATGCTGGCCTATCAGGACCGCGCCATCGAGGGCCTCAGTTCGATCACCGATCAGGCGCTGGTCTTCCGGCGCAAATGCGATGACATGAAACGCATGGCCGGCGCGCTCGAGGTCACCCGTATTATGGGAATGGTGGAATGCGCCCGGCAGAAATCCGTGGGCGAAAACTTGACCGAGCTGTTGACCGAGCTGGAGGCTTTGCAAGACACCGTATCCGGCGGCTTGCAGCAAATTGACCGGCTCAATCAGCGCATTGCCTATGGCACGGAAAGCCTTTTAAGCCAGTCGCGCTGGCTGCTCAGCCGCGCCGCATGAGCCCGGCCTGAAGCCAAACAATCTTCGTCTTTGCAAATTGTTGTTAACGCAAGTCAGTCACTTTGCGGGAGCCAAAGATTGAGATTGCTGGGTTCATGCAAAGGGAAAATAGCGCGGGTTTGGTCAGATACGGCGCAGCTGTCGTTCTGACGATCATGGCGCTGGCCCTGTGGGGACTTGGCCATAGGCTTTACGCTGCGCTGCTGCCCGATCTGGCAGCTGCGCTCCATCTCTCACCGCAGCGCGCCGACATGGCCCGCGCCGCAGTCGCCATCGGCTATTTTGTCATGGCTCTGCCCACAGCCTTCATCAGCCGCAATTTCGGCTGCAAAGTGGGGGTTCTGTTCGGTCTGGGGACTTTTGCGTTCGGCATGTTCCTGTTCCATCCGGCGGTGGAACAGCATTCCTTCCTCTTTCTCATTCTGGCCGCCGCCGTGATCGGCTCTGGCCTCGCCATCATCCAGATTACCACCGCCCCACTCATTCTCTTCTTGGGGCCGAAAGACAGCGCTATCCAGCGCATGAACTTCGCCCAGGCTTTCACCCCGCTGGGCTCGCTGTGCGGCCTGTTCCTCAGTCAACGCATTTTGGGCGACGTCTTGAGCAAGAACAGCGGCGATATCGGGCATAATTTGATGCTGCCCCTGTCGACCGTGGGCGTAGTCGCCATCGCGCTTGCCTTCGCGCTGGAGCTGGCCAATTTTCCGGCCGGGGCCATCGCGCGTTCACCGGCGAAGGAAAGCACCTGGGCGAGCTTCCTGCCGCCGCTGCGCCATGCGCGCTTTCGCTTTGGCCTCTTCGCGCTGCTGTTTTCGCTCTTGGCGCAGGTGATCATTGCCGGTTTCGCGGTGCGCTTTTGCCAGACCGTCATGCCCAGTTGGACGCCTGCCGTGACCTTCCAGTGGTATGTGGTCGGGATTCTCGCCTTCACCGTGGGCCGTTTTACCGGATCGGTCCTGATGTTTTGGCTCGAGCCCATGGCGCTGCTGGTGGTTTTCTGTGTCGCCAGTGCCCTGTGCAGCGCGGTGGCTATCGTAGCGCCCGGCATCTACGGCATCTATGCCATGATACTGGCGAGCTTTTTCCTCTCCATCCAGTTGCCGACCATCTTCGCCCATGCCCTGCGCGATCTCGGCGAAAGCGCAAAGTCAGCGGCAGCCATCATGATGCTCGTGGCCTTCAGCGGCACCGGCTTAATCGGGCTGGTGGCGCTTTTGACCACCACCCAAACCTTGCACGCCATCATGCTGCTGCCCGCGGTTTGCTTTGCAGCGGCGGCTGTCTTCGCAGCCGCCATGCGCCGGGCCGAGCGGGCTGAGAAATCCTGGCGTCCGGCTGCGTCCAAAACAGCCGAAGGCGGCGGCGCCATCGAAGCTGCCTAGCGCGCCAAAGCATCGCGGACGAAGGGCCGGAACTGCTAATCCTTTTTAACCCCTTTTCTCTACGGTCGCAGAGTCGCGATCTGAGACTGATACGGGATGCAAGGTGACCAACAAGAGAGCGTGAATGCCTATCGTTTGGCGCTCGTGCTTGCCATCGCCACACTGTCGTTTTGGGCCTTTGGGCATAAGCTTTACAGCGCCCTGCTGCCTGGGCTTTCGAGTGGCTTATCGCTGTCACCCACGGACACCGGGATCGCGCGCGCCGCGGTCGTTATCGGCTATTTTTTGATGGCCCTGCCCGCCGCCTTCATCAGCCGCAATTTCGGCTACAAGGTCGGCATGTTGTTCGGACTGGGCACGCTTGCGGTCGGCATGTTCCTGTTTCATCCGGCGGTCGAAAACAAATCCGTCGCCTATATCGTTATGGCCGCAACCGTGATCGGTTCGGGCCTGGCCATCATCGAGTTCACCGTAGCGCCGCTGGTGGTCGCCCTGGGGCCCAAGAAGAGCGCCATCCTGCGCATGAATATCGCGCATTTCTTCTCGGCCCTCGGCATCGTCATTGGGGCTGTGATCAGCGAACGCATCTTGCATGACGCGCTGGGCAAGACCGGTAGCATGCTCGGGCAAAGCCTGTTGATGCCAATGGCCAGTGTGGGTGTGGTCGCAATCGGCCTAGCCTTCTTCCTGGAGATCGCCAATTTTCCCGCCGTAGCCAGCGCCCGCGTCGCGCCAAACGATAGCACTTGGGCCAGTTTCCGCCTGCCGCTAAAAAGCCCGCGCTTTCGCCTGGGCGTGCTCGCCCAATTTTTTGCGCTGTTCGCACAAGTGTCGATCGCCGGTTACGCCGTCCGTTACAGCCTCACCGTCATGCCCGGCTGGACCTCGCAGATCGCGGAGGCTTGGCTATCCTACGCCATGCTAGGCTTCGTCGTGGGGCGCTTTGTCAGTTGCATCGCGATGGTCTGGGTGGAGCCGATGCGACTGCTGGTCGTCTTCAGCCTCGGCGGGATGATATGCGCCGGGATTTCGCTCTTCGCCTCGGGGATGATCGGCGTCTACGGCATCGTCGCGGCCAGCTTCTTTATCGCGATGCAGTTTCCCACCATCTTTGCCCACACCATCCGCGATCTCGGCGACATGGCCAAATCGGCCACCTCCATCGTGATGTTCGCGGCCTTCAGCGGCACAGGGCTGATTGGCCTGGTCGTTTACGTGCTGACGGCCCACGCCGTGCGGCTGACGCTGATCGTGCCCCTGTTGTGCTGCGCCGGGATCGTTGCTTGCGTCAGCGCCATGCGCCGCTACGGGCAGCCCTAAGCGGGTGGACGTTGAGATACGGTTGCAAAAAATTCTGACCGCCTAGCTCACGAAGGCGTTGCAGCGCGCCCGGCATCACTCTACCATAGGTTTAACGACCTATGTAGGTGGATGCGTCATGCGCAGCGCTATTCTTATCGCAGTCTGTGGTGTCCTTTGCCTGAGCCAAGCCGGCTTCGCTGCCGACCAGAATTTCCGGGTCAGTGTGAAGTTCGCCAGACCAAATACGACCTACAACACGTTTCTGCATGACCGCAACGCCTGTCTTGGCGATGCCAGCCGCCTCGGCTGGACGACGACTGTGGCTGTAAACGTGACGGCCGTTCCCGCTACACCGACCTATAACTTTGCGCGGTTTGGCAATTGTATGCTCGCCAAAGGCTATCAACCCAACCCAAACGGCTTTGATGCCACGGAGTTTTGGCATCGTCGGGACAATGAGTACTGGCTCGCGCACTATTAGGCGCTCTAGCGCTTGTCGCGGACCAGCGGCGCGCCCCATTGGTGCTGCGGCGGCAATTCGTGTGTCGGCCCGCCCGGCATCAACGGACGCGGCGGATAATTGCCCAGGCTGATCAAACGGTCGTAGAGCACGATGGCGCCTGCCATGCCGACATTGATCGAGAACTTCATCGGGATCTTCACGACGTGATCGGCGCGCGCCAGCACAGCCGGTGACAGCGACAGCCGCTCGGCACCGAAGATATATGCGGCCCGATGGGGGTGGCGGAAGCGCGGCAGCTCCACTGACTCCTCGGTGATCTCCACCGCCACCAGCTGACACCCTAGCGGCAAGCGGAACTCGTCAATGGTGTTGAACTGGTAATAGGGCAAGGCCTGTTGCGCCCGCGAGGTGTCGGATTGGGCATCGGACATCTTGATCTGGGCGTTGACGCTGAAGAAGAAACTTGCGTCAAAGGCATTGGCGATGCGCGACAGATTGCCGAGATTCATCGGTTTTGAAATACCGTCGACTCCGACGCCGAAATAGCCACGCATTTCGCATTAATCCTTGTTTTGGCCGCCATGCATGCGTAAGCAGCGCGAATCGGAGATTGTCATCCGATGCACGTTAGCGCGCCTTGCTGGCGCCGAACATCAGGTGAGTCGCCCTTATGACCAACCCCATCCTTGTCGAAGTCACGCGCGGCGATCTTGTCGAAAGCGTGCATCGCGGCGCCATTGCCATCGTCGATGCCGAGGGGGTGTTACGCTTTGCGTTGGGGGATGTGGCGAGCCCTGTCTACACCCGCTCGTCGTTGAAGCCGATCCAGGCGCTGCCGCTGCTCGAGAGCGGCGCGGCGGAGGCTTTCCATGTCAGCGACGACGAAGTGGCGCTGGCCTGTGCCTCGCATTCCGGTGAAACCATTCATACAGGCACGGTCGAAGAATGGCTGGAGCGCATCGGCTGCAGCGAAGCCGATTTGGCCTGTGGACCGCAGCTGCCGCGCCATGAGCCGACTTTGCGTAACTTGCTAGCGAATCAAGAGAAGCCCTCGCGACTCCACAACAATTGCTCGGGCAAGCATGCCGGATTCCTGACCCTGGCCAAGCACCTCGGCGCCCCTATTGCAGGCTATGTAAACATTTCGCATCCGGTGCAGCAGGCGGTGCTGGCGACGCTGGCGCGGCTCTCCGGGGTGAGCAATCCGGCCTCTGGCATCGATGGCTGCGCGGCGCCCAACTTCGCCATCCCCCTCACCGCTTTCGCCCGGGCACTGGCCCAAATCGCGGGCAAGAAGACACAAGGCGCCGAGCGGATTTTGCGCTCGATGATGGCCTATCCCGAACTGGTCGGCGGCTCCGGACGCTTCTGCACCCAGGTGATGCGGGCAGCGAACGGCAAGGCGGCCGTGAAGGTCGGCGCCGAAGGCGTTTACGCCGCCATGCTGCCCGAACTCGGCTTGGGCGTAGCAATCAAGATCGATGACGGCGCCGTGCGCGGCGCCGAAGTGGCGCTGGCGGTGGTGCTGGAAAAGCTCGGCGTGGTGAAGGCTGATGCCGGGCTCGATAGCCATCCCATCACCAACACCGTGGGCACAACCGTGGGATATGTGCGTGTGGCAAGCGATCTTGCAACCATTGCGCTCTAGCGGATTGTCACAGCACTGTCGCTGTTAAGCAGTCGGCAAGTGGTCATTACGTACCTCTGGGGGGCAGACACACAGTCCTTTGGGCCCCCATGCTGAACCGAAAATTGAAGGGCGCCGCGGCCCCTTGTGCCGATGGGCAGCCTTCCGATAACGGCGTTACCACCATCCTGGAGGACATTGCGGGCGGACGCAGCGGCGCCAGCCTGTCAGACGGGCACCCGCTGGCGGGACCGCTGAAGCATCTGGTCGACACCTTGTGCAATGCCAAACGCGAAGACATCGATCGCGCCGTGGCGGTGTCGATCCAGACCAGCCGGGCGGTGGTGGAATCGGCGCGAGCAGTGCGCGAACTCCGCCAAGTGAATGAAAAAGTCGAAGGCATGGCGGCGGCCTCAGAAGAGCTGCTGGCCTCGGTGCGCGAACTCAACGACACCAGCGTCGAAATCTCCAACAGCACGCGCCAATCCCATGACGCCACCCGCGCCGGAGCGCAGGCGGTGCAGGAATCGCGCGCCGCGATGAGCGAGATCTCGGGTGTGCTCAGTACCACGGTGGAACGAGTCGAGCGGCTGAACGAATTTACCCGCCAGATCGCCGCCATGGCCGATACCATCAAGACCATCGCCTCGCAGACCAACATGCTGTCGCTCAACGCTGCCATCGAAGCGGCGCGGGCAGGTGATGTCGGTCGTGGCTTCGCGGTGGTGGCAGGCGAAGTGCGGCTGCTCTCGGCGCAGACCACCGACACCACGCGCAATATCGACACGCTGGTCGAGAACCTGCAAAACGAGATGAACGAAATCACCCGCGCCATGGAGCATAGCCGCCACGTCGTCAGCGATGGCGAAGTCTCTGCCGAAAAGGCCTGGCGCGGCATGGAAGACATCAAGGCGCAGACCGCCGAAATGAGCGACAGCGTGCGCCAAATCTCGGAAGTGCTGGGCCAGCAGGCCTCAGCGGCGCAAGACGTCGCCGACGGCATCACCGACATCGCCCTGCGCACCACCGCCAATGTCGAGTCCATCGAGCAGATCGTCGAATGCATCGGCACCATCGACCACAGCATGGATGAGTGGACTGGCCATCTGGCCGCCTTCGACGTGCCCGGCAAGGCGATCAAACTGGGCAAGTCCGATCATGTGGCGTGGAAAAAGCGCCTGACGCGCATGCTTGTGGGGCGGGAAAAGCTTAATCCGGCGGAGATGACCGATCACCATCGTTGCCGCTTCGGCGTCTGGTACCAAAGCTGTACCGACGCCAAATACCGCGAGCATCCCTCCTTCACCGCCATCCACCGCCCCCATGCCGACGTGCACAGTCATGGCCGTCAGGCGGCGACGCTGTTCAACGCCGGTAATGTGGCTGGCGCCTTAGCGGAAATCGAAAAGATGGAAACGGCGTCGAACGAGGTGCTCAAGCATCTCGATGCCTTGGATGGGCTGACGCGGTAGGCTTCAAACAAGACCGTCATGGCCGGGTCAAGCCCGGCCAAGACGAAGAAATCAATACGCCGTCAGCGGTTGTTTGTTTTCGCGCGCAAGTCTGTCAGCGGCTTGCATGTCTTTGGTGTAGAGCTGCACCTTGGTCACCCAGCAGCTGTTGTTGTCCATCCGGCTGACGCCGCCACCCGCCATCACCACATGGTCGCCGCGATCGACGCAGCTGCCCGCCATATTGAAATGGCCGAGGCCACGGAAGCCTGCGCCGAAGGCCCAGTTCAGGTCACTGCAGATCCCAGCAAGGCTGACGAGGTATTTGCGTCCGAAGCGATCATTGACCACCATGGAGTGGTTGTCGCGAGCGCCCCAGCCATCGACATCGCCGTGGCGGAGACAGACATTGGATGAGACTGAATCGGCGGCTGCCGCCGGTACAGCCAGCGCCGCCATCACCGCCATTGCCGCAAGGATAATCTTGGTCTTCATGGTATTCACTCCTCAAGACCCCGCGCAATCAGAGCAAATCGCGGATGAACGGCAAATGAACCGCACCACAGTCTGTGACATAGTTTAAGACGATTTCCGCGAGGACACCAATGAACCATACGGCCCAACACTCCGCCCATTGCGCCATTTGCGGCCTGGACAAACCGGCAAGCGAGACCATCCCGGGCATCCTGGTCCGCCCGGCCATCGATGCCTTGATCCGCAAGCAACATGCGGAATGGAATATCAACGACACCATTTGTCAGACTTGCCACAACCATTTCCGCACCGAATATGTGATGGAGCAGGTGGCGAAGGATCGTGGTGAGCTCACCGCGCTCGAAACCGAAGTGGTCGAAAGCATCAAGCAAAACCAGATCGTCGCCGACAATATCAATCACGAATTCGAGAGCCATCAGACCGTGGGCGCCAAAGTCGCCGACAAGGTGGCCTCATTCGGCGGCAGCTGGACCTTCATTTTCATCTTCTTCGGCGTGATGGCCTTCTGGATCGCGATCAACTCGGTGTCGATGCTGTGGAAGCCCTTCGATCCGGCGCCGTTCATCCTGTTCAATCTGATCTTGTCGATGCTGGCGGCCATCCAGGCGCCTATCATCATGATGAGCCAGAACCGCCAGGAGACTCGCGACCGCATGCGGGCCGAGAACGATTATCAAGTGAATCTCAAGGCGGAGATCGAAATCCGGGTCTTAAGCGAAAAAATGGACCAGCTTCTGCATCATCAGTGGCAACGACTCCTTGAAATTCAGCACATGCAGACCGAAATGATTGAAGACCTCGCCAACCGCACCAAGGCGAAGTAACGGAGGGATCTATGCACATTCTCGGCTGGCTGTTTTTCGGCCTGATTACCGGCTTTATCGCGTCTAAGATCGTCAACGCCCGCGGCCAGGGCTGCATTCTCAACATCGCACTCGGGATCGTGGGCGCGGTGGTGGGCGGGGCGCTGTTCAGTTTCCTGGGCGAGCCGGTCTCGTATCACCATGTCGGCTTCTTCCATTCGATGCTGGTCGCCATCCTCGGCGCCATCGTGGTGCTGATCGTGTGGAACGGTGTGACGGGACGCAAGACCTTCCGCTGAGGCGAGCGCGATGCGACTGCTGACCTTGACGGCCTGCCTGGCCTTCGGCTGCGTAGCGGCGGCCGAACCGATTACGCTGAGCGGCAGCATCGGCGGCAAAGCCGTGTTCTTCGACGTCAACCGCAATGGCGATACCGTTTCGGGCTGGTATTTCTATCTGAAAGCCGGACAGCAGATCCGGCTGGATGGCAAGATCGACCACCACGGCTTCTTCGACATTCAGGAATATAGCGCCGCCAGCAATAGCCGCACCGGCGCGCTGGGCGGCCGCATCAAAGACGGCCATTGGGCGGGAAAGTGGAACTCCGCGGGCGGACAGGCGCCGCGCACACTTAGCCTCGATCCGCTCAAAGACAATCTGAAAACCGCCAACGGACGCTATCACTGCATAGCGCGGCGCCAGGACGACGACTTTGGCACCGCGTTGAACCACAGCCTGGATTTGACCCTGGCCAAGGGCCGGGTGACCGGTTTGGCGCTGAGCCGCAGCCAGCACACGGGCGATGAAGCGCCGCAACGCTGCGCCCTGACGGCCCGCGATCTGAAACAAATCCCCGCGCGTGTCGGCATCGCCTTACGAACCCGGCGCGATGGCGGTCGCTGCACCCTGACGATCCTGGGCGCCGGTGATTATCTGGTTGTGCGCCCTGGTGCGGCCGGCGAGGATTGCCGCGCCGGAACCAAATTCTGCACCAAGGATGCCTTCTGGACGCCGCTGGTCCTCAACCGCAAAACCGGCCGCTGCGTGAGCGTGGAATAGAACAGAAAAGTTTCACGCGGAGACGCGGAGCCGCGGAGTTGTAGTGATTTCTCTGTGTCTCCGCGGCTCCGCGTGAACGTAATGTTCGACAAACTTGGCTCGGCGATAGCGATGTGACGAGATGGGTTTCCTTTGCGGACCTCTCAGCCGGGGATGACAATGCTATTTCATCGGCAGATCGTCTTTTTGCGGTACGTAGGGCGCGACTTTGGTGACACGGCAGGTTTGGCTTTCGCCGAGTATGGTCGGAACCACGGTGTCGCCTTGGTCGACGCAGTGAAAACTGCTCGAAAAGCCGAAGCTGATGGCCGAGCCTAGGTGATGGCAGCTTGTCGTAATCCGCTGCGGCGGCTTTTTCGGCCCGATCGTGCTTTCGAGATAGATCTCATGATTGTTGAGTGCGCGGCTGACATAGTCGCGGCTCGGATCGATGCAGGTGGCTTTCGGAGCATCGGCCGCCTCAGCCGCCACTGCGAAGCCTGCAATCGCCAAAACCAATAATGCGATTTTCATGGGTTACTCCCTTGCGGCAGCGTCAAGCTGAACCGGGGCTGAACACCGCGCTTGCCTTCGGGTTCAGGCCCGTGTGCTATACCGAGGCACGCAACAGGCCAATAGAAGGCACCTCCATGTTGAAATCCGCAAGCGCCGCCCTTCTCGCCGCCGCAGTGATGCTGCCTGCAATGGCTGCGCCTGTCACCGATTGGAAAGAGGTCAGCAAGGTTGCGGACAGCATTCCGACAGCCGCGGGCGTAAGCCTGACCAAGCGCATGGCGAGCTGCAAGATGCTCATCCACAAGGACACCTCGTGGATGGAGACGCGCGCCGCCGGTTGGCCCGATTACGGCGCCAAGCCGGGCGATACGGTGTTGAAATTGCTGTTCGACGTGCCCCCTGCCCCGAAACAGCCCGGCCCCACCAAGCCCAACCCGCCGCAGCTTAATGTTCCCGGCATTTGGGTGATCTCCAAGGGCAAAGCGACGCCGGTCTCGACTTGGGCCAATGCCTTGCAGAACCGCCCGGTGCCGCTCGGCTATGACGACAGCAACAACTGCTGAGCGCGGCGAAGCCGCAAGAAATAGAGCAACGCCGTGAGGGCTGCCCCGAAACCAGCGGCAGCCCCGACGCCGAGCGCCCAGCGCGGCCCTGCCACGTCGGCGACCCAGCCGACCAAGGGCGCGCCCAGCGGCGTGCCGCCCAAGACCACGGCGAGATAGATCGCCAACACGCGGCCACGAATCTCCGGCGCGGTGGACAGCTGCACCAAGCCATTGGCGGAGGTGGTGAAGGTCTGCGCCGAAACACCGATCAGGATCAGCGCCGCGCCGAACAGCCAATAGCTCGGCGCCACCGCGGCCAGGATGCAGGCAAAACCAAACACCGAAGCGCCCCCCAGCAAATGCTGCATGGTGGATTTGACCCGCGAGGCCGCCAGCAAGGCGCCGATCAGCGAACCAATCGCCATGATCGAGACCGAGAGGCCGTATTGGCCCGCTCCGGCATGGAATTCGCGCACCGACATGGTCGAAATGAAAATAGGAAAATTGAGACCGAAGGTGCAGACGAGAAAACTCATCACCAGAACCGCCATCAGATCGGCGCGCGATAAGATGTAACGAAAGCCCTCGGCGAGGCCGCCATTGTCGCGCGCCCGCTTCTTGCGCGCCACGATCTGAGGTCCGCGCAACGACAACAGGGCGCCGATCACCGCCGCAAAGGACAGCGCATTGACGATGAAGACCCAGCCCGTTCCGGCCATGGCGATCATGCTGCCCGCCACGGCGGGGCCTATCATGCGCGCGGCATTGAAGGAGGTCGAGTTGAGGCCCACCGCGTTGGAAATATCCGCCTCGCCGACCAGATCGGAGACGAAGGTTTGCCGCGCCGGAAGATCGAGCGCGGCGACGCAGCCGAAGAGGAAGGCCAGCACGTAAACATGCCAGAGCTGGACCACGCCGAAGATGACGAGCAGACCCTGCACGAGGGCAATCAAACCGAGCCCGCCTTGGGTGACGAAGAGGAATCTGCGGCGCTCGAAACGATCGGCAGCCCAGCCGCTCCACGGCAAGAGCAGAAGCTGGGGCACGAATTGCAGCGACATGACAATGCCGACGGCGCGGGCGTTGTTGTGCGTCAGCTCGGTCAACACCAGCCAATCCTGAGCGATGCGCTGCATCCAGGTGCCGATATTCGACACAAAGGCGCCAGCGGCCCAGACACGATAATTGTAGTTTTTGAGAGACCGGAACGTGCCAAAGGCCATGCCGCTATGAGCCCGTCGGCGCGTTGCCGCCGTGGAAGCGCCCGAACAAACGCGCGGACACAAGCCCCATGAGCAGTATGAGCAGTATGCCCAACCCCGCGGCGCTGATGTGATCCGCGGCGTGGACATCGAAGGTCCCGACTCGCGCGATGAGAAGGTAGGCCATGACGAAGTTCGCAAAGCCCCAGAGCACGTTCACGGTCGAGGAAGAAAGACCTTCACCATGTGGTTTGGCGAAGGGGCTTTGAAAGGGCCGCCCCATCATGCCGCTGACGAAATGCGGCACGGCGTTGGCCAGAAAAGCGCCGCCGAAAAAGTAGGAGAGATCGGAAAGAAAATCCATGGTTAGGCGTTCCCCTTCAGAAGATCGATGATCTGCTGTGTGGTCCCGGTCTCGCCGATGCGCGGAAATATGCGGGTCATGCAGTGGGCATGGGCATCGGCGCTCATATCAGTCATGGCGTCGATGGCGAAGACGACGTTAAAGCCCTTCTCGAAGGCTTGCCGCGCCGTGGTGTCCACACCGATGGAGGTGGAAACGCCAGCCATCACCACTTGGGTGACGCCCTGCTCCGACAGCCAGGTATCAAGGCCTGTGCCGCTAAACGCACCCCATGTGTGTTTGGTGACGCGATGATCCGTTGGCTGTTTATGCAATTCGGGCACGATCTCGTCCCAGCCCGACGGCAGCACAGGCAGGCTACGGGTCTGCTCGGTGCGGCGCGGTGCTCCGGACGGAACGACATTGACCAGCACCACCGGCAAGCCGCGATGACGAAATGCCTCGGCCAGACGCGCGGCATTGGCGACCACAGTGCTCACCGCATCGCTTCCGGCAAGCGCCACAATACCGTTCTGCAGGTCGATGACAATCAAGGCGGTCTTGGGATCAAGCATCGTTACGGGCATATTCTATCCTTTACGCGTCACCGGGTTCGACAAGGCGGCGCAAATGCGCCAGCGCTTGAAGCACTTCTTTCTGGTCGGCCAGGGGCAGCTTTTCTTTGATCTTGCGGGCCAGCCAATCCTCGCGCTGCGCCCGCCGGGAACGCACCATCTCGCGGGCCAAGGGCGTCAGCGCCAGCAAAGTGCGGCGGCCATCTTGCGGATCGGGACTGCCCGCCACCAAACCTGCATTTTGCAGCGCGGCGATGGTCTCGCCCATCGATTGCGGCCGCATCCTTTCGGCGCGGGCGAGCGCACTGACGGTAACGGGACCGCCGCGGTCCAGCTGACCCAGCACACTGAGCTGACCCCAAGTGAGATCGTCGGGCGGCGCCTCTTCGCGGAGGCGACGCTTGAGGAGCGCCACCACTTCGCGCAACTCTGCGGCGACGGCCATAGCGGTGTCATCGGACTTTGCCATGGCCAGGGTCTAGCAGATAGAAAGGTAACCTGCAAAGGTAACCTTCATATATTTTGCGTCATGTTGCGCCTGGACGCTTACTGCAGGAAATCCAGCACCAGCTTGGTGGTGGCGGCGGGATTTTCCTCCATGATCCAATGGCCGGACGCGGGCACGACGCCGCCTTGGACATTGCTAGCGACGAATTCGAGTTCCGTCTTCATATGGGTGCCATAGGATTTCTCGCCACCGATCGCCAAGACCGGGATAGTCAGCTTGCCCTTGGCGAGCAAGGCTTGGTTGTCGATGCCGTCTTGCGGGAAAGCGACGAACTGCTCGAAGGCGTCGTGGATGGCGTGCGGGCGGGCATAAAGCTTGGCGTAATGGATCCGCGTTGCTTCATCGATCTTCTTGGGGTCATCCGACAGCTCGTTCCAGAAGCGGTCGAGATAAATCCGCTCGCGCCCGGCCACCAAGCGCTCCTCATCGGGGCCGTGAAAATTGAAATGCCAAGTCTTGGGATTGGAAAGCTGTGCCGCCCAGGTACCGATGCCCGGCAGCGGCGCATCGATCACCACCCATTTGGTGATGCGCCCGGGATAACCCGCCGCCAGCGCGTAACCGACCATATTGCCGATGTCGTGGGTGACGAGTTCGGCGTTGGTGACATGCAGCGCATCCATCACACCGGCGATGTCGGCGGCCTCGTTCTTCTTGGTGTAGCCGGTGTCGGGATGCGCCGAGAGCCCCATGCCGCGCAGATCGGGCACGATCACCGTGTGGCT
>JARLIR010000136.1 GCA_031291635.1 Rhizomicrobium sp. | reverse complement strand
GAAGATGACCGCAAGCGCTGCGGTCACGAGCAGAATGATGGGATAGATCAGCGCCGAAACAACCGATTCACGGATGGCTTGGGTCCGGGATAGGTAATCGGCGAGCTTGGCCATGGTCTGTGTGAGTTGGCCGCCCATTTCGCCGGCCCGCACCATGCTGACATAGAATTTTGAGACAGCGCCTGTTGCGGCCAGTGCGTCGGCCAGCATGGCGCCCTCGCGCACCCGCGATCGCACCGCCAGCAAGGTTGGTCGAAAACCGCGTACATCGCGCAGATCCGCGACAACACTTAAGACCCGGTCGAGCTCCAGTCCCGCGTCGAGGAGGTCAGCCATTTCCTGGGTGACTAGGGTGAGTTGGCTTGCTCGCAGAAAGCTTCTGCGCGTTGAATTTGGGCGCAGTTTGGCCAAAAAACCGTCGCCGCCATCGGGTTTGGCGGTGATCGGGATCAGCCCATCGCTGCGAATATTTTTGACGGCCTCAGCTTCGGTCTCCGCCGATATGGTCCCGCGGACCACGCTCCCGGTCGCCGTCATAGCTTTATAGCGAAAGCTTGCCATCACCCGGCCCTGGTGGCGCGCAACACTTCTTCCACCGTGGTGACCCCAGCGAGCGCCTTCTTGATACCCGCGGCTCTGATCGTCTCCATACCCTGCTGGACAGCGATCTCCTGGATCGCGGAGGCGTTGGCACTTTTGAGCAGCGCCTCTCTTACTCCATCCGAAATGGGCAGGATTTCGATGATCGCAGTACGCCCGCGAAAACCGGTCTGATTGCAAGCTGGACAGCCTTTGGCGCGATAGAGGAGGGGGGCAGTGGGAGCGGGCGTAATCCCGAGCCGCTCCCACAGACCCGCCACAGGCCTATAGGCTTCCCGGCAGGCTGGACAAAGCGTCCGTACCAAACGCTGGGCGATGACGCCATTGATCGTCGAGGTCAAAAGATAGTCCTCAACCCCCATATCGATAAGGCGTGTCAAGGCGCTGGCGGCATCGTTGGTGTGGAGGGTCGAAAGGATCAGATGCCCGGTCAGCGCGGCCTGGACAGCGACCTGCGCGGTCTCTAAATCGCGGATTTCGCCGACCATCATGATATCTGGGTCTTGACGCAGAAAGGAGCGCAACGCTCCAGCAAAGGTCAGGCCAATGGTGGGTTTGACTTGAACTTGGGTGATGCCGCCGAGGTGATATTCGATCGGGTCCTCAATGGTGAGGATCTTTTTTTCGACATTGTTGAGCTCGGTGAGAGCTGCATAAAGCGTTGTCGTCTTGCCGCTACCAGTGGGGCCCGTGACGAGCAATATGCCATGGGGATCAGTCAGCAAGCTGCGCAATTGGGCGATGGTCTCAGGATCAAAGCCGAGGGCTGCAAAATCGAGTTTTACCTGCTCGCGGTCCAGAATACGCAAGACAATGCTCTCGCCATGGCTGGCGGGTGTCGTGGAGACGCGGATGTCGATCTCTCGGCCACGCACCGCGAGGCTAATCCGCCCATCCTGCGGCAGACGTCGCTCTGCAATATTAAGCTTGGTCATAATCTTGACGCGGCTGATGACGGCTGAGGCCAATTGGTGCGGAGGCGAGGCGACATTTTGCAGGACGCCGTCAATCCGGTAGCGCACGCGCAGTTCATTCTGCATCGGTTCAATGTGAATATCGGAGGCCCGCGCTTCGACCGCTTTATCAATCAGGCCGTTGACGAGTTTGATAACAGGCGCGTCGCTCGACAGGTCCTTTAGTCGGTCCACATCATCGGCAAATCCGAGCACGGCCTGATGGCGTGCCGCATCAGCAACTCCGTCATCTTGAACGGTGTAGGACCGATAGAGGCGCTTTTTTGCGGCTTCGATATCCGAAGGATAGGCGACATAGCAGATAACCGGCTTATTGACGGCGAACGCGACAGCCGAGACGGTATACGTGTCCAGCGGGTTTGCGAAGGCGACGGCGACACCATCGTCGCGAACTTCCAGAGGAACGAATTGGGCTTCCTGCAGAAACGCGGCGCTGAAGGTCTCTTCCAGAATGGGGGTCTGCGGGTAGTCCTTCGTGGAAACAATCGCAAGGCCCAAGAAATGCGCTATCGCTTCGGTCCGCTGCACTTCCGTTATGATGCCGAGTCTGGTGAGGACGGTCTCCAGCCTTTCGCCAGAGCTTTCGCTCACATGCTGTGCTCGCTGTAGCGCGTCACGGAAGATAGTGCCTGTGGAAACCAAATATTCCGCGAAGGAAGCCGTGGGTGAGTGGGCCTCGATTGGTTGGCTGGTTTCACTGAGGCGAAGCATCTCACGTTATCCTGCGTGTCTTGACACAGAGTCAAAACATTCAATCGTTTAAACGAGGCCAACGGCGGCTTGCACCTTCGCGTAAGGTGCCAATCGCGGCCGACCAAAAAACACAGATTCATTATCGCGCTTCAAATGGCATTTGCAATTGCCACGTTATCGCATACAAAAAGCAACGCAAGGTAGAGCGCGGCGTTAACGGTCAGCGTTCTGAGGCTAGTCCACATAGATCGGGGTATAAAACGGGCGTCGCAAGGCGGCGCACGAAGGGGGGCGCTATGCTTTGTGCCAGCAGCGTCTGGACCCTTGCGGAAGTCGACCGGATGGCTGGCCAGGAACACCTTGGTGCCCGCGGGTATCATGCGGTGCGCACCGCACGGATCACCCGCCGCAGGTGCTCTTCGCCGATGTCCGCCCGTGCCCGCACCACAATCGCGCCGATGACGACCTCGACCAGATCAGTACCTCGCGTCTCGACTTCAACAAAACGAGGACCTGCCTCATCGCGTGGGCCTACCGCGCCCTCGCGCAGCGCCTGCCGTTTCCAGGCGAACAATTGCGCCGCATGGACACCAACGCTGCGGGCTATCGCCGAAACATTGGCGCCCGGCTCGAGCGCTTTGGTCACCAGATCGGCCTTAAAACTTGCCGACCACCGCCGCCGGCCTGATACAAGAGCCCCGTCCAGCGCGCTCACCGCTTCGATCACATGGAAGCTTTTAGTCGTAGGCCCAGTCGCAGACATAGAACATCACACCAATATCATCCGCGATCGTTCTACAAGCCAACCCCTACCTGCCGCTATGTGGGGTGGGCTTCACGCTTACGATAGAGCTGTCTCCGCCACTGCTCGAATAGGTAATGCCAAGGTTCGGTGTGAGCCCACCTGCGCCCGGTAAGACCTTGATCGGGATCGAATAGGATGCACCACCGTCCGGATTTACAACGAGCTGACCGAGTGGTGCCGGCGCATAGCTAAGGGTAGCGAAAGCCGGACTGGCAAAACACAACACGGCGAGAATCAGGACGAGAATCGCGCGCACTGATTTGACCGCGATTTCTGAGTTGGGGTGCCCCAGCCATTCAGGATAACGTCGATGCTCGCCAGTGTTTACGCCATTAGGACGGCGCTCGTTTGGTTCGCACGCCTTCGCGTAGGCAATTAACTGCCCGGAAATAATTCCGTCGCTCATCAAATCCCCCGATACACAAGAGCAAATCTATTGGTCCCGCAATTCCCACATTCGAGGCAGCGCCCCAAAACGGCGCCGCGAGGGGACTATCGGAAATTGATGATCGCTCGCCATGAATCAGCCCATGGGGGCGACTAGTACATACTTCCGCTGAAGTTGATACGCGACATCTTGCGACCATCTGTCGGCGCCGTTATGCGATCTATAATCACAACTGAAAGTTGGTCAGATTTCGGGGTAGTAATGAGCGATTTCACAGTCCTTGAACGGTAAGTTCCGCGCCGAATGCCTGAACGCCCACTGGTTCACTAGCATCGAAGAAATGCGCCGTATTTGCGAGGATTGGCGTAGAGACTATAATGAAGTTCGTCTACACAGCGCGCTCGGCAACAAACCACCGATGGCGCTGATGAATTGCTCAGGGCTCCATGGCCCGTCCTGAGCGGCATGGCCTGGAAATTAGCCAGCGCCGTGGTCCAAGGTTGGGGGCAGGCTCACTACCGCCGCCGCTTGATAAAGCTTTGGGCCAGATTTGGGGCTTCTCGCCTCAGCAAGCATGACACGTCTCAGAGGGCGGAGACCCAAAGAGAGAAGAGACTGTACTCGTTATTGGTTTAATTGCGGCCGTCGTACCTTATCTCCTTCAAAAAGCGGCAGCGAAGCCGGCCAACCCAATAGAAAAGGAATCCTCTTGATGGCGTTGGAATTATTGCGGGATGTCGAGACGGCACTATTTAATGGCGTCGACGCCCATGGCCCTCATCCAAATTGCGGCCCACAGGGCTACCAGGTCGTGTTCGCCCATAGGAGATAGCCGCTAGCACTTTGCCCATTCGCGCGATCGGTGTCACAGACTCGCGCGGACGCCGAGCGTGATATATCGCCCCATGATGTCCTGCTCGGGCGCAACAGGGTAGACCAGCCCTACAGAGCCACTGAAGGGATACAGACCTGGCTGTGCATTGAAGAGATTCTGTGCCGAAAGGTTGAAGACCACGTCTAGGCCGGAAATATAACTCTGTCGTTCAATGTTGAGATCGACATAATTTGTCGAGCGCACATGCGGGTTGACCCAAACTTGGCCGGCTTGCGAAACTTTGCTGTAACCACCGATCCAACGATCCTGCAGCCGCCAAACCCAGCTCTCGCGTGCGTAGCTCAGGAATAGCGTTGCGTGCGTTTTCGCGAGTTTCCAAGTTTGCTGGGTATCGGGACCGGGCCCCAAATAGGTCATGATCGCGCCAGCGTATTGTTGGGTCTGGTTGACAGGTTGATAGTTGGCGAGCAGACGCGTCGCCCATAAGCCGGTCCAATCCGCGACAACGTCGGTCACTTCAAAAGAGTCGTTTGCTTCGAAATCGAAGCCTTCGATTTCGGTCAGCGCGGTGTTGAGATTTTCGGAGTAGACCAAACTCGGAAAGTTTGCAGCCGTTGTATTGCTATAAGCCAAGGGGCGCGTGATGAGCGCACAATAGGGCGATGCGCCATTGGAATTTTCACAAAGCCGTTGGATGGTGAAATTCTGTCCGCTCACCTCGGCAATGCCGTTTTTTAAGCGAATTCCATAATAGTCCAAGGATAGCATCAAGCCGGGGACGACATCGGGCGTTAACACAATGCCCGCAGTATAGGTGCGCGCCACTTCTGGCACCAAGTTAGGATTGCCACGTGTCTCGACAAAGAGCGTGCCACTCGATGAGGTGTGGACATCAACGAACGAGGTGACTGTCTCCTGAGGCGGTGAAAAGAGATCGTTTAAAGTGGGCGCCCGAATATCGATGGAGGTCGTAGCGCGTAGGCGTAAGTCATTATTGACTTGATAGTCGGCGCCGACTTTCCAAGTCTGTACCGGGCCAGAGGTACTGTAGTCCGTGTAGCGCCCCGCAAGGTCGAGGTCGAGACGTTGCACGAGCGGCTTGCCGCGCACGAGGGGAATGTTAAGTTCCCCTGCGAGCTCCCAGACAAAATTGGAAGCGTGCATAGGGGCCACCGTATTCTGAGCCCACAAGATCAGGGAAGGGTTGCAGTTGCGAAGCCCAGCGCAATTCACCGTCGCGGTAGGAGACGCATTGGAGTCAATTTTGTACTGGAGAAACCGAAGCTCGCTGGACAGAGCGAATTGGACATCTCCAGCCCAATTGTGGAAGACCGTGCCCATGATGCTGCCGCCGAGATCATCGAGGTAATTCGTCATGTGGTACCATGTGGTACCTGTGAAATAGGCATAAGCCGCCGGTGTAATAGAGCCCAACCCAAATGGGTTCAGCGGGACGCAATCCCCATAGGTGCCCGTTGTTACGGTTTGGGTGGCGGCATAGCATTTGATCGAGCCGTCGGGCGTAGCGACGGCATCCTCGGCGGCATAGAGCTTTTGATAGTTCGTGTTGTTCAGGTTGCTGACGGCCTGCCGATTCTCACCATGTGAGTAGAATATCTCCCAGCGAAAACGCTCCAGAAGCGATCCCTGTAACCCCGTTGAGCCTGTAATATTTCGATTTACACTGCGTGTTCCCACCAGACGATAGGGGCCGAGATTCATATACTCGCCCAACACAAAGGTATTGGACTGATCGGTCGTACTGCTATTGCCGAGAAGTGTCTGCGCCGTGGGAGACAAAAAGGCATTGTTCTTGAAGAACACTGCCGGATAACTCGGGCTCGCTGTTAGTTTTGTTGGAAACCACCAGCCGGATGAAAACTGTTCTGCTACCGTGGCCTGAATATAGAAATTGGTGTCGCCCAGAAAATCATAGCTAAAGCGGCCAAAGGCGCTGTTCGTCCGCACATTTGTCTGGGCACTGCTATAGGGGCTGTAGGCGCCATCACCCCCCGATTGTTGAGAGCCTGTACCCGTCGCAGTTCCCTCAGAGAAGGAAAAAATCGCGCCGCCGGCGCCAAACTGATAGCCGTTTACCGAACAGATCGAACAGGCAATTCGACCGCCAAAGGTGGAGTCTGAGCGGCGCGTATTGATCGTGATGACAAAGGGATTGGCTTGGGTGCCGACGCCTGTCGCCACATACACCTTGGGTCCGTAGGACCTGTCGAATATCCGCACGCCGTCCTCTTGAAAGTGCAGCAGCGATCCTTCGATGTGCCCGCGCCCAGCGAGGATGTCGCTTCCCGCGGCGATGGAGAGTTTGGCGCTTGCCCCGTCTGCAGCGCTCGAGAGACCGGAATCGACTTCCGTCTTTAGCCCACTGAAGGATTTATCCAGGATGAAGTTCACAACCCCGGTAACGGCATCGGAGCCATAAACCGCCGAGGCGCCGCCTGTCACTATATCCACCCGCGATACCAAAACTTGCGGCAGCGTGTCGACCACCACAGTGCCATCGGCATTTGACGGCGTCACCCGTCGACCATCGAGAAGCACCAGCGTCCGGTAAGCACCAAAGTTGCGCAGATTGAGGACATTGATTCCGCCTGCCGTTGAGCCATTTCCCGGACTGCGCGGCTGAGCGGACCCTTGGAAGATTGGAAGCTTATTGAGGCCATCCGGAATGTTGGACGGTGTGGTGGGCGCAATCTCTTCCGGCCTTACCACCGTGATCGGCGTGGGCGATTTGGCCAAGTCTCCGATAATGAGCGATCCAGTGATGACCACCGATTCCATCGCGAAGACCGGCGTTGCTCGTTTTGGCGGTGGGTTGGCGGCGTGGTTCTCATTGGTAGGCGCGGCAGGCATTCTGAGAATGATGGTGGCGCTGTCGCTACTGGCGATTTCAAGTCCGGTTCCGACGAGCAACTCTTGCAGGGCTTTACCAATATCCATGGTGCCTGCAACCGCCGGCGTCTTAATCCCGTGCAGCTGGCTGACAGGCGCTACAATTTGAATTTGAGCTTGACGGGCGAATTCAGGGATCGATTTCGAGGCTTCCGCGCTCGGTATATCAATGGCACGCGTCTGCGCGAACGCAGTCTCCCCGAGCACTGCAGCAAACCCACAGATCCAGATCAGACCATGTTGAAGTCTTGACGTCATCTCCCCCAGTTTTATTCATGGTCTCCTTATTGGAGATCCCGTTGGTGGAACGGTTATAGTCACTCTCGCTCCACCACTCAATCACGCGCCCGCTTACCTTAGCGGGACAATTGCACCTTTCCCGCGCCAACCTCCACGTGCGCATTCAAACTGATTGCTATGCTTTTGGCGAAACCTACCGGATCGTTGGCCCTATAAAAGCCGGCAATTTCTTCGTGCGCCAAGCTCGGGTCTGCGATTACGATCTTGGTATCGCTGTAACGGGCAAATTCGGCGGCTGCCTGCTCCAAGGTTTGCCCCTCAAAGGCTAGGTGGCCATCCAGCCAAGCCAAGCTCCGCTGCAATTCTGTGTCCCCTACCGCGGAACGCGAAATTCCTGTCGCCCCGGATTGAACGAGGGTTTTGTTGTTTCGCAACAGTCGAACCGAAGGTGCGCCGGGCCGGGCGGGCAAGGACACATCAACAATCCCTTCCCGAACCAAAATCTGAATCGGACTGGCGTCCAGTTTGCTGACCGAAAAACTGGTTCCGACCACGCGTACGGTTACCTCTCCAGCAGCAACGAAGAAAGGTCGTTTAGGGTTTTTGGCGACATCAAAAACCGCTTCACCTCGCAGCAATGTGACCGACCGGCGCTGGTTGCTATAGGAGACGTCCAGCTCTGTATCGGTGTTGAGCGTCAGAACGGAGCCGTCTTCGAGCGCCACGACGCGGGCTTCGCCTTTGGCGGTGCGGTAGTTTTCGCTGCTTGTCGGGAACGAACCCATTCCGACGATACCGACGAGCGCTGTCGCGGCAACAGCAGTTCCCCCAACCAGGAGTATGCGGCGGGAGGGCATTCTTGAGACGTCGGGAGGCACGAAGCTTTGCCCCAAAGCGCGAGCGCGGTCGGTCACGGCAGCGATGGCTTGCATGCGCGCAAAAGCGCCCAGACAGCGCACGTCGCCCGCCAGCCAAAACTCCAGCGCGACCTTTTGGCCGTCTGAAAGCGGTCCGGCATCGATGCGTGCCGCCCAATCGGCCGATTCTACGTCAATCTCTTGTGCTGTCTTCTTTACCATTTTTCTCTTCGGCTCGCCGGCCACGCACAGTATCAGACGAAGGAGACGGGGCATTTCCGCCATCGTTGTACAATTTTAGCATCAATAAAAAGCCCCGGCTCATATGTTTTTCGACAGTGCTTTCTGTAATGCCCAATCGATTGGCCACTTCCTTTTGTGGCAGTCCGTGAACGCGGCGCAATATGAAGACTTCCCGGATTTTGTTGGGAAGCGCCGATATGGCTCGCGCTAGGCGGCGCAATTCATCGCGATCAATGACACGCCGCTCTGGTGAAGGCTCGTCCGACGCAATGCCGAGTTCTGCCATGTCCGCAACGGAATCTATCGAAACAATTTTCATTCGCCGCAGGTGATCGATGACAACCGACCCCGCTATTTGGAAAAGATACGTTTTGGGACTGGTGATGTGCTCGATGCTCTCGGCCGTGATCAAGCGGGTGTAGGTCTCCTGCACGACATCGTCAATTTCCAGACCTTTCATGCGCCAGCGCCGTAGCCAACTGCGCAATGCAGGCTCGTGCGGCATTACTTGCTGCCCAAGCCAAAGTGCACGCTCGTTAGCGATCTGCCACATTGCAACCTTCTAGGCTCGTCGTCTGACGACGGCAAGAACCACACTTTGCCACGGTAAAGGCGCCCTTTAAGCATAACCGAACTGCGCGCGGCGAAGGTAGTGCCGCCCTGTCACGCGGAAGATGATGAGGCGAAGCGGCAAGACCTCCGCCCCCAAAAATATCGAACTTAAAGCCGATTGTGATGGTGGATTTCGAATTTCCACTCGTCTAACTCATCGCCAGAAGCGAGGCGGGTTTCCGCATGCCAAGAATATCGAGCCAGCAGGGCAAGTTTCGATGGCAATGGGCTAGCGGATTGCACGGTGTCGTTCGTCAAAGCTGTGTCCCCCCACGCGAGTACTTTTACTTGCCGCAGAGAGCCACATTGAAACGCATCCTTATTGCAGCCGTCTTGCTGGCGGGCATCGGCTCGGCCGCGGCCCAGAGCCCGGCCGTTGAAACCATCCGCGCCCCAGCTTTGGCGTATAGTGCCCAACCGTTTGTTCGGGATATCTATTTTGCCGATCCTTCGGCGCATCTGTTCGGCGGGCGGATCTACATTTACGGCTCCCACGACATCGAAGGCCCGCTGGCTGATAATGAGCCGGGAAATCGCTTCGTTATGCGCGATTACCGCTTTCTCTCTATGGACGCGATTGGTGCTCCTGTTACCGTCCATCCGGTGGCGCTTGAGCTTAAGAATGTGGCTTGGGCGGATCGCCAGTTGTGGGCGCCGGATGCCGCTTACAAGAACGGTCATTATTACTTGTATTTTCCCGCCAAAGATAAGACGGGCATTTTCCGCATCGGCGTTGCCATCGGCGACCAGCCGGCAGGGCCTTTTGTACCGCAAGCCGAACCCATGCGCAGCGCCTATAGCATCGATCCCGCCGTCTTCACTGATGATGATGGCCAGAGCTACCTTTACTTCGGTGGCATCATCGGGGGGCAGTTGCAGCGTTGGAAATATGGCCACTTCGACCCCAGTGGTCCGACCGCAGACTCTGCCAACCCTGATCAGCCCGCGGTTATGCCGCGCGTCGCGAAACTGGGCCCTGATATGCTCCAATTGGCTGAGACGCCGCGCGATGCCGTCTTATTGGATAAGAAGGGCGAGCCATTGTTGGCGGGCGATCATGAGCGACGCTTCTTCGAAGCAGCAAAGCTGCACAAATATCGCGGTGTCTACTATTTCACCTATTCGACAGGTGATACCCACTTCATCAATTATGCAACGGGCACATCACCTTATGGCCCGTTCACCTACCAGGGGCACATTCTGTTGCCGGTTTCCAGCTGGACGACGCATCAGTCGGTCCTTCAGAGCAATGGACATTGGTATCTATTCTACCATGACTCCCAATTGAGCGGGCGGAGCACATTGCGAAACAGCAAGGTCAGCGAACTGATTTACAACAGTGATGGGTCCATCAGGATCATTGACCCCTTCCAACACTGAGTGAGGGGCAACGCAGAAGACAGAGTTGGCCGCCAAGCAGAGCTCCCGTAAGAGGTTTGTTAGCCGCCATGGGCGCCGTGGCCCCCTCCGCGGCGCCCTCTTTCTTTGTTTATGCACACACAACCATGTGGAATGGTCGTAGGGGGTAAGGGCAGGGTGCATCAGCTCACGCGTCGAATGGCGTAAAACTGAAATTGCTATTCGGCCGAGTCGCGCGCCTCGCTGAGGCATCGCACCACACACGCCTCAGCGCAAAGATTTTACAAATTGAATGTGGCACCCATAGCGGAAGTGGGAGCCCCCATCCGTCTATCACAACATCAGGGAGCCAGACGAACGTCTGCCAACGCTCGTTGTCAGTCGGTAATCCTGGGTCAAAACAAGCCTTGCTGATGCAAGCAAGGCACACAAAAGACGAGGGGAAATGTCAATGAAACTATCATCTTGCAAACTGTCGTCGCGACAGCTGCACGGTTGGTTGTTGCGGGGGGCGTCGGTTGGCGCTTTGGCCGCATTGGTTGTCGCGCCGGCGTTGGCGCAATCATCTGATGCACTCGAAACAGTCGTTGTTACCGGTTCGCGCGTTATCTCCAGTGCCGCGAAATCTCCGACACCTTTGACAGTGGTCAATATCGAAGATCTGCAACTGACTGCACCGAGCAGCATTCCCGATGGCTTGAACAAGCTTCCAGTATTTCAGGGTTCGTCGCAGCCGCGCACGGCTGGCGCTGGCAGCTACGCTGGCGGACTGAACGTTCTAAATTTGCGGAACTTTGGTGTTCAACGCACGCTCGTTCTGCTTGATGGCCACCGCGCCCCGCCCTCAAGCGCCGACGGTACGGTCGATATCGACACCCTGCCGCAAATGCTGATGGCGCATGTCGACGTCGTCACGGGTGGCGCCTCGGCCGTCTATGGCTCTGACGCCGTGACCGGCGTCGTCAACTTTGTGTTAGACAAGAAATTCACCGGGTTTAAAGTTGATGCCAATGCTGGCATTTCAACCTACGCCGATGGCGCGAGCTATAATCTCGGTCTTGCCGCTGGCATCGATGTCTTTGGCGGCCATGGACACGTTGAAGGGGCAGTGCGCCACTTCCAGCAGGACGGTGTGCGGCTGTTCGACCGTCCCTATGGACCGCAGGTTTGGATGCTGACCGGTAGCGGCTCGGCGGCGAGCCCCTTTACGTTTTCCGAAAACATTGGCCGTGCCGACTATGCCTGGGGTGGCAAGATCACGTGCTCGTCCTGCACCGCGAACGGTGAGCAGTTCTCCGCGGCGGGCGCCATCACTCCCTTCGTGCTCGGTACGACCACCGGCACCGGCAACCAGAATTCTGGCGGCGATGGTGCGGCGAGTAAATATGGCTCAGCCTCGACCAACGTCCGGACCAACGAATCCTTTGGTCGCTTCAGCTACGATCTGGACTCTTCCACCACCTTCTATGTCCAAGCTATTGCAGCTGAGCAGTTTGCCAGCGGTTGGTGGTTCCCCACCAAGCTGTCGCACGATGTCACCGCCACCTTCTACAAGAACAATGCGTTTTTGACCGCTGCGGAGCAAACGCAGCTGGGCAATAACGGCCTTAACAATTCCACCAACACATTCGCCGTTGGCGAATATTTCGACTTGGGCCCGGAGAAGCTGGTTGGTAGCCGGACAGCCAACCGGAATCTGTCGCTGACCACTGGTTTGGACGGCACGCTATTTGGGGATTTCACCTGGGACCTGTTCTACACCCATGGTGAAAACCGCCAGGCAGTGGATGTCGTCAACAACACCAATTACCAAAAGCAATACGCTGCCCTCGATGCCGTAATGGGCTCGAGCGGAAGTGTGCAGTGTTATGCCGCGACGACTGCAGCATACTCCAATTGCGTCCCGATGGATCCCTTTGGTCCGGGGTTGATGAGTACGGCAGCCTACAACTACATCACTGCCACAACGTGGTACCACCAGACAAACATCTTGGATAACGTCGGTGGCAGTGTCGCTGGCACAGCGTTTGACGATTGGGCGGGTCCGGTCAAAGTGGCCGTTACCGCAGAAGCCCGCTTCAACGACTATACGGTGGATAGCAATGCGTCTCCCACCGCGACAGTGGATTGCACTGGTTTGCGTCTCTGCAACTCAGGCACGGTGCTTTGGGCTCAGAACGTCGTTGCAGCGGTTCATGCCTCAAACAATGTTTGGGAATTCGCAGGAGAAGCGGATATCCCGCTGCTCAAAGATCTGCCCTTTGTTCAGAGCTTGAATGCCAACGTGGCGGGCCGCTATACCGATTACAGCACCTCCGGTTCGGTTCAGACCTGGAAGATCGGTGTGGATTATCACGTCAACGATCAGGTCCGTTTCCGTGGCACTACCTCAGTCGACATCCGGGCACCCACACTGAACGATCTGTTCTCGCCGGTTCAGAAGACGACAACATCGTTCAACGACAACCACTTGGCGACCCCGTTGTCCGGCAGCACCATGCTGGCTTCACAGGGTAACTCCGCGCTGGTTCCTGAAGTTGCGCGTACCTACACGGTGGGTGTCGTCTTGTCGCCGGAGTTCATCCCAGGTCTCGTCGCATCGCTGGATTACTATAATATCAAGCTGAAGAACGCGATCAGCACGATCGACGGCAGAACGAACGACATTCAGGCTCTCTGTAATAGTTCGGGTGGATCCTCGCCGTTCTGTTCGCTCTATGTGCGCCCGCTCGGGTTCGGTAATACCACCGCAGCGAACTACGCAACGACGGTCTATAAAGAAGTCCTCAATGCAGCGATGTCCGAGATCGAAGGTTTCGATTTCGAGACGAACTACACCTTTCAGATGGCGGATCTAATCGATCAGGCGAAGGGTTCTTGGAATGTGCGCTTGCTCGCCAACTATCAACCGGTGGACCAGTCACAGGCGTATCCTGGTGCTCCGATCACGTACTTTGGACCGAGCAACGGGCTTAACGATCTGCAGACGTGGAAGGTATCGAAGACCCACCTCACGGCGTTCTTGCGCTACAATCTGGGCGACTGGTCATTCGTGGTTCAGGATCGCTGGCATGGTGGTTTCAGCACCAAGACGTCGAACATCGCGGCCTCGCAGAATTGGGTGACCCCACACATCCGTTCGGTGAACTACGTCGATGGGACGATCTCACGCGACTTCTCCGCGGCAGGCGGCGATTTCACCTCCTACCTGTCGGTACAAAATGTTTTCAATTCGCGTTCGGCCGTGTATGCGAACTCGGGTTCCGTCAGCCTCTACTATCCGGTAACGCCTGAAGAAGACATCATGGGCCGTTACTTCACGATTGGCATTCGCGCCAAGTTCTAAGCGACAGGCGACCGGCAGAGTTTCCCGTCTGCCGGTCGCCACCGTCCCGGCAGACGGCCGACGGGGGGCCTTGCCATGTCGGGCGTTATCGGCGCATTCGGATGCTCTAGCAGCGTGGGCAACGTCCTGCGGTAGGTGATGTGATGCCCCCGGGGCCCGCATCGTGTAAACGCTGATCTGATGTGGAAAATAATCACCATGACACAACTATCACGACGCAGCTGTATGACCTGGGCTGCGGCCAGCGTTTTGTCCGAAGCGTTTGGCGAGCCCACCGCTGACAGCGCTCACGCTCAAGTGAGCGCCGCAGGTTCGTCGCCCGATAGCCTCAACGCGTTGGCAAAAGCCAGAGGGCTTGCGTTCGGATCCGCCTTAGGTATGGGTTGCAAAGGCCAGCCGCAAGTGCCGAGCTTGGCGCCCTTCCTGTCCCGACCGCCCACTTACACCGATCCGCAGATGCGCGCTTTGTTCCTCTCGCAATGCGGGATCTTGGTGCCAGAAAACGAGCTTAAATTGTACACGCTGCGGCCCGATGCCAAAACCTTCGATTTCGAACGCGCCGATCTGCTGATCGAATTTTGCCATCAGCACAGCCTTGCGATGCGCGGCCACACCTTGCTGTGGAATCGCACGAAGTGGATACCGGAATGGATCAACGCTTACGACTTCGGTTCGCGTCCAGCCACGACGGCCGAACGGATGTTACGCGAGCATATCGGGGCGGTCTGCCGCCGCTATGGTAATCGCGTTTTCTCCTACGACGTGATCAACGAATCCATCGCACCAGCGACCGGAGAACTTGAGGCCTCACCGTTTACGAAAGTGCTGGGCGCCGACGTGGTCGACATTTGCTTCCACGCCGCCCGTGAAGCGGCGCCGAATGCCGAGCTCGTCTACAATGATTATATGAGTTGGTCGCGAACCGGAGACGTGCATCGCAGCGGTGTTCTCAAGATTTTGGAACGTATGCGGAAGAACAATGTGCCGGTCGATGTTTTGGGCATCCAGTCTCACGTCGGGTCAGACGGTTTGGGCGGCTCAACCGGATTGCTCGGCGACGCTGACCTCATCGCATGGCGCAAATTCCTCGACGAAGTAACCAAAATAGGGCTCGGTCTCGCCATCACGGAATTCGACGTCGACGATCAGTCCGTTAGCGGAACGATTGCCGAGCGTGATCAAATCGTCGCCGATAACGGCAAAGCCTATCTTGACATCATGCTCAGCTATCGTGAGCTGCGCTATGTCATGGCGTGGGGAATCGTTGACAAATTCTCCTGGCTGCAGAGAAGGGCGCCAAGGGCCGACGGGCTGCCAAAGCGCTGTACACCTTATGACGACGATTTTCAGTCAAAACCGTTGCGTCAAGCGATGGTGCGGTCGTTTTCTGCAGCACCGTTTCGACCTGCCCGGATAATAAAAACGGCGTAGACGAAGGTTTTTCAATACAGGCCTATGTATGCGATACCGCTACGGACAGGAAAATACATGATTGAGCAGAGAAATGGTGTCGCCACGATCCGTCTCAATCCGAACGACAACGTGGTTGTCGCGGTGGCGGCGCTGGCTGGGGGCACCGAACTTGTTGCTGAGGGCGTGACGACGCGCAGCGCGATCCCGTTCGGCCACAAAGTTTCCACCAAGCCGATCGCGCGCGGCGAAGCGGTGCGCAAATACGGCCAGGTGGTTGGCGTTGCTACTGAGGGCATCGCCTCCGGCGAGCACGTCCACGTCCATAATCTCGCGTTTTCTGATTTGCGTGAGGCAGCCAACGCGGCCCCGGCCTTCGAAGCCCATGAACGCCCGCGCACCTTCCTCGGCTACAAGCGTGCCAACGGCAAAGTGGCGACCCGCAACTACATCTGTATCCTCACATCCGTGAACTGCTCGGCCACCGTGGCGCGCCATATCGCCGAGGCGGCAGAGCGAAGCGGCCTGCTCAAGGATTATCCCAATGTCGATGGCGTGGTCGCGATCACCCACCACTCGGGCTGCGGCATGGCGGTAAAGGGCGAGGGCTACGATTTGCTGTCGCGCACTCTGTGGGGCACGGCCTGCAATCCGAACTTCGCCGCGATACTCTTGGTCGGGCTCGGTTGCGAAGTGATCCAGCTCGCCCGCTTCAAGCAAGAGTACGGCATCACTGACGACGCGCATTTCCAGTCCTTCACCATTCAAGACACCGGTGGCACCAAGCGCGCCATCGCCGAAGGCCTTGAACGGCTGAGGGCGATGTTGCCGGTCGTCAACGCTTTCCAGCGCAGGCGCCAGCCGGCGAGCGAACTTGTCATCGGTCTGCAATGCGGCGGCTCGGACGGCTGGAGCGGCATCACCGCCAATCCGGCGCTCGGCAATGCCTCCGACCGGCTGGTGTCGCTCGGCGGCACGGTGTTGCTGTCGAAAACACCGGAAATCTATGGTGCCGAGCACCTTCTTTATGCCCGCGCGCAATCGCCGGCCCTGGTGGAAAAGCTCCGGGCGCGGATCATATGGTGGTAGCAGTACACCGCGCTCCACAAGATGGAGATGAACAACAATCCCTCGCCGGGCAACAAGGCGGGCGGGCTCACCACCATCCTGGAAAAGTCGCTCGGCGCGGTCGCCAAAGTCGGCACCACGCCGCTGGTCGACGTCATCGAATATGCTGAGCCGGTGACCAAGCACGGCCTCGTCTTCATGGACAGCCCTGGCCTTGATCCCTGCTCGACCACCGGACAGGTCGCCTCGGGCGGCACCACCATGATCGCCTTCACCACGGGACGCGGCTCGGCCTATGGCTGCAAGCCGTCGCCGTCGATCAAACTCGCCACTAACTGCGAGATCTACCAGAAGATGCCGGACGATATGGATTTGAACTGCGGCACTATCGCCACCGGAGAGAGCACGGTGGCGGAAAAGGGTGCCGAGATCCTCAATCACCTGCTCGAGGTCGCTTCGGGAAAGAAGTCGAAGAGCGAAGAACTCGGCTACGGCGACATGGAATTCGTCCCCTGGCACATCGGTGCCGTGATGTAAGGCAATGGGAGTGTGAGCATTATGTCCACCAACCGCCGTTCCGCATTAAAAGCTTTGGGTCTCAGCCCGCTCGCCTTGGGGTTGTCGGCCGACGCCAAAACATCCGCCCCGAAGGCCAAAGCGCCGCCGGTCTGGGCCAAGACGTTCGAAGGTCAGCGTCAGGCCGATCTTGGTAATGGGACGTTCCTCAACCCGATCATGGCGGGTGACCATCCCGATCCGGCCATCCTCAAGGACGGCGCCGACTACTACATGGCGTTCTCCTCGTTCGATGCCTATCCCGGCTGCACCATCTGGCACTCCAACGACCTGGTGAACTGGCAGCCGATCGGTGCGGCCCTGACCAAGAACATCGGTTCGGTCTGGGCGGTGAGCCTCGAGAAGCACACCGGGCGCTATTTCCTCTACATCCCGACTAAGCAGGCCGGGCCGGATACCAAAACCTCGATCTACGTGATCTCGGCCGACAAGATTACTGGGCCGTGGAGTGCGCCGATCGATCTCGATCTGCCGAACCATATCGACCCGTGCCATTGCGTCGGCGAGGATGGCTCGCGCTGGCTGTTTCTCTCGGGCGGCGACCGGGTGCGCCTCAGCGACGACGGCCTCAGCCGTATCGGCGAGCCCGAGCATGTCTACGATCCCTGGCACTACCCCGACGAATGGGATGTGGAGAGCTTCTCACCGGAAGGCCCCAAGGTGATGCGGCACGGTGCCTATTACTATGTCGTTACTGCGGTAGGCGGCACCGCCGGTCCGCCGACCGGACACATGGTGGTCGCGGCAAGGTCCAAATCGATCAATGGCCCGTGGGAGCAGCATCCGCGCAATCCGCTGGTGCACACGATCTCGCAGGCCGAGAAGTGGTGGTCGCGCGGCCATGCCAGCCTGATCGAAGGACCGGGCGGGGATTGGTGGGCGGTCTATCACGGCTACGAAAACGGTTTTTGGACCCTCGGCCGTCAGACGCTTCTTGCGCCCGTAACCTGGACCAAAGACGGCTGGTTCGACATCGGCGGCGGCGATCTGTCGAAGCCCTTGCCCAAGCCCAAGGGCGGCAGGGCGCAAAAGCATGGCATACCGCTGTCGGACGATTTTTCCACCGACCGCACCGGCATCGTGTGGAATTTCTTCCGCCCCGCGGCAAATGAAGCCGCCCGCGTCAGCCGTGACGGCGACGGTCTGGTGCTCAAGGCCACCGGCACGGCGCCGAAAGATTCCGCGCCGCTGTTGATGGTCGTTGGCGATCAGGCCTACGAGTTCGAATGCGATATCGAACTCGTAGGCAACACCCGCGCCGGCTTGTTGCTGTTCTATGACGACAAGCTCTATTGCGGCATCAGCTTCGATGCGAAAAACTACCAGACCCATCAATACGGCATGGACCGCAACAGGCCGCCAAACCCTCACGGCAACCGTATGCTGGTACGGGTGAGGAACGACCGCCACATCGTCAGCTTTCACACGAGCGGCGACGGCGGCAAGACCTGGAAGCGCTACGACCGCGGCATGGAAGTCTCAGGCTATCACCACAATGTGCGTAACGGTTTCATGATGCTGAAGCCCGGGCTCTACGCCACCGGCGAAGGCAGCGCCCGATTCCGCCGATTTAAGTATTGCGCTCTGGGTGAAACCGAAAAAATTTGAATTCCTTTTCTGTAAGTCAGCTGGAGGTTCTCGTAACGTCCGTGCAAAAAGTCCCGCTAAGCAAGTTCTTGAAGTATCGAGATAAAAGCTGGGGATGATTGCCTAAGACTTCATGGCAACGGCTCTCACCGACGTTTGGTGGGACATGCTCCATCAGGATGTCGTTTTCGAATTCCCCTATGCGCCATCGCTCGGCACGCCGGATCGGTTCGAAGGGCGCGAGAGCGCCGAAGCCTATCTGCGAGCCATGGTCGCACAGTTGGGCGCCCTGAAGTTCAAAAATATCGTGGTCATGGGCACGACCGATCCCGCGGTATTTTTCAACGAATATTCAGCGACGCTCACGACCCCCAGGGGGACGATGTACGATCAGGTCTACATCAACAAGATTGAGGTTCGTGATGGCAAGGTCGTTCTCTTCCGGGAGTTCTGGGACCCTGCTCGGGTGATGAAAGCCGTCAACGATTTCACCGCAGGGTGATTTCGCCTTCTCTGCGTAAAGCCGCGTGTTGAGAAGCCACTCCGCTACTGCGGTGCCTTTGAACAGCTACTGGATTTTGTTACGCTCTCACGACGAAAAACCAATTAACCGCCCCGATAATGAGACCCGAAAGGATGGCAAAGACCGCCAAAACAAGCCAACCGTTCAGCGTGAACAGCCGGGCGCGCGATCTGCGCATTCGGCGTGTCACAGAAAATGGAAACTCCGATTGCATGTTCGCCTCGCTCTCATGCCCTATGTTATAATAGTGATATCAACGCGGCTAGTGGCTTCAGGGTGAGGTCAGTGTTCCGCGCGTATTCACAGCGTGGGTAGCCAACGCGTGTTCGGCAAATCCTTGTAGTTTTAGGTCGCCAAAGATTTCGTATAGAATTTCGGCGAGAATCCGGTGGCGCGTTTGAAGCCTGTGCTGAAGGCGCTGACCGATTGATAGCCCGCCATTTCCGCGATCTCGGTCATCGGCACCTTCGCCGATGCCAGTGCCGCCTTGGCGAGTGTTATGCGCCAATTGGCGAGGTAATCGATAGGCGGCATGCCGATAATGTGCGTAAAGCGGGCGGCGAAGGCCGATCGCGACATGCCGACGGCGCTGGCGAGCGCCGCAACCGTCCAGGCGCGCTTTGCGTCTTCGTGCATGAGGCGCAGAGCCTTGCCGACCTTGGCATCGGCGAGTCCGGCGAGGAGTCCCCGATCCGAGTCGGGGAGCGAGCGATAGCGCAGTGCCTCGATCAGCAAAACCTCAAGCAGACGATCCAGGACCAGCGACCGGCCCGGCCGATCTCCGAGTGCTTCCTCGCCCACTGCCGATAGCAGCGCGCCGAGACGGCTCGCGATGGTATCGACCCCGCGCACGTGAACGACGGGCAGCATCAGCCTCGCGATAAGCTCGGCATTTTCTGGCGCGAAGGTGAAGTTCGCAGCGATAAACCGGGTGATTGTCGCATTCGGCCTCGTAGACAACAGCAAAGTCGGATCGGCCAGCGCGGCCTTGAAGTCGACCGGCGTGCCGCCCCCGCCCCCTACCATCGTCCAAGGCGGCGGCGCTGCCATCAACATGAAATCACCAGCTGCCAGGTCGAGGCTAGTGCCGTCATCGCGTTCGACGCGGGCCGCCCCCTCGATCACCTGACCGAACACGACCACTTCGGAGGGGAGAAAGCGAATGGTCCAGGCGTCATGCGCTTCGACCATACGCCAGAAGACGGCTTGCGGCTTGAGCAGAGCAACGATCTGCGAAAATGGATCCATTATGGACACTCGATAAACAAACCTGGAGTTCCGATTATATATACTCCTGCCACCCTTCGATAAAAACAAGACACCGCCGGATGCTGTTCCGGGTGACTTGCAGGCCCTTCAGGGCTGCTACGAAGAGGAGAAGACCATGCGTGTATTTGTGACAGGGGCTACCGGATTCATCGGCTCGGCCGTCGTCAAGGAACTGATCGGAGCGGGCCATGCCGTGACGGCACTCGCGCGATCCGAGGAAAAGGCCCAAGCGCTGCGGGCCCATGGTATCGAACCGCATCGCGGCGATATCAATGATCTGAATAGCCTTCGCAGTGCGGCGTCTGCAGCGGACGGGGTGATCCACCTCGCCTTCATGCATGCTCTGTCGCAGGTCCCATTCCAGAGCCGGCTACGCATCCTTCTCGGCGGACTACCAAGTGGTATTGTCTCACGCTTCCTGGCGGTATCCGCCGAGGCGGACCGGCGTGCGATCGATACACTCGGCGCCGCCCTTAAGGGATCGGGCCGACCGCTGGTGACAACCTTCGGCCTGATGGGGCTGGCGGACAGCACCATGCGAGCTGCACGGCTCGGAACGGAGAACGACGCCCCGGCGGAAGGCTCACCCGGTATCGCCCGCGCGAAGACGGAGGAGAATGTGGAAGCCTTGGCCTCGCTTGGCGTGCGCGCGACGATGATCCGGCTTGCCCCTTCGGTACATGGTGACGGCGATACCGGGTTTGTGCCGCAGCTGATCGCGACGGCACGCAAGAAGGTGAGCTCGGCCTATATCGGTGATGGCGCCAACCGCTGGACGGCTGTGCACCGCAGTGATGCCGCGCGGCTCTTCCGGCTGGCGTTAGAGAGCGGGATCGCAGGCGCACGCTATCATGCCGTTGGGGAGGAGGCCATACCGTTCCGCTCAATCGCCGATGTGATCGGTCGCAAACTCAACGTTCCGGTGATCTCCCTGTCCACCAAACAAGCGCCCAAGCAGTTCAGTTTCCTCGCGCCCTTCATCATGGCTGACAATCCAGGCTCGAGTGACTTGACGCAAAAACAGCTCGGCTGGCAGCCGAAGGAACGGAGACTGATCACCGACCTCGAGAATGGACGTTACTTTAACACGGCGCAGGGGTGAAATGAGCGCCGATCTCGTCTGGGGCTGGGCAACCATCGGTTTTGTGCTGATGGTGCCCGGGACCCTTTTGTTAGGTCGTGACGACCGAAGGTTTCTGGCCGCAGTAAAGGATGCGGAAATCTTGGCCAAGGAGTGGGAGCGGGGCCGTCTCAGGCGTCACCGCGGGATTTCGTATAAGATATCATATGAGAAGTGATCTGTCTGTGGAGTGTGCCAAGGCATTTGGCATTCGGGCGCAATCAAGACGTGGTATTCGTTCGTTGCCAAGCGCCCACTGTTGAACCGTATATCGCGCCGCACTTTTACCCCAGAAGTTCAAGAATGTGCTGCGCAACCTTGTCAGCGGCCGCAAGCAGGATCGCATCAGCAGCGTGGACATAGCGCGAGGTCATCGTGCTCTTCTTGTGGCCGATAAGGGCTGCAATCGTCAGTTCGTTATAGCCAATATCGGACGCAACGCTTGCATAGGAGTGGCGAAGCGTGTGAGGCGTAATGTCGGCCGGGAACCCCTCGAGTTTGGCTAGCTTCCGGGCCCAAAGCTGAGGAAAACCTCTCAGGCCGCTTTCACCGTCTACAGATGGAAAAACAAATTCCGTCGAGCGTTTGAATTCCGACAGCATGTCACATGCTGCGTGGGATAGCGGTCGGAGCGATTCGCCGGTCTTGGTTTCCGCAAGAACGGCGGTCCGTCGGGGAAAGTCGATATCACTCCAGCGCAAGCTGAGGGCTTCTCCGCGCCGCCAGCCCGTCACAGCGAGGAACCTCGTCGCATCGATGGCAATTGCCCACGCCGCGTCATGAGGGGCAAGGTCGAGAGCTGTTCCTAGCGACCTATATTCCTCATCGGTAAGGCGGCGCTCTCGCCTGCCATCCGCAAAGCGCACAACCCCACGAACCGGATTATTCGCGCACATTTGGTGGCGCACGGCGTAGGTGAAGATCGCGCCTAGTAGGCCCATCGTGCGTGTTGCCGCACCTTTTCCTCCTCTAACATGTGTCACCCTGCGCAGCTTCGTCTCTGACTTTCGGGCTGTTTTGCCTGCCGCGATGTTGTGCATGAAGGTGTCGATATCCTGTGGGGTAACCGCCACCAGTGGCATTGCACCAAGCAGCGGTTTGATATGTCCTTCGATGCGGCCCCGGTCAGTCGCGATAGTGGAGGGGCGTTTGGCGATCTGTCTGCGTGTCAACAATCGTCCGGCCTCTGCATCAGTCAGATAAGCATCACAGAGCTCCGTAACGGTCGTTGCTTTGCGTGCAGACTTCTTTTCGGCCGCTGGGTCTCTCTTCTTTCCGCTGACGCCTTTGACGTCAGCCAAGATACGAATAGCCTCGTCGCGGGCCAAATCTGGTGTCCAGGGCGCGCCATGGCGGCCGATCGTGAACCAGCGTTGCCGCCCTTCTCCCGTCCGATATTTTAGCAGGTAGGTGACGCATTCGCCTTTCTGGCGGCGGGCGCCGAACCCTGATACCGTGCCGTCCCAGACGACCTCTCCCTCATCCAGTGCCCGGATACTCTTCAGGCTGATCCGCCTGCCTACCATTTCTATCTCCAGCGCGGTGGTGTTTAGCAACCACATAGCTACCACGCGGAGGCAAGCTCACACAATCTCGGGCAAAGAAAGTTTGCATAATATGCTGTTATTAAATGGGCTTATCAAAGAGCCGCAAACTCAAGCAATCTCCCGCAATGTATGTTATCCGCCCTCTCAAGGCTGAAACACCGGTTCAATTCCGGTTGGGAGCGCCAATCTTTTCAATAGGTTGGCTTTGTTGTGCGAATTTATGTCCAATAAATGTCTAATAAACGGGTGTAGACGGTTGGCGACAATCGCATCGAAGTCCACGCTCGCCTCCTTCACTGGCGCGCATGGCGTCCCTTGTATAATGGGCGCACTGCCCTCTGCCGTGCCACCACTCGGCTGCAATCCTGATCGATGCGCTAATCCGGCGGACCTGCCTGTACCTGCTCTCCACCGGTGCAATGTCTTCTCAACGGAAATTGCGATACTGTTTCCCGATGGGGTTGGGATTCGAGTATTAGTTGGGGACGCCCGAGTGGGCGGAATTAGGGCTTAGGTCCAATGGCGCGACTGCAGCCAAACAGAGCCAAGATTGTTGAAGCGATCCTTCTCTTGATTGAAGAAGCCGGTCGCCATCGGCGCACGCTCACGCAGTACGATGTCGTCAAGTCTCTCTTCATTGCTGACCTCTGGCACCTGAAGAAGTTTGGACGCCCAATCACTTTCGACAACTATGTTGCTATGAAGTTCGGTCCGGTGCCGAGCGAAGCCTACGACATGCTGAAACCGATCTATGCCTGGAGAGGCACTCCGCAACCAGAGGGCTGGCCGCTTTGGGATAGGAAAGCCACAGAGGGTTCCAATGTTGCGCACTTTGAGAACCCTCGTCGGTCGGCGAATCGGCGGAAGTTGTCCGATACTGATGTCCGTGAACTTACGGAGGCATTGAGTTTTGTGATGAATTTGGGGTTTGGCGGTGTCTGCGATTGGACGCACATGAACCCGGCCTATGTGGATGCTTGGAAAGCCCGTGGTGATCGCAAGTCAAACGAGATGAGATATGAATTGCTCTTGGAGGGCAAAGACAAAGAACTCATCTCCGAATTGGCGCATGCCTCCAAGCATATGTGATGTTTTCGGTTGGGGACGTCATAGAATTTTGGAGTATAGAAGCAGGAAAGCCGAAATATCACCTCTGCATCAGCTTGGATGGTCATTACCTATTTGTGAACTCTCCGAAGACAAAGACTTATCCAGGCGACATGGTTGTCAGCTGCAATGAGTTCCCTTTCATTAAGCCAACGGCTTCAGGCCAGTCGATCATTAGCTGCACTCTGGTGATGCAGAAGACCGATGCTGAACTGAACGCAAGTCGCGCAAAGAAGATTGGAACGGCGCGGAAAGAGCTCCTGTCGCAGCTCATCAAATTCGTGATGAATTGCCCCGTTTTGACCCCCGATGAGCGCGACGCCATCATCGGCGCGGCGGGGGATTGGGCATAGTGCGGCGGGAGCGGCCCGATCTGCCGCCTCCGCTGCACCGCGTGCGGCCACATGGGCGCGACCTGATCATCCCACCAATTCATGGACGGGGATGGCGTGGGAGCCGGCTCCCTCAAGATCAAAACTGCCTTAGCAGCCCAGTGACAATGCGCGCGTCATAGAATCTCCTCGGACATTTCCGTGTAAAGACAGGGGAATATTATCGCCACACCAGTAAAATAGGAAATCGGTCATATAAAGGCGATGTTGGCGCTCGCACCGTGTTCGCAATGGCACTTGTACTCCGAATTAATACTTCCTACATAGGGAGCGGAGTATCATGGTGATACATTGAACAGAATGATCGAACCAAAGCGCAAACCAGTTTCCCTACCGGAGCCGTGGCCCGCCGCAGATGCGACGGAGCGAATTCGACATATAGCATGGGAAGACTGCTTTACTCCAAGCTTCAAGGATCATGCATTGGAGCAGATGGAGGAGCGGGATCTGACGGCGTCGGACGTTCTGTATGTCTTAAGAAACGGGTTTGTTTACAAGGAGGCTAAACCTGCCAAACAGAGGCTACTTTATGTGTATGCGATCAACTCACCAACTCCAAATTCAAACAAAAGAGACGTGAGGGTGATCCTGATCCCGTCGCTGCAAGCACCAGCTGCGAAGATCATCAGCGTAATGTGGGCCGACGAGCCGATGGTAGGAGGATAAAAATGACAACTGATTTTCGTTACACGGCCAGCGGGTTGGACAACATAGTCCTCATCGGACTTGAGGAGTGCATTGATGATGACGGTGATCGGTGCGTTACGATTCCGCACATCACTGAACTCCACCGAGTCATTGCACACTCAATCCTCACCAGAGAGAGTGGAATTAGTGGCAAAGAACTTAGGTTCCTGCGCACGGAGATGGGCCTGACGCAGGCCGAGCTGGCCAAAATTGTGAAGCGTGAGGCTTTGGCCATTGGCCGGTGGGAGCGCGGGGAATTCGAACTTGACTCTAACGCTGAGGCGCTGATCCGTCTCGTCGCGAGTGAACGATTGAACATCAAGATTGACGTTCCAATCGAACAGGTAAGCGCCTGGTGTGTTCCATCTGCAGTTAATGAGCCCATCATGATCGATGCGTCCGACCCGTCGAATTACAGGCCTATACCGCCACAAAAGGCTGCTTAGCATCTTTCAATCAACGAGCGCCTCGTTGGCAAAAGCTGGCGGGGCGCTTCCTATCGTACGTGGGTTACTCCTCAAAATGGCGCCCTTCATATCGGCGCGACTTAAAGTTCATGGCGCCCGATTTATGTACTGATTGTTTGCTTTTGAGCGAAAGATATCCGCGATGACAATCGAGTTAGCATTACCGATCGGTGATGTCAGTCACGTTTATAAACAGTGGCAGGACGCGCCAGTCGGAACGATTCTCGCGTTCGCTGGCCGTTGCGTTGTACTGCGCCACGGTCAGGTCGCAGGAGAGGTGACCGAGTCACGCTTGGTTGTCCGCGCAAAATCACCGTTGGGGCCAGCGCTCGCGTCGGTTTCTCCAGACATTGGTTTCATGTTCGGCAATTCAAATGTAAATTCCCAGATGATAGAGAACATGGTGATCGCCTCTGGTCCTGCGCTAAATATTTCCGCACAGGTAGAACTCGCGCTGACAAATTTGACACCTAGTTTGGTGCCGCATCAGAAGCAGTCGGGGAGCGTCATATATGACACTGCAGACGATGCGCTCCTGTATGTGATTGACTACCCCGGATATGCCGACAAGGGTCTGGTCCTAAAAGGGCAGGATGCTTGGTCAGTTGTGGATATTCCGATACAAGGAGGGGTTTTGCTCGGAACGCTCTGCATCAAACCAAGGCGGCCCCCTGCCGACAGCAACTGAAATCCACGCTCGCTGTTCAAAAACAAAAGCGCCGGTTCGCACCGGCTATTCTGTGTGTGCCTGATCGGATGAGACGCAGGTCGGGTCGGACGGGCGAGACATTGTTTAGACGCTCGCAGTGTGAGAATCGCTCTAGCTTGAGAAGGCGAAGGGCCGAATCGGAAGCTCGGCCCCTCAATCACTCACAGCCCGTTGGAGTTTGATCTATGAGCGATACGCCGGATGTCGCCCTTTGGCCCAACAGAGAAAATTACCCGCGATTCCGAGCTCTCTGCGACGACGATGTGCCGCCAACCTTTGATGAATTCGAGATTGCCGCCACTCGACGATTGAAATCCTTGGCCCGCGAAGGCATCCATATCCAGTGGGTCACCTTCGATCCCGACGAAATGGCCGCTTGGTGCAGGCAGAATTGCGGCAAGGTCGATAGCGAAGCACGCGCACAATACGCGGGTTTCGTTTTTCTCTCGCACAAGAGCCGTCGGAATTGAAAAACCTGCATCGCTCATAGATGCGTAGAATCACCATTCGTCGCGCGCATCAATCTCTAGCGGAAGGGATTGCCGGTCACATGCGAAAGATCGGTGATGTAGGACTCATGGCAATCGCATCCAGCGTGAACTGGTGGCAACAGAATCGCCTGCGCACCAACGCGATAGCTGGCGTGAAATCCAATTGGTCGAGGGTTAGCTAGGTGGATAACCTCGCAGAGAAGGCACCCCGTGCATGCACGGCCAAGATTCCACCGCCGCGTTACAAAGCGCTCCGGCAAGCCGCGCGTTATCGCTATTGAGTAGTCATCCCTAAGCTGCCAACTCGTAAGTCGAAGATGGCGCGGAATACGGATTTCTCCGGGCCGCAACGGCCACTCAAGAGCGATAAGCGCGGTGCCCACACCGGTGCCGTCAGTTGCCAAGACCAGCGGTTGCCTGCGAGTTGCCTTGGCCTATCGTTTTCAGCACGCCATTCTGGTCGAACACGAATGTATAGGTTTCAGAATTGGCATCGGCCTTGGCGACAAACGCTCCGACAATGGGGATGAAGCTCTGTGCCCGCGCCTGAGAATGGGTATACACGTACACGGTGGTACGGGAGCCATCCGCTCCAACATAATTGCCGTTCGGCTGGCCAAGCTGGCTAACCACTTCTTGGTACGTGGTTTTCCCACGTTGGAAGGTTTCAACTATTGAGTGATCTACCTTCGTGCCTGCCGAGACGCACCCCGACAAAAGACAAAGCAGTATCAATGCCAATTTTCGCATGATCAATTCCCCTCTCTGGCGATCGGGGAGTTGAGAAAACCACACCTGAGCGGGTTCGCCGCCGCCTTTAGACCTTTCGATCCTCGGACATGCGCGACGGCCTCCCCGACCATAGGGTCGGAGAGTGCGGGATGACGGCTGCACAAGGCCGTCAGGTGTGGGGTTCTCACGCCCCAGCAGTCCGTGAGCGAACCACCGGGCACAACTATAGCGCCAGTAATTTCAAAGCGCGAATGGAATTAGCTCGCCTTATGCGACTTTGGTTCGGGCGAGCCGCGTGTTGTGCGCGCCGCGGCGTGGAGTTAATCCGCCCGCGCGCTGTCGGGGTTATTCGATGCGGCGGCACTGGCCGACTGATCCGCCCGGCTTGCGCCGATCTCAATTTAGTTTCACGCCACCGCGAATGATCGTCACACGGCCAGCCGACCAAACTGTGTTATGCCGCGTCGAGCGGCAACGCCGCCTGTTGGCGCTTGTGGGCCTCGACTAGGTGCCGATTGTTGGGATCCTTCCAAACCCGTGCGAATGCCTGCTCATCGCTCAGCTTTGGGTTCGCCTTTTTCATTTCGGCGGCCTTGGCGAGCAACAGTGCATGCGCCTGCGTTGACGGCTGTGCCGCTTTGCGCACAGGCAAGGTGACGACGTTTTCGACCGGCAGCGAATTGTACAGGGACAGCAATTGGCGGCCCATCTCGTTGTGTTTGATGAAACCCGCATAGGCTTGCTCGGGGCTCTCGCCCGGTTTCCGAAAAGACTTTGCGATGTCGTGGATTTGGCTGTTGACGGATTCTCGCGTCGGTGTTGGCATTTCGGTGTCCTCTCGTTTTTGGATTTCCCCATGGTGCACAGCGCGCGCCGCTGGGCTTAACGCCGACGCTAGGTTCGCGTCCGCTTGCGCGGCTGCAGCCACGCGTCGAATGCGACGCGCTCTTCGCGCTCGATCGACGTGATCAGCCGCTCGTTGCGCGACCACTGAGGTGTTGGAAATGTCAGACTTGGCGAATTCGCGAAACTCCTGGAACGACTGATCGGCCAGCCGCCCCTTCTGCTTTTCGTCGATCGTCTCGTCGTCGAAAATGGAAAACAGCGACTTCACGAGGCACTCCGCCGCAAACGCGCCGACCTTGCTCAAACCTTTTCTAACATCCTGAATCGCCAAAGCCTGCGAAAAATCCAACATGATCATGCTGCCCTTCATCTCTTTGCGATGATAGATTCCGCTTGCGCACGCTGCATTCTGAGACTGTGTTCCGCAGACGCGATCCAGGCCGCGATGACATCGGAGAGGTGATGTCGCTGGTTTGGTGGGATAGTCTCGGTGTTCAATTTTACCGCCATCATTTCAGTCTGAAACGATCGGGCCAGATTGACCCGCACAAGTTCTCGACCGGGCAACGGTGCGCCGATTGAACGAGCTGCTTCAAGGTCGTCGAAGAGAGCCGTGACGTGCTCGACCAAGCCGCGAATATGCTTTTGCAGCTGGTCAGCTGTCTTGCGCCCGTCGGCGAGCCGAGCAAGCACCGCGTCGATTTTTTTGCGCTCTGAGAGAGCGGCCGACGCGGTCTGCGCTTCGGCGACCTCGCCTTGGGCTAATGCTAGCGCCACGTCCAAATCCTCGATATCGAGCAATGCGTCGCCGATCTGGGTGTTCAAGCTTCGGAGCGCCTGCTTCGCGGCGGGCGGCCCTGTGAACGCTCCAAGAGCGGCCTTCGCCTTTTGCTCGCGAAGATTTCCGAGATTCGCGGTGAGAGCGTTGCGTTGCTTTTGCAAATCCGCAATTACTAAAGTTGCATTTTTGACGGATTCTGCGATTTGTTCGTCAGTCATTGGTTTTCCTCAATGGTACGGTCGCCCGCCAAATTCGGTGCGCGGAGTGTAGACGATGATTGGCCCGACCAATGGCACATCTTGTTGACTGCGAGCGGCTGCGAGCCAAATGCAACCCGCAGCGGCGTTCGCGAAATCATCGTGGTCGCCGGGCTGGTGATCAATCTTGGCGCCGCGAATGGCGAGCGTCAGAAGCTGTTCTTGCAATTCTGGAAGATCGAGTAATTCGACCTCGCCTGCATTCAGCTTGGGCTCGAATTCATCGTATAGGTCCGATTTCGGACGCCCGCACGTCGCGTAAGTGATCCCATGCTCTGAAAAGTCATCGCGGAAAGTCAGGCCCGCATAGGCGTCACCCGTAACCTTGGTAAGACCGTATTCCTTGATCGTGGCAGCAAACTTCTTGACAGCCGCGCGAGGCGAGAAAGGCGGACGACCGGTCTGACATTCGAGCAGATCGAGCACAACCCGGCTGGTGTTGGCGTCATGGTGGGCAATTCCGAGCACAGCGTCGTCACTCGATCCGCCCGACATGTCAACGAAGGCGCGATAGCTGAACCCATCGACCGGCGCGAGGCGCTTCCTGCCCATCACGATCGCCGCCATGACGTGATCCGCGGAGAACGCCGCGCCGTCCGGTGCGCCAGGCAGATTCAGATGCAGGCGGCGATATTTGTGCGTCGGCAGGCGCTTCTTTTGCTGCGCCAGATAGCCCGGGTTGTTCCAACTTGCCAGCGACGGGTTGGCTCGCGCCTCGGGCTCGGCAGTAGCGAACGCCGGATCGGTAGTAAAGTCGCCGCTATACCAAGAGAAAAGCATACGTGGGTCATCGCTGCGCTTGCCCGTCAGCGTGAAGTCGTACAGCGGAATGCCGGGGGCATGGCGAATGCCCGCGTAGCTGGTGATCCAGGTCATCGTATCGAGCCGCGTCGGATCGGGTGCGAGGGCTTCAAATAGGTCGTGGTTCCGGTACGCCCAAATCTCATCGAAGCCGATGAATAGCTTGGTCTTGCCGTGCGAGCCCGCTATGTCTCGCGCTGGCAGTATCTCCATCACGCCGCGACCATCTTTTCGGACAATTTGCTTCGCCTCGATCCGAACCTCACGTGCCAGAATTGGGTTTATGTCAACCAGCTTCTTGCCGAGCGAAAGATCGTCCCCCGCCTGACTTTCGTCATTGGCAAGGATGCTGCAATCATTTCCCTTGTCGGACGGCCACGCCAAAAATCGATAGAGGGCGGCGAGGATCAGGTCTGCGCTCTTCCAGTTCTTTTTTCCGCGACCGCATAGCGCGAGGTTGAACGTGGGGCGGCCATCAGGGTCGAACGTGTAGAGCGCGCGCGAGAATATCTCCCGACGATATGGATCGATTACGTCGGGCAACGACCGGCCGTCCAGCCATTTCAAAAGGCCGAAGAAGTCCATCGGATGCGGAGGGCGCTCTATCATCTCGTCCTCAGGCGGCCTCCATCGGGGCATTGCTCGCGCCCTTACGTTCAGCTGCCAACGTTTCCGCCAGCGTCATAGGTGTTGGCGCGAATCTGCTCTTCAGCCCTTCCAGGTCACGCAGTAAGCGCCTTTGGCTGTTGACCATGCTGCAGAAGCCTACCGGGTCGATTCCCGCCCCTGACGCGCGTGTGGCCTCCATAAGCTCCAATTCGACGCTGACTTGAGCAAGGCGCCGGACGATTTGTTGCGCCGTCGCCGACAGCGTCGTGAAGCCGCCAATCTCACCCCCGAATTCGGTGATCAAGTCGCGAAAGCGCCTTGCGCCAGCGGATCGGCCATCGCCAAACAGCGTCAGCCGCGATCCGTTCGAAATTGCGGAACGGACCTTGGTATTCCCGTGATCGATGCCGCGTTGATCCGCCACGAATTTACTCCGCATATTGGCCATATGTTGGACAGCCGCGAAACTATGCGTGCGAGAAACCGCAGTAAATAGGCGTTCTATGCGTGTCTATCAGCGTCCAGTTACAGCCTTGGGTGAGCCGCAACATGGGAATGCTATCGGGGCGATGCGCAAACCATCCGCGAAACCGACCGCTGAAAGCGCGTGATCCGCGACAGAGAAATTGTTGCGCCATGAGCGCAATCGGGCACCGCTCTCCCGTGCTCTTGCCGTCACACGTCACAACTGCGTCACAAGTCGTCACAATTGCGACGCCCCATACCCGTCACGTCACGTCACACCACCCCTTTAGGGGTGTGACATGTGACGGGGGCTGTGACGCGCTCATGTGGTAAGCCAAATCTGCCCTTCGCGTTCTGCCGTGAGGTGGCGCACTTGCAGGGCTTGACGCACGCGTTTGAACTCTTCACGAGGGCTTTTTGCCTGCGGATCAAGAATACCCTTGCTGTAGATTTCATCCCGCCACGCATCGACGCGAACGGCTTGGACGCTTGCGGGAAGCTGAAAGATCGCTGGGACAGGTTCGCCGGATCGTGCAATAAGGGCCGTGAGTGCGTTGAGTGCGAGGCGGTTGCGGTCGGAAAGGCGGCGGGCCGGTGTGGCTTTTACGGCCTCACCATCGGCGGCGATGCAAACGCACGAGGAAACAGGGTCGCCATCGGCGTCGGTGCCCAGGTCCACGGGTTCGATGCGGTTCATCAAGATGGCGCCGTCTGCCATATCTTTGGCAAAATCCAGGGTCGTGGAAAAGATTGGCCCACTTTCCCGCTTGACCGCGATTTGCGCATCGGCGGCGCCCATAAGGCTTGAGTGCCCGCGGGGTCGGGTTGCTTCATGCCCGCAATGGTGAACCACGGCGACAAGGCAACCGAACCGCTGGCCTATTGCATCGGCAGCGCGCACCCAGTTGCTCATATCCTCGTCTGAGTTTTCTGAACCGTGAAGGCTGCGGTTGAGGGTGTCAATGAACACCGATACGGGCGGCGTATCGGGCATTTCGTCTTCGATGGCTGAGATCAGTGCAGGGGCGTCCGCGACAAGATCAAGGCTTGTAACCAAGAGGTGAAAATCGGCTTCTGCTTCGACCGCGACGGCGTGGTATTCGCGCCACGCCTCAATGCGATTGCCGAACGCGGCGCCGCCTTCCAAGGCAATGTAGACGATACCGCCCTGAATAGTGCGCAGGTCGCGATATTGCCGCCCCATGGCGATATGCAGCGCAACATCCAGCGCCCAAAAACTCTTTCCGCATTTTGGCGCTCCCCAAATGACGGCCAGGCCGCGTCGCGGAAGCAGCCCCTTCACAAGGTGCGCGCAGTCAAGGTTGGCGTGCAGATCGGCGAAGCGTTGAAAATGAAACCGCTCGTTCATGCCGCCACCTCACGACGCGCAAGTGCATCGTTCCAGTCTTTGCAGCTGTTCGGCGCCTTACGGATATCAACCGTAATGTTGCGATGCTGGCTTGCGGTGCGTCGCGCCGCAGTCATGCCGGGTTCGTCATTGTCCGCGAACACGATCAGCATGCGGACGGTTTCCGGAATGGCGACTTGGTGCATTCTCGCCGCGCCAAGGCAAGCCCAAACGGGAAGCCCGGAAAGCTGCATTGCAGACAGAGCGGTTTCGACACCTTCGGCAATACCGAGCACTTCGCCCGCCGCCGCCAATCGAACCGCGCCCGCCCCCATGTGCCCTTGCGTTTTTCGCGGCACGGGGCAATCGCGCTTTCGCAAAGCCGTTGGCTCAAGCAATGTTGTTTGCACCGCCATGACCTTGCCGCCGGGCGATGCAAGCGCGGCCACCATTGCGCATAGTTGCGGGGAATATCGCAGGGATGGGTTATCCGTGTTCGCAATCCCTCGCGCCGAAAGGTATTTCGCCGCCCAGGTTTCCTTGATCGGCTCGGCACTCCTCCATATGGAAAGTGCGAGCGTGATTTTTTCGGAATAATCCGTTGGCGGAACATGGTGCCGTGGTGTCTCCAGCCGTTCGCGGTTCATACCGGGCCGCCACGACCCCATTCCAAGACGTTCGCGGACAAAATCCCTACACGGAATAATGTCATCGCCAGCAAACGACATGACGACAAATCCATCGGGCGCCTGGGGATCAACCAAAATCGACAGCGAGCGGTCGCGAGGCGAGTGGCCGGGCCCCGGGGCAAGCACATTGCAGCCGCGCGCTTCGCCGCCCAGCGCCTTGGCGACGCCTTGAGGGGACAGATTCATTACCGCACCCGATCCAGCAAAATGAACCAGATGCGGGCGGGCAATAGGATCAGCGGATCGGCATTATTCCGCTTAAGGAACAACGCATCGTTGTCACCTAACCAGCGCTCCAAGGTTTTGAATCCGTCGCCGCCCTTACGCCCTTTCACCTCGCATAAGAACGGAATTGCGTCCTTTCCGAACGGAAATATATCAACGTCATGGCCAGCGCCCTTGTAGTGCGCGGCGCCGCTGAGGGGAACACGTTCGGCGTGGATACCAAAACGGCGGTGCAGGTCGATGATTTCCCGCTCTATCCGAGCCCCCTTGTTGCGGGAGCGTCGAGCTGCTTGTGATTTGGCAGCGGCAGGAGTATTTTCGGAACTGATCTTGCCAGCAAGCTGATCGATTTCAGAGCCGTTACCGGCACCCGCCGGGGCGGCTCTTTCGTTTTTGTTGGGCACGGTTCATGCCCCCTGTTCCATGAGGCGGCGCCAGTCAGAGGCTGCTTCGGCGCTAATGAGCGTTCGGCCACCAACCTTCATTATTCTTGGGCCTTTGCCGGCCTTTAGAATCTTGTAAAACATTGCTCGCGAGAGATCGTGGCGTTCGCAAAAACGCTCAACGCTCATCGCGCCACCTTCGGGCGTACTCTGGAATATCATTTTCGCGCTGGCCTCCAATGTGGTTTCGTGGACCGCACAAGGCCATATCTGTTCGCTAGCCGTCGATTACTGTAAATCGAGTTGCAGTGGTTTTATTGGGCGGGGGGCCTAAATTTCTTGAGCCATTCCTTTGGAAGAGTGGCCTGCTGTAGCCGACCATCTCGTGGCCAATTTGGTCGTGGTGTCGGAGGGGCCCAGGAAGGAGGGGGAGTCCAAACTGGGTCGGATCGAGCGATTAGCGGCTTTGCCTTTTGGCGCGTCTGGCCACTATCAGCCTTCAACACGGATTGATGTGCCCACTGCAGCAGCGCCATTGCCTCGCACAGGAACATGCTGAGGTCATCAGCGTAGGAATAGTCCTTGGCCTCATCACGGTAGAACTGGGACCCCCGAAGCGACCACGCGGCCCAGAGGTGCAACACCGGTGCGAAGCGGCGCTTGGCAGTCCAGATAGTGCTTTCGCTCTCCTTGAGGTGCGTGGCCATGAGACTCACGGCACGGGTCCAGCTGGCTCGAGATGGGGCATCGTGGGCGACGGCGAAAACCATCTTGAGTACCTCCCCGGCGGTTGCGCCTTGCCACCGTCGATTGGTCAATTCCGATTTTTCCGGGCGGTTTTGCAACGAAGCCTTCAATACCTCATAAACGGGTTCAGGCTGCGACAGTCCAAAATAGTCAGGAAAATAGTGAGCTCGAATATATGCAGTGTATGCCGCGCGCTTCTGTGCGGTTTCCTCGCCTGCCTCGGGGAAGTGCATTGCGGCCCATATTTCTGGTACAGGATCGCCATATTTGAATTCGAAATAGGGCATGATCACGCCCGCATGGGGGTAACTGTGGTACCCACTGTGATGCCGAATTTTGGCGCCGCCGCTCTGATCGCATCCGCGATAAACGACGGGGCGAGGTGGCCGTAGTGCCTTTCGACCATTCTTGTATCAGCGTGTCCGAGGTTTTTCGCGACAACCATCAATGGGCAGCCGTTCATGATCGACAAGCTGGCATAGGTATGTCGAAGGCAATGAAACGACGCAGGCGGCTTGATGCGTGCCGCTTTGCACGCTGCGACCATTGGCCGGGCTTGGTGCGCGGTGTGCCAGCGCGTGCCGTCCGCCTTTGTCAGCATGGGAGCACCGGTCTCGCGTCCGACTGACAAGCTCGCGAATAAGGCGACACCCTCATCATTCAAGACAATGTGACGGCCCTTGCCGGACTTGCTCGTGCGAATATGCAGCGTGCCGCTGTCTGTGTTGAAATCCTCCACGTTGAGCGCGCACAACTCGCCATAGCGAGCCCCGGTGGCGAGGGCGGCTTGCACCAGTTTCCTGAAATCTGGCGCGCTGGCGTTTATCAGCCGCTGGCAGTCGCCAACGGTGAGATAGCGAATGCGGGCTGCATCCGCCTCACGGAAGGGCTTGACGCGCCGCCATGCGTCGTCCGATGCGATCTTGCCGCCGGCCCATGCGCGGTTGAGAGCGGCCTTCAGAACGGTCAGGGTCCGGTTTACGGTCGCCTTCCGGCGGCGCACGCCTTCTTTGTCACTATCCGAGGACGGGCGATGTTTTTGATCGTCACCGGCCTTGGTCCGAAGGCGAGGGGCCTCTGCCGCCATATCGCGAATCCACTTTTCAAGCCGCGCCACCGTCAGCTTCGCGCACTCTATCTTCCCAAGGTCTGGCAAAACGTGGGCGTCGGCTCGGTAACGAGCATCCGAGGCGGACTTGCGGTTCTCGGCCAGCCACGCCACATAGTCATCGATGCACGCCTTGACGGTATAGGGGCCGGTTTCGGTCGGCAGCCCGGCCACTGCCCGCCGCCGTTCGATAAATAACTGCCGGGCCGACGCTTGGGCTTGGAAAAAGTTCAGGATGGTCGCGCCGTCCGCGTCAATCACGTCGTCGGCGGTGCCGATTGTCTCGACAGTGTATTTGCCATCCTCACGGTAGAAGCGCAGAACCCATTTGCCGCCAGTTTGCCCCTTTCGGTATCCAATGTGCAGGCCGGTGTCGATTGCCTTAAAGTATGGCTTACCTGAGGCTCTAAGGCGCGCACGCGCGGTACGAGTGTCTAGGGCTGGATCACGGATTGTTCTGGCCATCGGTTTGTCCAATATGTCCAACGTTTGTCCAATATACGGGGGTGGACACCCACAAACAAGGGTACGCAGGAAATTGGAAAATTCAGGAAAACAGCCATAAATTTGCTACGAACATAGACAGGTATGGACCATTTAGTATCTCTCTCAAGGCTGAAACACCGGTTCAAGTCCGGTTGGGAGCGCCATCTATGGCTATAGATGAGAGCACCGCGCTTGGCGCCTGCTGCGTGTGACCACCTTAGATTGACGGGCTTTCCATGGATACGCCGTTGCTGACTCTTATCGGCTTTGCCGCGGCGTTCTTCACGACAGCGGCCTACGTGCCGCAAGTCTGGCGCATCTGGCGGACCCGTTCGACGCAAGACATCTCGCTCGGCATGTTCGCCGTCATGACGATCGGCGTCATTCTCTGGCTGATCTATGGGATCATGCTGAACAGCGCCCCGGTCATCGTCGCCAACGGCACCACCTTGGTACTGGCCACGACCAT
>JARLIR010000135.1 GCA_031291635.1 Rhizomicrobium sp. | reverse complement strand
GGTGGCCCATTGTAACGGGCCATGACAAGTGGGGCATGATACCCAAAAGCGATAGCCCCGCCCTCGATGGCAGCAGATCACGACCAGGGTGCGTCGAGGGGGCGACCGTTCGTCCCGCTGGTCGAGGAACCACGCTCTGCCACCGCCTCGCAGATATGACGTAGAATTATTATAAAATACTGCGCTGCGCCGCCACGGGACTGGAGCAATTATGCAGCTAGCGCAAAGAGTTATTCTAAGGCGCCGCAATCCGATCTGCTCTGGTGAAAGGCGCCGTCTCCGCGACCCGTCATAAGATAGACGATTGGCAAACCACTTACCTCAGCAGGAATATGCGGAATATTTTGGCCCCGGCTGGCGTCGGGTTTCTGCTATATTCCGAGCGGGGGGAAGCATGGCGGAACAACCGAACGAAAGGGCCTATTGGGGGAAGCTGCTGAAGCTGGTCTCCCGGCATACCCGCGGCCGCGGCGATGCGGAAGATTTGCTGCACAGCGCCTATATCCGGATGGAGCAGTATCGCACCAACCATGTGGTTGAAAATCCGCGTGCTTTTCTGGTTCGGACGGCGGCTAACATCGCCGTAGACATCCACCGGCATGAACGTTTCTGGGCGCCTCGCGATGAATCGCGCGAAGTCCAACATCCGGACGATGCCCCGCTCCAGGATGAGGTAATGGCGGCGCGAGCGCGTCTATCTAGAGTGAAGAAAGGCTTGGCAAAGCTTCCGACACGGACGCGCGAAATATTTTTGATGCATAGATTACGTGGGCTTAAGTACCGAGAGATTGCGGTTCATTTCGGGATCAGCCAAAGCGCCGTCGAAAAGCATATTGCCAAGGCCGCGCTATTTTTGACCGACTGGACCCGAGATTGGTGACATGGCGTTTGTAAATGAAATTCCGCCCCAGATCAGGGCAGAGGCCGCTGCGTGGTTAGCGCGTCTCAGAGCCGACGACAAGAATGCCATCGATGAGGCGGCGTTCCGTGTCTGGCTCGCCAGCGATGCGCGGCACCCGCGTGCATTTGAAGCTGTTACCGAAGCTTGGGAACTCGCCGGTGCTGCTTGGTCAGAGCCGGTCGTCGGCCCCCAGCCTGTTTTGCGCAATCGCCGCGCTGTTTTGGCTGGTGCCGGTTCGCTGGCGGTAGCGGCCATCGGCTTCACGTTTTGGCAGAGTGCTGAGGCTGGTGTGTTCGAGACTGGGATCGGCGAACAAAAGCATGCCGTGCTGCCTTGTGGTACGCAGGTTTTTCTCGATACCGACACGCGCATTCACACCTCTTACGACAGCACCTCGCGCGTTGTTACGCTTGAACGCGGGCGTTGCAATTTCCATGTGCTCGGCAGTGATAGCCGCCCCTTCGCGGTCGATGCCTCCGACGAGCGTATCGCAGCGGCGCGGGCGACTTTCGATGTGCGGCGCGACGGCGACACGGTTTGCGTGGTGTTGACTCAGGGCTTGGCGCGAATCGACGCCAAGAACGGTTCCTGGCGGGAAAACCTCACGAGTGGTGATCGCGTCGTCGCAGGCCACGGGGGCAGGCGCAAGGACCGGCCCAGTTTGGTACCGCTCTTGGCTTGGCAGATGGGGCAGGTGGTGTTCGACAACGACACGGTCGCCAGTGCCATTCACGAGATGAACCGCTATTCCGTTGTCAAGCTAGCGGTCGAAGATACTGATATCGCCCAGATGCGAATCAGTGGCGTGTATCGCGTTGGGGATAACGCGGCATTTGCCCATTCCGTTGCGACGTTGCTTCCGGTTATGTTGGAGTTCAATACAGATCAGGTCAGGCTCGAGCTCGATCCGGCGAGAGTCAAAAAAACCTGACAGGTCAGGGCGAGGAAAACGACGATGATCACTGATCGTCGACTACGCAGGGCGGTATGTCCGCTCCCAGGGGGCACATGTTCGGGGGCATTAGACCGGGGTTTGACCGGTTAATCCCCTGGGCGGCGGCCACCACGGTGCTGATGGGAGTGTGGTCTGTCGCTATTGCGGGCGAGGTCCACGTTCCCGCCCAACCGTTGGCCCAGTCGCTCAGGGACATTGCGCATCAGACTGGGGCGAACATTTTGTTCGCTCCCGATGCTGTGCGCGACCGGAACGCTGCTGCCATCAACGGCAGTATGTCGGCCTATGATGCCATCCGCCGTCTCCTCAGCGGCAGCGATCTGCAGATCGTGCGCGATAGCAGCGGCGGTCTGATTGTTCGCCAGGTCCAGCAAGAGCCCGCGCAGTCGCCGTCATCGACTCCGCCGCCAGTGGTGCAGAGCCTTTCGATGGGGGGCGAAACCATCATCGTGACCGGCATCCGCGGCTCGTTGCAGCGCAATCTCGATATCAAGCGCGCCGCCTACGGTCTGATAGACGCCATCACCATGGAAGACGTGGGGCGCTTTCCCGATGCCAATCTCGCCACCGCTTTGATGCGGATACCCGGCGTAACCGTGAGCCGCGCGGTCACCAGCCTCAGCGGTATCAGTTCGTCGACCGGTGAGCCGACGCAAATCACCGTGCGCGGTTTTGGGCCGTCGTTTAACGAGACCTTGTTCGAAGGCCGCAAGATTTCCTCAGGTATCAGCTTTCGCGGCTTCGATTTCAGCGCCCTCAATTCCGATCTGGTGCAGGAGGTCGATGTCCTCAAGAGTCCCGATCCGTCGCTTTCGGCTGGAGCGATTGGGGCCACACTCAACATCAAATATCCCCGGCCCCTCGACAAACCGGGGCTGCGGGCAACGGTCTCGGCCTCGACGACCTATAATCCGGAAGAAGGCCGTCCGACGCCAAATTTCAATGTCTTGTTCAGCGACAGTATTGCCAATAACCGCCTCGGCTTTTTGGTGGCTGCTGCTTATGCGGAAACCAAGAGCCGCAGCAACGAAGCCACCGTCTGGGGCTGGGAGGGCGCTTATCTCGATTCCTGCCAGTTCGCTGGGGCCGCAAACCCTTGCGGGAATGTGTTTGTGCCGGATACGACGAGGCCGGTGTGGTATATCCAGGATTACGGCATTTATCAGATCCACAATTGGCAGATGCGCGAAAACGCCGTCGCGGTCCTGCAATGGCAACCGAACGACGCCGTTCACGCCACCCTAAACGGCACCTTCGCGCGCAACGACCTCAAAGAGCTGCAGAACGGTTACGCCATCTGGAACAGCGGCAGCGAGATGCGCAACGTCAAGACATCGGTGGACGGCACGATTATCGATTTCACGCGCGCCAACACGCCCACCGATTTCGATGCCCAGTTCAACGAGCAGGTGCTGCAGAATTACGATCTCGGACTCAATGTGAAGTGGGTGGTTAATAGCAGCCTCTCTGTCCTCGTCGATGGCGATATAGCGTTGTCTTCGCTCAATCCGGGCGGACAATATGGCGACTTTAGCGTTGATACTGGTTACGGGCCTTCCACACCAACCGGCACAAATGGGAGCAATATCGGCATCACCGTGGCGCCAGGCGGCAATCACGTGCTGCCCTACTACACCTCTTATGGTCCGAATGGTGATGCGTCGCGCTTCCTCGATACGTCGATCATCGGCTCGCATGTTATTGTGCTGATCAGCCAGCGTAACCGCAACATCACCAACCAAGCCAAACTGCAAGCGGATTGGAGTGATGGCGATCTGCATCTGACGGCCGGTGTGCAATATCTGGCCAACCATATAAAACTCTCCGCCTACCAAAGCTTTGCCAACAACCAATGGCAAGCCTTTGCCGGTTATGGTCCCGCCTCGAACAACTATTACCAAACCGGTCCAGCGGCTGGGCTTCCTGCAGGCGTGGCGCTGCCGCCGAGTCTGTTCACCAAGAGCTTCAGCACGGAAAATTTCATTGCGGGCTGGCAGGGTTCTGGCGCGCTTCCGCCGCGCGTTATCAGCTTCGATCCGCGGGCAGCGATGCGTTATCTCGAGCAGCTTGGCGACCCCGTGAGCCCGACCACAATTCCCGGTTTCAACTATGGCTGTTGCGACCCGGCCTATCATGGCCGCTTTTCGGTCAGCCCTGATCCCGCCAGCTATCTGCATATTTTTGAAGACAATGTCGCCGGCTATCTGTTGCTCGCGGGCATGACAAATCTCGGCGGAATGCCGCTGCAATACCATGCCGGCATGCGCGCCGAATACACCGCCCTATCCTCCACCGGGATCGGTCAGTTGCCGACGTCGTTATCGGTTATGTCCGCTGACCACACGGCATTTCTGGTGACCTATGGCAATCAAGAACTGGTCACCAGCAAGCGCGGTTATCATTATTTCCTGCCCAACGCCGACCTCAATCTGGAGATTAGCGAAAATCTGCAACTTCGCCTCGACGCCTCGCGCACGCTGACACGACCACCATTCGCGGCCTTGACGCCGGTGCAGAATTTTAGCTCATCGGAGCGTGTCGGCTCGCTGGTCGCTACCGGCGGCAACCCCGGATTGCGGCCCTTCCTATCGAACAATTTCGACATCTCGTCGGAGTGGTACTACGCGTCAAACTCCTATGTATCGGCCAATGCGTTCGTCAAGAACGTGACCAATTTCATTGTTTCCGGAACTTTGGCCCAGACGATCAATGCGGTGATCGATCCCACGACCGGCCGGCCAGCCCAGTTCCGAGTGTCGTCTTATGTCAACGGTCCAAGCGCCTCGGTGTACGGGGTCGAGATCGCGCTGCAGCATGTCTGGGACGATACCGGCTTCGGTTTTCAGGCCAACGGCACGCTGGTGGGCTCCAATAAGCCGTACGATCCGCACAATCTCACCACCAGCGGCTTTGCCGTCACCGGTCTTGCTGATTCCGCCAATTTGATTGCCTTTTACGACAAAAGCGGTTTTGAGATCCGTGTCGCGGCAAACTGGCGTGACAGCTATCTCGATCATTTCGGTCAGCAGCAGAACTACTCCGCCTTCAATGCCGAGCCGACTTATGTCGATTCCAGTTGGAACATGGATATCAGTTCGAGTTATGCGCTGACCGATGCGCTCACCGCTTATGGTGAAGTGCTGAATGTGTTGAATACGACCTACAGCACGCGCGGGCGTTTCGCAGAGCAGATGCTGGACGCCGTCGATTATGGCCGCCGCATCACGCTAGGCCTGCGCTACACGCTTTAGTCACCAGCAAGCGCCCGCCGCAACGGTTCGAGCCAAGCGGTATAGGGCACCGTGCGGCCTATCGCGGTCTGATACAGCGGCTGGCGGACCTGGGCGGCGCTCAAGGTGTGCACCACGCGCTTGGTGGTATGGAAAGAAAGACAGGCGTCATCCCAGGCCAAGCCCGTATAGGCTACGATGCGCCGGGCTTCGGTTTCGAAATCGCCGACCAAGGCCTCGTAGGAAACGTCGAGCATCGCGCCTTGCGGCAGCAGATGGCGCCAATGCGCCATCAACCGTTCATAGCTGCGGTAATAACGCCCGAGTTCGCCGAGGTCATAACTGTAATCGATGCTTTGAGAGAACAAATTGGTGAAGCAGGAAAAGCAGGTATCGAGCGGATCGCGCTGCACATGGATAATCTTGGCATTGGGCAATATGAGATGGATCAGGCCGCAGAGCATGAAATTCGCCGTCAGCTTATCGACGATGCGCGTGGCGCCCGGCGCATCGGCTTTGAGCTGCGCCACGTAACGCGCGCCCATCATTCGCAAAGCCGCGGCCGACACCTCGGGCAAGTGGGCGGGGAATTCCGGGCCCGCCAGATTTTGTCCCAAGAGATGATGCAGATACATTTTCTCACCAGCACCGAATACTTGCGGATGGCTGGCAATGATTTGTTCGACCAGCGTGGTACCCGAACGCGGCATGCCGACGACAAACGCCGGCAGCGCCGAGGGATCGCCGCAGCCTTGGCGTGACGCCATCAGCGCAGGGGTGAAGGCCGCCTCGAGATCGCGCAGGATGCCGAGATACATGGCCTCGTCATACTGAACCGCGCGGTGTTTGAGTGCGTTGGCTTTCTGCCAATGTTCGAAGGCCGCAGCGTGACGGCCAAGCTCGTCATAAGCTTTGGCGAGGGCGAAATAGAGTTCGCAGCGTTCCGGCTCCGGCAAGCCACTAGCCTTGCGCACCAAGCGTTCCAGACCCGGAAGGCGGGGATCGTCTGGCACAAAGCGGGCGATTTGCGCCAGGGCATAATGATAACCCGCCACTTCCGGTGCCAGCGCCACAGCGCGCTCCAAGGCCGTGCGTGCTTCGGCGATGCGGCCTAGCTGCTTCAAGGCTTCGCCTGCACCGTAAAAGGCAATTGGCGAGCCGCTGGCTTGCAGCTTTTGAAAATTGGCCAGCGCTTCGGTGGAACGGCCCAAAGCAAGCAGCGCTTGTCCCGCGCCCTCGAGCACGGGTGGGAGAGCGGGCGCCATCTTGCGCGCCCGCTCGAACCAGGACAGCGCTTCTTCGAATTGTCCGGCGGCAAGACTGATACTGCCGCTACCGAGATAGGGTTCGATCCGCCAAGGCGCCACGCGGACGATGGCGCCGAGCTGCGCCATGGCACGGTCGAGCTGACCGGCACGGGCCATTTGCTGGGCCGCGGCGAGCTGCTGATTGATGAAGGCGTCGGACGGGGGCATGGCTACCTATCCATCATCAGGATTCATCCGCCAAGATCCGGCGCAGAGGCTCCAGCCACGGCGCATAAGGCGCAGCGCGGCCAACCGAACTGTTATAAAGCGGCTGGCGGACTTGCAGCGCGCTGGCGGTGTGGACGGCACGATCCGTCTCATGGAAGCGCAGGCAGCGTTCATCCCAAGACAGCGCCAAGAACGCGACCAGACGGCGCGCCTCATCCTCCAGATCGGCGACCAGGCTTTCATAGCGCACCTCCAGCATCACGCCGGATGGCAAGACAGAGCGCCAATGCGCCATCAGGCGGCGATAGCCGTTGTAGTAGCGCCCCAGATCTTCAAGATCACAGCTGAAATCCAAATCGTCCTCGAACAACGACGAATAACAGGAAAAACAGGTGTCCAGCGGATCGCGCGCAATGTGGATAATGCGCGCCTGGGGCAAAGCGAGGTGGATCAAGCCGGCTAGCTGAAAATTGAGGGGTAGCTTGTCGATGATGCGGCGTGCCTGCG
>JARLIR010000134.1 GCA_031291635.1 Rhizomicrobium sp. | reverse complement strand
CTACCAGCTTGGGTGGTTCTGAGCGTCCCTTGAACTCACCTGGGGAGCTCTTATGATTGGTTTCATCTAGTGAAGCTGCAACCGGGGTGGCGCTTGTACAATTATAACATCGCGGGGCTAACGGTCAGCAGCGAAATCGTCTTTCCGGGAGCCATCGCGGGTGGCAATCCATCCGTGGCATCTGATGTGACGGTACGCGAGGCGCCCGTTCCCGAGGCGCTCGAGGAGCACGAGGCGTCCGGCCCGTCCTGGGCCATGGCAGGCTGCCGCTTCCTGCTGCGCATTCCCGATGTCGCCCGCTTTCTCGTCAGCGAGGGCCGCGATATCGCCTTCGAGACCGAGAACGGGACTTCGGCCGAGGACGTGGCGATCTTTCTCTGCGGCACGGTGTTCGGCATTCTGCTGCATCAGCGCGGGTTGATTGTGCTGCATGCCAGTGCGGTGCGTGTGGGCGACAAGGCGGTGCTGTTTTGCGGGCCGTCCGGCGCCGGAAAATCGACGCTCGCCGCTGCGCTCGTCAATCGCGGCTATCCGCTGATGACGGACGATTTCTGTGTCGTCGCCATGGCAGGAACACCGACCGTTCAATCGGATGGCCGCCAGCTCAAACTCTGGGCCCAAGCCATCGATAATCTGGACATGGAAGCGCAACGCGGCCAGGCCGTGCGCAACAAGCTGGAAAAGTTTTATGTCGAACCGGGCAAAGCCTTCGATACGCCGCTGTCTCTGGGCGCGCTCTATGCCTTGCGCGAAACCCGGCCCCCTCTGGAATCCGGCATCGAGCGGCCGAATATCGTCGATGCGGCCTTGATCCTGCGCCGCAATGCCTACCGGCCGCTGCTGGTTCAGCGCATGGGGCAAAAGGCCGATTATTTTCATGCGGCGGCGACCATCGCCAATAAAGCGGGCATCTTCCATCTCACCCGGGCGCTCGACTTCAAGGCAATGGCGGATGTGATCCGCTCCTTGGAAGAGCACTGGCACGAAATCGGTTTGCGTGAGCTTGGGCCGTGATGCGGACGATCTGGCTCGCCTCCTATCCCAAATCCGGCAACACCTGGTTTCGGATGCTGGTGGCGAATCTCTCTGCGAAAGACGGCCAGCCGGTGGACATTAACCACTTGCCCGAACGCGGTGGCATCGCGAGCGCCCGTGGCCCCTTCGACTATCACACACTGATCGATTCCGGATTACTCACCCTTGACGAGGTCGATAAGCTTCGTCCGCGTGTCTATGAGGCTTTGGCGCGCGGCGCCCAGGATGACGAATACGATAATCCCGAGGCCGCCCCGCCGGTCCGCTTCGTGAAGGTGCATGACGCTTATACCCTGACACCCTTGGGCGAGCCGCTTTTGGCGGGCGCAAAGGGTGCTGCTGGCGCCATTGTCATTGTGCGCGATCCGCGCGATGTGGTGCCGTCTCTGGCCCATCACAGCGGCCTCACCATCGACGGGGCAATAGCCTTCCTGAACGATAGAGCCGCAGGTTTCGGTCAAAAAGCAGACCGCCAGAGCGATCAGCTCCGCCAGCAGCTACCCGGTTGGAGCGGACATATCGCGACCTGGCTTGATCAGACCGACATCCCCGTTCACTGCATTCGCTACGAAGACCTGATGGCGGACACGCCAGAAACCTTTCAACGCGCGCTGGATTTTGCCGGACTTAGGGCGACGGACGCCGAGATTGCGCGCGCCGTGACGTTGGCGGATTTCGCTCAGTTGAAAACCCAAGAGCAGCAAAGAGGATTTCGCGAGGCGCCGCGTTCACACGCTGGCAGCAATTTTTTCCGTCGTGGCGAGGCTGGCGCCTGGCGGGACGAGTTGACGGCGGAACAGGTGGCGCGCATCGAAGCAGAACATGCTCCCATGATGCGTCGTATGGGCTATGAATTGTCTTGCACACTGGGATGTACCGGGGAAGGAGCTTTGGCATGATCGTGAGGAAACAAGGCGATTGGCTGGCCGCGAAGGTCGGCGACGAATTGGTAATGATGAGCACCGAGAAGGGCCATTACATCGGCTTGTCCGAAGTCGGCGCCCGGATCTGGGAACTGATTGAGACCCCGCAGGACCGCGACGCGCTCTATGCCGCCTTGCTGGCCGAGTTCGACGTGTCGGAGGAGGTTTGCCACGCCGAGGTCGATACCTTTCTCAAGGAATTGGAATCCCATGGCGCCGTCGTCCTCGAAACGGAACAAACCAGCATCTAGAGGGATTACGCGCCTACCAAGAGTCCTGATACGTCATCAGCCATTGCCGCCTTCGACATATTTGATGAAGCGGAACGCATTAACAGAGCGTGCCAAGACAAGTTGAAACTCCCAGGCGCGGCGCTCGGCGCTGGCCTCGTCTTGCGGCCATTCCGCGAAAAGGCGTTTGAGTCTCGGGATATCGAGAAGGCGCCTTGCGGTCGGCGAGTTCTCCATGCGCGCGATGTCAAGACCAATCCGCGCGCGTTGGGCATTGAGCCTTCGGAACCAATCGAAATCCTGCCCGCCGCGCCGCCTTTCGTGGAGGATCTCGGGGGGCAGGCGATCGGCCAAGACCGCCCGGCCGAAGGCGCGATCCACGCCATCACGACAAAAATAGTGCCGCGGCACCTGAAGGCAAAATTCGATCAGCCTGCGGTCAAGCAAGGGCTCCAGCGTTTCTCCCCAATTGCGGTCGTCGATCACATTGTAATTGTGCCGCCCACCAAGCTCACGATCGAAGACGAACGCGGCGCAATCGGCCGCCGGGTTATCAACCGCAGGTTTGCGCAAGGGATCGAAACCGGTCTCGCGCCAATAGCCGACGAGATCGTGTTCGGCGATGAACTCCGGATTGAGCGCACTATAGGCCGCGACACTATCAGGCCTCTGACCTTTGAGATACCGCAGAGCCCTCCGTATCGGCTCCGGAGCAGTGTTAAGCAACACATCGGTCGCAAAGATACGGGCAATGCTGCGGTGTCGTGCGCGCGCAAGGGCGACAATCTCGCGAACAAAAGCGGTAATGGAGCCGGTCCGCAGCAGAGCGACAAGCGCATAGCGGCCATCCCAGGTCAGTCCCGCGTTACCGCCATTCCCGTTCATGGTTGCTTCGTTGCCGTCCGCGCGCACGCGCGCATAAAATCCATCCATCCCCGCAGCCAAAGTGACCCCGAGCAGTGGAAGCTGGGTCTGGGACAACATGCGCTGCTCGAAGACATCAGGCGTGTCAGAAATCTGCGGCGTGAAGATGTTCAGATCGAGGTTGGGATACATGCGGCCCAAGGCCTGCACCTTGCTGCCTTCGTCGGTGTAGCGATGGGCGGCGGGGGGGACCGAAAAATCAACCGGCGGCACTTTGGTATAGCAGGCGAAGCGGCGGTGCGGAAACAGCCGCGCGGCGGTGGCAGCCACGGCACTCGAATCAAGCCCCCCTGAAAGCGAAATGGCGACGCGGTCGTGGCACGACAACGAGGCAGCCACAGCCTGATCCAACAGCTCGCGCCCGCGCTCGACGAAATCTTCGAAGCGGCGCAAATGCGCGGGAGGCGTAAAATTTGGCGTCCAGTATTCCTTATGGCGTAGGGTCCGGCCGTCATAGCTGACAAGATGGCGGGCAGGCACGCGCTCGATGCCGCGATAGAGAGTGCGTCTTGGAATACGACCATTGACGACGAGAAAATTGGCCAATGCGAATTCGTCGATTTCCCGCGGCACCTCTGGCAGGGAGAGAAGAATGCCGAAATCGCTGGAAAATGCGATGGTGTTGCGCTTCTCGTCGAGGTGAAAGAGAAGCGTGCATTGCCGTGTGCAATCGCGCCCGAGAGTGAGGCAGGCACCGTCCCAATGGGCGAAGGCAAAGGCGCCGACCGCGCGCGCAACCCCATCCGCTCCCCAACGCTCAAACAGCATCTTGAGAAGTGTCGCATCATCGACGTCCTTTGGCGCCGATAAGACGGAGCGCAACTCGTCACGATTGGCGAGGCGGGCGATGCAGGCGAACAAGGGTGGCGTTCTTATGTCCGGCTGCGGCCTACGGTGTGTGGTGTGTTCGACCAACACTGTTCCGGCTGACCGACACACGCGCGCGCTACCGCCGAAGCGAGACGTTACGGCAAGTTCAAGCCGCTCTCGCACCACATCGTCAACTGGGCACTTGTCAAATCGAATGAGGCCCGCAAAGGCGCGCACAAACTAACCCCACGCAGCTATGCCAATGATCCTGTCCAGCGGCGAACACCGATCCACATCTTCGGCGTTACGCGACGTGCAGTGCTTTCAGCTGCCGGAATTGTGAATAGTATCGTGGATAACAATGTTCTGGTTAGTCGCCGTATCTTGCGTAATCGAGCCAAGAATGACCATCGGCGTTTGCCACACGCGTTTTTCCGCTGCGCGGTCCGCTTCCCCATTCGGGCCATTACTCACGCTATTTTGCTTGGTCATGGACCTGCCCCCGAAACAGTACGCGTTAATGATTGTTTGTGACCTTACTACTGTCCACCACTCTCTGGCAATTCTGCGGTGCAACAACGAGAAACTCTATATTGTCCTAACGGAAAGATTGTCTTGGCGCTTCTAAGAAACATTGGATGTAATCGAAATTACACTTGAAGTGGCAATCTGGACCTGCCACCGTTTACAGCATCAACTGGGCCGTGTGACGTATCGGGGGCCGGGGATTTTTCAACAGGGAGCTCAAAATGGAACCGTTCATCGGTCAAATCCAGCCGTTTGCGTTCAACTTTGCGCCAAAGGGCTGGGTGATGTGTAACGGCCAATTGATGGCCATCAGCCAGAACGCAGCGCTGTTTTCTCTGCTGGGCACAATGTATGGCGGCAACGGCACGACGAACTTTCAATTGCCCAATCTGCAGAGCCGCGTGCCCGTGCACACCGGCATAGGGTCGACTGGTACGCAGTACGTTCAAGGCTCAACCGGCGGCACCGAGAATGTCACGCTGACCCTGAGTCAATTGCCAATGCATAATCATACCTTCATGGGTGCGTCGACCTTAGGCAATAAACAACAGCCGACCCCTGGGGGTGCTTTAGCGACGCCCAACAAGAGCGGCAATCCTGGTGACAATTACTATGCGTCGGCCTCCAGTGCGCTTACGGCGCTCAATCCTAGCTCCGTGCTCAACGTCGGCGGTGGTGGGAATCACACCAATATACAGCCTTACCTCGTGATCAATTGGTGTATCGCCACGACTGGCATTTACCCCTCGCGCAATTGATGCTGGCACCGGAAAAAGGACAACCCCATGAGTAACTCTTATCTTGGTCAGATCGTCATGTTCGGCGGCAATTTCGCGCCGCAGAACTTTGCTTTCTGCAATGGCCAGTTGCTGAGCATCAGCCAGAACACGGCCTTGTTCTCCCTGCTTGGAACGACGTATGGCGGCGATGGTATCCAAACCTTTGCGCTGCCAGATCTGCGCTCCCGCCTGCCGATTCACGAGGGTCAAGGCACCGGCCTTTCCCTCTACACCATCGGTCAGAATGGCGGCGTGCCCAGTGTCACCCTGCAGACAGGCCAGATACCTAGCCATAATCACAGCTTGAATGCGACCACTGCGAATGCTTCCGCCAATGTCGTCAACGGAAATGTTCCAGCCCAGCCGACGACCGGCACACCGCCGATATTCTATGCGCAAGCGGCAAGCGGAGTCTCCCCAACGGTCGTTGCTCTTGCTGGTGGCGTGTGTGGGCAGGCCGGACAAAACTTGCCGCATGACAATATGATGCCATCGCTGTGTATCACCTTCCTCATTGCCACCGCCGGTCCCTTCCCGGTCCGGAATTAAGGAGCGCGCCATGTCTGAACCTTATGTCGGCGAAATTCGCAGCTTTGGCTTCAATTACGCCCCCTACCAATGGGCTATGTGCAACGGCCAGCTAATAGCAGTGTCCCAGAACGCGGCGCTGTTCGCTATTCTTGGCACCACCTATGGCGGCAATGGCACGACGACGTTCCAGCTTCCCAATCTGCAAGGGCGCGTGCCGATGCATTGGGGCTCTCCGCCCGGTATCCCGGCCACAGTGGTTGGCGAAGTGCAAGGCGAGGAACAGGTAACGGTGCTCTACTCGCAAATGCCGCAGCACAATCACGGCATTCAGGGCGCTGATCCAACCGCAGCGGCGCAAGAGACGGCAGTTCCCAGCAATGCCACCTTTATTTCTCGGTCACAGCCTGCCGATCTGCCGTGGCAAAATCCTCCGGCGCTGAACGTTACCGCCGCCCCCAATGCGATCGGCAATCAGGGTGGGAATACACCGCATGAAAACCGTCAACCGTATCAGGTGGTGAATTTCTGCATCGCGCTCTATGGCGTTTTCCCAGTCCGCAATTAAGTCATGAATTCACATTCACCCATTGGTACGCCGCCGGCCTTCGATTTGCCGGCGGCGCTCTTATCCCAGGGCTATCGTCTGCGCCCTGAAACGGACGCAGACATTCCCTTTCTGATGACGCTGTATGCCTGCCTCCGCGAAGAGGAACTGGAGCCGGTTCCTTGGAGCGATGAGGTCAAAGCGGCGTTCTGCGCCCAGCAATTCGCGGCGCAACGCAGCTATTATTACGAGGCAATCCCGAACGTTCGTTTCGATGTTCTTGAGCATAAAGGCGAGCCCATCGGTCGGCTCTATTTGCAGGACCGGCCCACGCGGCTGCACATTATCGACATCGCCCTGATGCCGGCGGTGCGCGGGCAGGGGCTCGGCACGCGCCTCTTATTGGCGTTGCACGACGTCGGCCGTGCCAGCGGACGCGGTGTCGGCATCATGGTCGAGAAATTCAATCCCGCCCTCAATCTCTATCGGCGCCTGGGCTATCTCGAAGTCGCAGACCACGGTGTCCATCTGGAGATGGAGTGGATGCCGGACAGCGCTAGTTGAACAGCGCCTGATAGAGAAAGCCACGCGCTTCCTTGCCCACCGGCACAAGGAAAATAACGTTCTTGCCCATTGTCGGATGCTCGAGGCAATAGAGCCGCTGCTCGAGCATCTGTGGCGTGTCTGCAACTAAGATCAGCGAATAGGGCGGCCGGCCGTTCGGCGGCAGTTGGCGCGTCTTGAGCAATTCGCATTCAATCAGCGTCAGACCAATTGCGGGAAAGCCATCTTCGCTGACAACAAAAGTGTCGCCCACCTTGTCGGCGAAATCTTCATAAACAAGGCCCCAATCAGCCATGGTTCTTCCTCCCCGATGCCGCGCCCGTACCTGCGCGTCTATACTGCATGAGATGTATGCTCGCCACTGTATTTTTCCGCTGCCTGCAATTGCGCCGTCAGCCAATCATTCGCCGTGGCATCAATGACGATGTGGACGCGATCGCTAAGGCCATCGTTCGCCGCGCTGTGCATTTCGCTCAGGCGCAGATACCAGCACTCGCCCGCGCCCATCACCACATCCGTACCCGCCAGCGTGAAGCGTACGCGATCATTGGTGGCGATCGGAATGTGCAGGCGGACCGTGCCCTCCTCGTCGTTGAGATCGCGATCACGATGGGCCTTTATGCTTGAGCCCGGGGTCAACCGCATCAGACGGACCGACAGCAGAGGGCAGTCAAAGTGCTGCAAAACCGCGCGAAAATAGGGCGTCCGTGCGAGCAAGGGCGTATCGACGTAGTCCTTGGTGCCAGGATTGGAAAAAATAAGCCGTATGGGATGGGTCTCGCCAAGCGGTGCGCGCAGGGCGATCGCACTCCAATCGCCATCATAATTCTGCGTCACAAAATGCGCCGTCCAATCCTCACGCGCGACGGCTGCGAGATCGCGCTGCAACGCATCCGCATTAAAAGAAAACGGCAAACGTAAGCGATCTGACAGCGACATCGAGTATGGCAATTGAATGCACTTGTATACTATGGAAACTTGGGGTGCATCACAAGATGGTGGCGGCAGTGACTTCTCCATTACAGCAATTGCGAGCGGCAGCGATGTCGGACCCAAAGCTTCAGCGAGAGCTCATGTCCGCCTGGGACCCGGAGCTCTTTGCTTCTGTGGCGCTTCACTACGCCGAGGCCCACCATATCGCGCTCAAGCGGGAAGACTTACAGAGCCGCCCAGACCCCGTCGGGGCTGAACGCTTTGTGCCGCGCGCAGCGGATGGAGCTATTTGGCCGCCGCCCGGCTGGCTACCGATCGGCCTGTCGACGAGCGTCAACGGCATGGCCGTCGATTGGCATTGTTTCGAGGGGCTGGAGACGGGGACGCCGTTTTTTTTCGAAGCCATGCAGCGCGCCCGAAACTGCCCTTTCAATCGCCTGTTCGCTTGGCGTATGCGTCTCGAGGACATGCTACGGAATGCGCCGCCAACACCACAGCCAGCTGGTTTTATCTTCCATTTGTCACGTTGCGGATCAACCTTGGTGCATCGCATGATCGACGCAAGTGGCGTCGCGCGATCCCTGTCCGAGGTGCCCCTGTTTGAGCAGGCGCTGCAACTCTGCCTCACGGTCGAGGCTACTGAGGACGTCCAGCATCGCATGCTTCACGCCATCGTGGCGGGACTAAACAATTTTGCCGATGACAAGCCGTTGATTCTCAAACTGGACTCTTGGCACATTCAGTTTTGGCCGCTGCTCCACGCAGCCTTTCCTAATACTCCCGCCATTTTTCTGTATCGCGATCCTGCCGAGGTGCTGGTGTCGCAAAAACGCATGCGTGGGGTTCAAGCTGTGCCCCAACCGGGCATCGCAACCCTGTGTGGTATCGCAAATTACAGCACGCTCAACCTCGACGAATATTGCGCGCATTTCCTCGCTGCGTCCTGCCGCGCCGCTGCGGATGCCGCGCGCGCCCATGCTGTCCGTGTGATCAATTTCAATCGCTTGCCCCGCGCCGTGTTCGGCGAGGTCTTGCCGCATTTCGGTCTTGCAGTGAGCGATGCGGCTGGCGCGCGCATGCGCGAGGTGGCGCGCTATCATTCCAAGTCTCCCGACGAGCACTACGTGAGCGACAGCGAAGAAAAGAGCGGCGCCGCAGGCAAAGCTCTTCACGCCCTCGCGGAACGGATCGTCGGCCCGTCTTATCGTGTTCTCGAGGAGATGGCCTTCCAAGACGATCTTTCTCCCTCAATCGTTCCGGCCTAATCGCAGCTCTTTCAGTGTACCACCCGGGTTTCCGGGATTGCGCTATAGGCGGCAGAGGCTCCGGCGAAGACGATCTCAAAGCGGTCGAGTGTGACGCCGGGATCGAGCGCGGTGATGGTCAGGGTATGACTGCCGGGCTTTAGTGGCACATCGTGGAGTTCCACCACCGCCGCATTGTCGAGCACGTTCTGCCGCCATTTGGCGCCGTAATAATCGATGCTGTAATCGAGCACCCTCGGCGTGCCGCCATCGAGCGAAAGCGCGATCCGCAGCCTGTTGGCTTTGGTAATGGGGAAGCTGGGCAAGGCGATGGCCCGAATGGTCGTGATCTCATCGATGACATAGTTGGGAAAGCTGTAATCGCGATCCTGCGGCCCGGTGGCAAAGCGATAGACCGCATGCGGGGCTTTGGCCATTTGGGTTGGATCCTTCACATCCACTGGCTGAAGATCCAGATCTGCTTGCAGATCGGCGCCGGTATGGCCCACGCCGCTCAGCACATGCCAAGCGCCCGTCAAGCTGTCCGCATGGCTAGCATAAAGCGACACCACGCCTTGGGAGTCGATAAACGAGGCCGTTTTGTCGGCCAGCGGTGGCGCAATGCGAACATGCACGGGCAGGGGCTGTTTGCCCGCGGCACAATAGACCGTGACCAGGCCTTCGCCTTTCACGGGCGCTTTGCTCCAATCCACCGAAACCAGCAGACGTTGCTCGAAGCGTTTCGTTGCCACCGAAAACTGCCCGGCATTGGCGCTGAGTGTGATCCAAGGCGCGTTGGGCTCGGCGCGCCAGGCTTCATCGACCGGCGCTTGCGTGAATATATCCAGGTAATAGCTGTGGGTGCCGAGTTCGCGGTGGAAGCTGGGCAGTGTCGGCGTCCACCAGCCTTCATCGTCGAAATAGCCGCCACCTTCGACTTGCACCGCACAGTTGCGGGCGTCCGCGGGCGCCTTCCACTCCGGGATGGCGGGCGCTTCGTAATTCGGCAAGGCATGCGCGTAAGCCTTGATCTCGCCATTCCACTTGCCGTTTTCGATGACTTTATTGTAGCGCAAGGTATCGGCCGTGAGTTTTTCCTGCGCCGCTTCGGCTTCTTGCGCATAGACATTGGCGCTGGCGCGATGCTGCAAGCCATAGGCAATCGATTTGTCGAGCGCGAGCTGGCGCAAACTCATCGCTCCGCCCGCATCCACAGTATATTGCACCAACTCGTAAAACGCCGCTTTGCGATCCTCGGGCATCGCCGCCATCACGCTTTCGGCTTGCGCCATGATGGCTTTGTAGGCCTCAGCCCGGCGCGCATTCTCGTCACCAAAGTCCACAATATTGAACTTGCCTTGTTGCACCGAAGATTCCGGGAAGGTGGTGGAGAAGGAGGCCAGTTCCGGATTCTTGTCGAAGGCGAGCTTATAATATTGTCCCATGATATGGGCGATGGCGTCCTGATGCTGCGGCCCGAAATTTTGTCCTGCCCAGGCGCGCAGATAAGCTTGCACGCTTTCGGGCTTGGCGAAGGCATCGACATCGAAGGCCATGGCGAGGAAGAATTCGTTGAGGAACTCAACCGGCTTGATCGATCCCACATTCAAGACCCAAAGCTTGCGGGCCTTGAAATGATAAGCCTTGGTCATCTCTTCCCACATCAAGGCGGGATCGGTTGAACCGAGCCAGAGATAGGCTGCAGGCGCTCCCCAGAACGTGGCGTGATAATAAACACCAGCGCCGCCGGAACGCTGCTGTTCTGCGGCATTGTCCAGCTGCATGATGTAGCCGAAATTGTCTTCCGACCAGTTCAGGATAATGTCTTCGGGCAGCTTGATGCGCCCGGTGTTGTAGGCGGGCGTAATCTCTTTATAGGGCGTGAAAACCTGCGGGATCTGGTCAGCGGGCTTGTGCAGCACTTCGCTGAGAATCTTGCGTTGCTCGGCGATGGCATCGCTGAGAACATCGGCCATCTTCTCGGGCGTATCGGCCCCTTGCATGGGAAAGTCGTCGGCGCCGCGCAAGCCCACGGTATAAATATTCTCGTAACCGCCGAATTTCTCCACGCTCTCGCGCCAATATTCGATCATCTTGGCTTTGTTGGTCAGCCAATTATACGGCCCGCGAAGTTTCGGGTCCCATTCCAAGGAATTGGCGCGCAGCAACATCTCGACATGCGAGCTGCCGCGCACGATGGCGTAGTCTTTCGCCAAGTCGTAGTTTTCGGCGAAGCTGTTGAACGGCGGGTCTTTGGGATTCATCGCCGGCCACAGCGTGTTGGCCTTCAGCCGCCACATCAATTCAAACACGCGCGCGTAAGTCTTGGGGCCAATGCCGCCTGCTTCCGGATCGAAACTCTTGGCCGCCCATTTGCGCAAATTGTCCGAATTGATGAAGAAGGCGCGGTATTTGACCGATGGTGGTTTGGCATAGTGCAGCGCCGCGCTCACCGCGAGGCGATCGACCTTGCGGGTTTTGACGTCCGCCCACCATTCCCACGGCGACACGCCCATCTCCCGCGTCAGGTCAATCACGCCCCAGATGGTGCCGCGAATATCCGAACCGAAAATCACCAGCGCCCTTTTGTGGCTCGCCAGGGTCACCACCGCGCGGCCATAGCTTTCCCATTTTCCCTCGATGGGGGCGGTGCTGATGTGATTGGCTTTGAGAAGCGCGGCGATCTGCGGTGCGCTGGCCAAGCCGATGATCACGGCAGTTGCCCCGTCTTCGGCCGTCCCGATACGGGGCTTGCTGCCGCTCAAGGCTTGCAAATCATGGCCGAGCAGCGCCGCCGCTTTGGCCAGAGGCGCGCCGCCTGTCGCGTCATAGCGGATCGACACCATGTGCTGGCTGTCGAACAGCGTCATCTGCGCCCCACTGGCTGAAGCCGTCGCGAGCAACAGGCCAAGGCAGCCGAATAGAAAGCCCAAACCTAGGCGCAAGACGGTCCGCTGTTCACGCATGGCTCTCTCCCGGTCGCGCTGGATTGCGCGCCATTTTTGTTTTTGTCTCGCCGGGCTTCGGTCTGAACGCCCAGCTTGGTTGGGACGCGCGACGCGCTCAAATCCCCTCCGCCTGATTGGCCCCCTCACCAAAGCGTGAACAGCGCGCCACCCCAACCCTGGGTGATAGAGTTTTCCAAGTATTTGAATTAGCAACGAATAATGCGGATTTGGCGGAACCCAGCCCACCGCCCACCCCTAGCAAATGTGGCTGATAGGCCACACTCCGCCAAAAGTGATGCAAAAGGGGGAGGGATTTTGCGAGCGGGATCGTCCCACCCCTCGCAACAAACAAACTCCGCACGGCAGTTGCGGGGAGGGGAGATACATTCATGCAGCGGAATATTTCGCGTATGGCTCGTCTATTGATGGGATCTACGATCCTCGTCGGTGTCGGCGCAGCGTTGGGTGGCGTCGCCGCCCAGGCACAAGACATGGAAACGGTCACCGTGACCGGCTATCGCGCCAGCTTGCTGTCGTCGACCGTGGCCAAGCGTGATTCCGTCAATTTGACCGACTCGGTGTTCGCCGAAGACATCGGTAAGTTCCCGGATACCAACGTCGCCGAAGCCTTCAACCGCATCCCGGGTATGACGATTAGCCGTGAGAATGACGGCACCGGCGTGCGCGTCGCTATTCGCGGTCTCGACACCAACCACGTCAAGATCACGCTGAACGGCACCGACGTGCAGACCCCGACCTCCGGTCAGACGGGCGCCCAGGGCACCAACCGCGAAGTCGATCTCAACATTTTCCCGATCGAATTGTTCTCGAAGTTGTCGGTCAGCAAGACCTCCACGGCGGATCAGCTCGAAGGCGGTTCGGCTGGCGTGATCGAAATGCGCAGCAATCGCCCCTTCGATAATCCAGGCGCGCATTTCAGCTACAACATGCAGATGACCGATTTTGCCCGCAACGGCACACCCGGCGAGCGCGGCACCCTGATGGGTAGCTACACCGACGGTCCGTTCGGCGTCTTGGTCGGCATTTCCGGTCAGGTCAACCGCATCACGGTCAAGGCTTATGAGGGCGCGAGCAACAACGTCACGACGCCCAACCTGAATAACGTCATGTATTACGGCACGCAGGCCAACCCGACACCGACACAGACCTGCGCCACGACCACGATTGCAGAACCCGGCCTGACCGCGACGACGACCGGCAATACGTGTAACACCATGGGCGGCAACACCGATTGGAACCCGCCGGCCGTGGTCCCGAACACGGGCGTGCCTGCGCAATATGTCGGCAAGGTGCTTACCTCCGACATCCTGACGGCTTTGAACCCCGGTCTCAGCATCGACCAGATCAGTAACGCCATGGTTCCGCGTACCGGTGGTCCTGGCTATGAAACTGGCGATCGCGATCGTTACAACGCGATCGTGTCGTTGGAATATCGCCCCACCGACGCTCTGCATTTCTACCTTGACGGCATTCTCGGCGTCATCGGCAACCATCTGGATCGTTCGCGCGTGTTCTTTATCGCTCGCAGCGGCGCCTCCATTCCGATGAACATGAAGGTCGATGCCAACAACGTCGTCACCTATGCCGATTTCGCCAACGGCGCCTTGCAGGAAGAAAATCGTCCCTACAAAGAATCGGCCGACTTTATGAGCGTCAATCCGGGTATGGATTGGCAAATCACCGACAAGCTGCACGTTGATGCGCAGGTGAATGGCAGCCGCGGCCACTTCTTCCGCGACTCCCCGACCTACCTGTTCTCCACCGTTAGCGGCGTTGTCCACTACGACAATACGTCGGGCATTCCGGACATCACGATGTCGGGTCTGACTGGCACCGGCGGCACCAATGACCCGACGAATTGGGGTTATGGTAACGGCGCGGCTCTGCGTCTGGCACAAGAGCGCCGCTATGAATACACCGAAGGCGCGCATGCCAACGCGTCTTACGGCGGTGATGTGCTCAAGCTCACGGTGGGTGCGGCTTACGACGAAAAGTATCGCAGCATCGTTGGCTACGACAACGGTTCGGCTTGGTCCGATTATGCTTGCGGCGCCGGCTTGAACATCGCTGGGACACCGACCATCGTGCCCACACCGAACACGACCACAACCTGCACGCTGCCGACCCCCGGACGTCCTGCTTATGCGGGCTATGGCACCGGTTATACGTCGGGTTGGGGCACGTTGGCCTCTGCCGGCCCCGCTCTGCCGAACACCGCAATCGCGCAGTACGGCCATGCAAGCAACTTTGGTATGGTCCGTTGGGATTACGCCGCTCTGAACAAAGCGACGGACTACACTTACTTCGCCACGACGCCGTCCAATGGTGCAGCTGCCAATCTGCAGGAAGCCGGCCGGACCAATTTCAGCAGCGGTCTGACCACTGGCGGTAGCGCTGGTATCATCGATGAAAAGGTGATGGGCTTCTACGCTGAGCTGGCCGGTACAGTGGAACGCGGCAGCCAGAAGGTTAAGTACCTCTTCGGCGGTCGTTGGACCCGCAGCGAACAGATCCTGACCGCTTACAACACGGTCACCGATCCGCGGAACGCCACCCTCGCAGATGGCGGCAAGTATCCCAATTACTACGTGCCGACGACATTGAAGGGCTCCTATTCGTCCTTCCTGCCGTCCGCCAACGTGGTGTGGGAAATGATGGACGACTTCCAGCTCCGTGCCGCTGTCTCGCGCACCATGACCCGTGCCAACCCTGCCAGCATGATGCCGGTGCTCGGTGGTGGCGGTTCCGACGGTTTGTCCTGGACCTTGGGCAACCCGAACCTGCGTCCGTATTACTCGACCAATCTTGACCTTGGCGCGACGCTCTTCACCGGTGGTGAAGGCTATATCGGTGCCGGTTGGTTCAAGAAAATGATGACCGGCTTCCCGAACAACTATTCGACCGTCCAGCCCTTCACCTATCTGGCCCAGTTCGGTCGTCCCTACAGTTCGTTCACCGACCCGATCGCCAGCAGCCTCAAAGCCGCTGCCATCAATCAGGGTTGCTATGACGCCGTTGCGCAGACGGTGAACTGTCTGAATGTCACGGTTACCCAGGCGCGCAATGCCTCTGGCCTCGAAACCATCAAGGGCTTCGAGTTCAACTGGGTGCAGCCGCTTGACTTCATCCTCAAGGACGCTGGTCTGCCGGGCTTCGGCTTTACCGCCAACGCCACCTTCATCTCGACCAAGACGACGCCCAACAGCGCTGCTCCGTCGGTGGTGCTCGGCGTGTCGCCGACCCAGTACAACATCGTCGGTTACTACGAAAACGACGGCATCATGGTGCGGGCGACGTATAACTACACCCGTGGCACGATCGTCGGTTCGAACGTCTACGGCTTGATCGCCAATCTGGCGGTCGTGCAGGCCGAATATTCGAGAGACTTCGCGGTGGCCGACATTTCGTCCAGCGTCAAACTCTCGAAGTTCTTCGGCGAACTGCCGTCGGATCCGGACCTCACCTTCGACGTCCAGAACCTGTTCCATGCCAAGAACAGCTTGTCCTACAAGCAGTTCACCAATCTGGCCAACCAAGTCTACAACCCGGGCTCGATCTTCATGTTCGGCGTTCGCGGTTCGCTTTAAGTCTTTAAATTTGCCTGCAGGGTTCCTCCCCTAGGGCAATCCTTGGCGGCACTCATAACATGGGTGCCGCCCTTTTTCTTTTCGTGTCGTCTTGAAAACATCCCATCGCAGTCTTTGCAGAACACGAAGAGTTGCGTGCTTTGGTTTCTGCGCACCGTTATAGTCGGCGCTGCTTGCGCTGACCCACAGATGATCCGCCCACGGAGCTGATACAATGACGATCGCACTTTCACGGTTGGCCGCAGCGCTCGGTGTGCTGGCGCTCCTCGGTGCCAGCGCTGCTTTCGCCAAACCCGCATCGGCTCCCCTGCCGCAATTGCACGAACAGCACGGCGCGACACAGCTTATTGTCGATGGCAAACCGTTTCTCGTCCTCGGCGGCGAGCTGAACAATTCCAGCGCATCGAGCGTCGCTTTTATGCAGCCGATCTGGCCTGCGCTGTCGGCGATGACTATCAACACCGTTATCGTTCCGGCCTATTGGGAATTGCTGGAACCCAGCGAAGGGAAATTCGATTTTTCCGGCGTTGACGTCCTCATCGCCAAGGCCCGCAAACAGAACCAGCATGTGGTGCTGCTGTGGTTCGGCAGCTGGAAGAACAGCATGTCGAGCTACACCCCGGCTTGGGTGAAGAAAGACCAGCAGCGTTTTCCGCGAGCCGCGCGTTCCAACGGCTCATCGCTAGAGCTGCTGTCGGCGCTCGGTGAGGAGAGCCTGAGCGTGGACCGCCGCGCTTTCGTGGCGTTGATGCAGCATGTGCGGGCCAGCGATAGTGCCAATCACACCGTCATCATGGTGCAGCCTGAGAACGAGGTTGGCATGGTTGAGGAGGGGCGCGACCACAGTGCGCTCGCCAACGCCGCTTTCGCCGCGCCTGTTCCGGCCCAACTCACCGATTATTTGGCGACGCACAAAGACAGCTTGCAACCGGCGCTGAAAGAGGCGTGGCAGTCTCACGGCTTCAAGCAGGGGGCGAGCTGGGAAGAGACTTTTGGTGCCAGCCTTGCCACCGACGAACTCTTCAATGCTTGGACCCAAGCCCTTTATACCGGCAAGGTCGCGGCGGCGGGCAAGGCGGTCTATCCCTTGCCGATGTATGCCAACGCGGCGCTGATCCGCCCCGGCTTTCAGCCTGGACAGTATGTCAGCGGTGGGCCCTTGCCGCATCTGTTCGATGTTTGGCATGCCGCGGCACCTGCCATCGATATTCTGTCGCCGGATCTCTATTTCCCCAATGGCGGCGAATGGGCGCAAAAATACAAGCGTCCGGGCAATCCGCTGTTTGTGCCGGAGATGGGCCGCGTCAGTGGGGCCGAGATGGGCGCCACGATGTTGTGGGCTTTCGGCCAGCTCGATGCGATTGGGATGTCGCCTTATGCGCCGGAGTATCTCATTGACGCTGATCGCAAAGCGGTTACCGCTGCTTTTGGCGTTGTGAGGCAGTTGGCGCCCTTCATCCTCGAAGCGCAGGGAACGGGTAAAATGTTTGGCGTCCGCCCCCCGGTTGCATTTGATGGCAGCCAGACCCTGACGCCGCAAAAATTCACCCTGGGCACTTACACCTTTGACGTCCGCTTCAAGAATCCAGCACCGATTTCGATTGGTCAAAGAGAAGATGTTGAGATGCCGGGTGCCCATGGCGGCCTCATCATTCAGACCGGGCCGGACGAGTTTCTCGTCGGCGGCACCGGCATGAACATCTACTTTGGCACCACCACCGACGCCAATGCCGGGATCGAGTCGATCTGGGAAGGCCTGTTTGTGAGGGGAAAATGGGTTCCGGGCCGCTGCATGAACGGCGACGAGAACAATCAGGGCCGCCAGCTAAAGGTGCCGACCGGCGAATTCACCATCCACAAGCTGCGTTTGTATCACTACCACTGAGGCGCCACGCTGATGGCTTGTCGCGAGAGTATGTTGCGCGCACACATTTTTGGTGTGCGGTTGATACAACCATGCTTCCACGGCCACAGTTCACAGCAAACCGCCGCTTTTCGGTTCGGTTTTGACTACAATTTTGTCTGACATTTGCTACTGTGATCTTAGCCAAGCCGGGCATCGCGCCCGGAATAATGGATAAGAAAAACGGGCTGGAATGACGCGAGGAGCCAGGGCAGCCGCCTTGGAAAAGGCGTTGACCAGCGGAGTGTCGTCGCATGACAGACAATATCCGCGAGCGGGCAGGTTGGATCGCCAGAAACGTCATGCCCCATGAGGCCGCCATCCGTGGTTGGCTCCGGCGCAACCGCGTCTACGATCTGGATCCGGATGACGTCGTGCAAGAAATGTACGCACGGATCGTTTCTTTGGACAGTTTCGACTGCGTACGGGACCCCAAACGCTACGCGTTCCAGGTGGCGCATTCGATTGTTGTTGACCACTACCGCCGGGCCCGAATTGTCTCCATTTTCTCCGTCGGCAATGTCGAGGAGTTGGGGCTGGCCACCCAGGACGCCGATCCCGAGACCAAAGTCAGCTTTGGTGAGGAGATCAAGGAGATCGCCACCGCGATTGCAACGCTGCCGAGCCGTACCCAGCAGGTTCTCTTGTTGCGCCGCGTGGCGGGGCTGAGCCAAAAGGAGACTGCCGACCAACTCGCCATCGCTGAAAAGACCGTCGAAAAGCACTTGGCCCGCGGTGTTATGATGCTTATGAACCAATTTGGACGCGGAGGGAAAGTCAGCGCCCATACGTCTACAAGAGAGACGCCAAGTACAGGTCGCGACATTCGAGATGGCAGCGCATAACGACGAAATCAATCGCCAAGCAGCGGAGTGGGCGACGAAAGGTGTAGACCGGGAGTGGACTGCCGAAGAAAAGGCGGACCTCGACCGTTGGCTTGCCGCGGATATTCGCCATCTCGGCGCTTATGCCAAGGCGACGGCCATTCTGACGAAGGTCGAGCAATATAGCACGGCTGTATCGCGAAGCCATTTGCTACAGCAGCCTTCCACTTTTGCGCTCTCCCGCCGCCAGCTTTTTCAGGGCGGTATGGTCGCGGCTGCGGCTGTTGGACTGGTCGTTGCGGCGCCTTACGGCTGGCGCTATCTGCGGCAGCAACAGTATGCCACCGGTCTGGGAGAGACACGGAACATTCCGCTCTCCGATGGCTCGGTTATCGCGCTAAACACCAACTCTAAACTCGTAATCGCGTTCACCGAGGCGCGCCGCGACGTCACCTTGGTGGTGGGTGAAGCGCTTTTCGACGTCGCCAAAGACAAATCCAGACCCTTTGTCGTTTCCGTCGATGACGTCCGCGTTCGGGCTGTCGGCACAAGTTTTGCGGTGCGCGCTTTGCCGGATAGGCCGCGGCAGGTGCTGGTGCGCGAAGGCATTGTCGAGATCAAGCGCGAAGGCGCGGTCACCCTGCCGGTGCCGGTGCGGGCCAACGAATGGGCGATGATTGCCGCCAATGGCCTGGTGACGGTGACGAAATTCAGCCCCGAACGCCTGACGCAGGAACTGGCTTGGAAGGAAGGGCGGATCTCGTTTGACGATCAGACCCTGACGGCAGCAGCGGCGGAATTTCAACGCTACAGCGATACGCGCATCGTCATCGCCGACCCTGACCTGGGCCGACATACGGTAACGGGGCTTTACATTGCCAACGATCCGGTCGGTTTCGCCAAGGCGGTTGCGGTGTCTCTCAACTTGCGGGTCGTGGTGCGCGAAAACGAAGTGATGCTGACGAAAAAGGCAAACGGGGACGGATAAGGATCAAGTGACTGAGCGCGGCCTTTCCCAAAGTGCTGCTGGCAGCAGACAATGAGATTGCCGGAGCGCACAGGCGTAAATCTGGCGCGCACGCTCATTTTGTGTGGTGCCGTCGCCGCTCTATCCGTCCGCGCCTCCGCCTCTTCCGAGCTGCACAATTTTGATATTCCGGCCCAGTCAGCCGGCCTTTCTTTTCCGGAATTTGCCCGTCAGGCCCAACTCCAGATCGTGGCACCCGGCGAGAAATTGCGCCAAGTCCATACCCCGGCCTTGCATGGCACCTTGACAGTGCGCGAGGCGCTCGCTGTGCTGCTGCAAGGCACCGGGCTCACTGTGGCGTCCGAAACCAGCAAGCTGATCATTCTGACGGCCAGCGTTGCCGACGCGAGCGCTGACAAGCGCGATATCGCGGGCGGCTATGAGACCGTCACTGTCACCGGCTATCACGCCAGCCTGGCGAGCACCGTGGGCGCCAAGCGGGCGGCCTTCGGCTTCACCGATTCCATCTTTGCGGAAGATATCGGAAAATTCTCGGACAGCAGTATCGCCGAAGCTTTCAACCGGATTCCCGGCATCACCATCAGCCGCGAAATCGATGGCTCCGGCGTCAATGTGGCCATCCGCGGGCTGGGGCCCAATTTCACCAAAGTTCTGCTCAACGGCACGCAAGTTTCCATCGCCTCCACGGGACCGACCAACGCCTCCAATCCCAATCGCGAAGTCGATCTCAATATGTTTCCGGTTGAGCTGTTTTCGGAACTGACGGCCAACAAAAGTCCGCAGGCTGATCATCTTGAAGGCGGCACGGCGGGAACGATCAACATCCGCAGCTTGCGCCCGTTCGATCGCACGGGCCCGCATGTGACCTATGTCGTGAACCTCACCGATGTCGACAGCCAAAATGCGCCGAGCCCAAGCGGCACGCTGATCGTGAGTGATACCATTGGGCCGTTTGGTGCTCTTATCGGCGTGACCAATTTGTCCACGCGCTTCTTTACCCGCGGCTATGAGACGGCCGGTTGGACGACGCCGTTGCTGGCGACGGATGGTGCTGTGGTGCAATGTGCCCCAGCGGCGAGCTGCAACACGCTCGGCGGCGGCAACTGGGTTATTCCGTCCATTGTGCCTGCCAATGTCACGACCGGTGGTCTGGTCCCCGGTGCCAAGCTCGATCAAGCCGCCTTGCTGGCGCTCAATCCAGGCCTGTCGCTGACCCAGCTCAACAACATGCTGCTGCCGCGCCTCGGCCGCCCCTTCATGGAAAAGGGTGTCCGCAGTCGTTACAACGGTGTGGCAAGCCTGGAATATCGTCCGTCTGATTGGCTTCGCGCTTATATCGACGTCATCCTGGCGCGAACGTCCAACAGTTTCGATCGCTCCGACATCAATTGGGAAGTGCGGAATGGCGCGGCGATTCCCATCGGCGTCACCGTCGATGCCAACAATGTGGTGACCAGCGGCACCTTTGCCAATGCCAATTGGCTCCTGGAAGCGCGTCCTTATCGCGAATATGGCGATTTCTACAGCATCAATCCGGGGGTGGATTGGCAAGCAACCGATCTGTTTCACCTCTCCTGGCAAGCCAACGCCAGTCGCAGCCATTTCTTCCGCGATGCGCCGACAATCTTGCTAGCGACGGCGTCTAGCGCTGGCAACGCGACCGGTGTTACGGGGGCCATTGCGCCGGCCGGTGGGGTCACTGTCGCTTATGATAACAGCACCGGTTCCACACCATCGCTCACCACCAATGTCGCCTTGAACGATCCCGCCGCTTTTCAATGGGCAGGGGGGCGCGTGAATATCAGTGCGGAGAAACGCTACACCTACACCGCAGGAACCCATCTCGACCTGCAATATGGCGGCAGCGAAGCCAATCTAAAACTCGGCTTTGCGTATGACGAGGCCTTCCGCGATGTCATCGGCTACGACAACAGTCAGGCCTGGCAGAACGCGGTGTGCGGTGATAACCCGAACATCTTTCTGCCCAACCCCAACAGCCAACCCAGTTGTGACGGCTTAAGTGTCGTAGGCAATGCCGCGACTGTGAATGCCGTAACGGGCTATCCGACCTATCCCGGATTGGGAAGCGGTTACAGCACCGGCTCTGCGGCGCTCGCTTATCGCGGCTCGCTAATTCCGCAAACGCAGCTCTCCAGCTATCTCAAAGCCGGTCCCGCCGGTTTCGTGAATGTCGATTACGCCAAATTCTTCAAAGATTCGCATTACGATCTCTTTGATTATCCCAACGCCTCCGTCGCCACCAACACGGCCTTGGGCGTGGGCTCCGGCAATATCGACGAAAAAACTTACGGCCTCTATCTGGAGTTTTCCGGTGAGAATGCGCTTCTCGAACACCGGCTGCACTACAATGTCGGGCTGCGCTGGGTCGATACGCAGCAGACAGTGGCGGGACCGGTCAGCCACAGCGATCCGCGCAATCTCTCTCTGGTCGACGGGGCCTATTATCCCAACGTCGTGACCTTTGTTACCACCAAGCGCAATTACCAATCCTTGTTGCCCTCGGCGAATCTGATGGCCGAATTGGGCAGCGATTTCCAGCTCCGGGCGTCACTATCGCGGACCATGACGCGGCCCAGTCCCAACTCGATGCTGCCGGGATTGAATTTTTCCGATCCGGCGGCTGCCATCGCCAGTATCGGAAACCCGCAGCTCAAGCCGTACTATTCCTTCAATATGGATCTTGGTGCGGAGTATTACACGGGCGGCGAAGGCAACATCGCCATCGCTTTGTTCCGCAAAAGCATCAGCGGCTTTACGGTGAGCAGCACCCAAACCGAACCCTTTGCCATGCTGGCGCAATATGGCGTCAGCTATGGCGGCCTCACGCCGACCCAGCGCAGCGGGATTGACGCGCGGGGCGGGCCTGCGGCAGCCACGGTTCAACTCACTCAAACCGCCAATCGGGATAGTGATGTGATCGTCCGCGGGGTGGAGCTTTCCGTCGTGCAGCCCTGGGATCGTCTTCCTGCGCCCTTTGATATTGCCGGTCTTGGCGTCATGGCCAATCTGACCATTGTGGGGCAGGGCGATAGCACGGCGGTGGTGACAGGGGTCTCGCCCATTTCCTATAACCTGATCGGCTATTATGAAAAGGATGGCGTTAGCCTGCGACTGTCTTATGTCTTCAATGGCCGGCAAGTCTTCACGGATACCAATCAGAACGGCATCTGTTTGCCGAACATCGCCTCCGGAACCTGTCCCGCTGGGGCGCGCGTCTACAACAAGGCCTATGCGCAGCTCGATTTGTCTGCGGGCCTGAAGCTAGCGCGGCTTTATGGGCCGGTGTTTTCCGACCCCGAGCTCACCTTGACCGCGAAAAATCTCACCAAAAGCAATTTGCAGACCTATTTTCAATACAGCCAAGCGGTCTACGCCAGCTACCAGCCCAGCCGAACTTATGTCATCGCGCTGCGCGGCTCATTCTAAGAGCGGGCAAAAAAATACCCCAGCCTTGTGAGCCGGGGTATTCGAGAAGCTGTGTCGCGGCGTTTAGAAGAAGGTGATGTAGAAGGCCACGATGATGGCGACGACGATGCCGCTCAGCACCACGTCCATCGCATTCCAACTGGCGCGGGTCGCGGCCTTTTCGGCGGCGGTTGCGCCGTAGAAGGAGTATTTGAGCTTGGCCTGGTCGGGCGCCTTGGTGACAAGGCTGATGAGGACCATCAGCACCGCGGTGGTCAGCAGCAGCGACTGGCAATAGAACAGCCAATGAATGTGCCAGATGTCGAAGATGAGGCCGTATTGGGCTTTCAGCGGCGCGATCAGCGCGGCGTATTGCTCCGGCGTAATGGCGTGATGGAAGAGCTGCTGCTTCCAGGCGGCGACCTCCACCTTATGGCCTTTCATGATGATGTCGGCGGCCAGACGGGCAAAGCCGCCAATGATGCCGACCAGGAAGGACCAGAAGGCCGCTGGTGCCGTGGCCCGCTTCCAGAACACGCCGGCGACGAACAGCACCACGATGGCCGGTGACAGATAGCCCTGCACATTTTGCAGGTATTCATAAAGATTGGAGGACAGCATCTTGATCACCAGCACCCAGCAGATGCCGAGCACGACAATCACGCCGGTGGCGATGCGGCCGACCAACACTTCTTCGCGGCCAGAGGCTTTGGGCCGCCACTCGCGATAGAAGTCCATGGTGAAGAGCGTTGCTGAGGCGTTGAACTTCGACGCCAGCGAAGCCATCAGCGCCACGATCATGCCGCAAGCCACGAAGCCGCGTATGCCATGGGGCAGGATCTGCGCCACCAAAGAGGTGTAAGCGGCATCGCCATTGGGCGTGTGGAAGCCGGAATTCGGCATCGAAACCAGGGCAAAGGCGATCATGCCGGGCACCAGGAAGATGAACACCGGCGTCAGCTTGAGGAAACCGGCCAGGATGGTGCCGCGGCGCGATTCCTGCTGGTTCTTACCGGCGAGCACGCGCTGCACGATGTATTGATCGGTACACCAATACCAAAAGCCAATGATGGCCGCGCCCGGCAGCACCGCCGCCCAGGACCATTCCGGATCGTTGAAGGAGCGGATGAGGTGGATTTTGTCGCCCGCTGCCAGCGTCATCGCATGCCAACCGGTGATGAGGTTGCCATGACCCAACTGCTGCAGGCCGATGAACAGAATGGCGAAGGAACCGAAGATCAGCACCGGAGTCTGCAGCACAGCGGTGTACATGATGACGCGCAAGCCGCCGAGCACGGTATAAAGCCCGGTGGTGAAAGCCAGCCCCAGTGCGATGGCCCAGAACACATCCATCTGAAAGCCGAAGATGCTGACCGTGCTGATGCCCAGAAGCGTGCGCACCACCACATCACCGGCATAGATAGTGGCGGCGATTTTGGTCAGGACCAGCGAGGCCATGGTCAGAAGACTGAGCAGATTGCGCGAACCGCGGCTGAAGCGCAGCTCGAGAAACTCCGGCATGGTGAAGACCTTCATGCGGTCGTAAAGCGGCACGAACAGCCAGCCCAGCACGAGGATGATCCAGCCCTGCATTTCCCAATGCGCCATTGCCATGCCGGTGGCAAAGCCTGCACCCGCCAGCCCGACGAGATGCTCAGAGCCGATATTGGAGGAGAAAATCGAGGTGCCGATCTGCAGCCAATTGGAGTCCCGCCCGGAGAGGAAGTAATCCTTGCCGGATTCGTTCTTCTTGCGCATCGACAAGACGACAACGAACGACATCGCTGCCACGAAGATGGCAACGATCCACCAGTCCAGTGCGTTGAACACCGAATTGCCCATGAATGCTTACTCCCCCTGTTATTTTTTTAGTTCTGACCGTAATAGGCCTTGGGCCCATGCTTACGTTGGAAATGCTTGTCAAGCAGCACAGTCTGCATCACGCCGGTAGCCGGATTGAGCCGCAACGTCTCACTCGCCAACCGCGCCAAATATTCGATGATGGCCGCATTGTGCACGGCGTCATGAGCGTCTTTGCCCCAAGCGAAGGGGCCGTGGCTCGCCACCAGCGTCGCTGGCTTGTCCAACGGCTTGATGCCCGCGAAGGTCTCGACGATCACTTCGCCGGTGTTGGCTTCATAATCAGAGGTGATTTCGTTGGCCGTCATCAGCCGGGTGCAAGGCACTTCGCCATAGCAATAATCGGCATGGGTCGTCCCCATTGCCGGAATCGGCAGCTTGGCTTGTGCCCAGGCGGTGGCGTAAAGGCTGTGGGTGTGAACGATGCCGCCCACTTCCGCAAAGGCGCGATAGAGCACCAGATGCGTCGGCGTGTCGGAGGAGGGGCGCAAATCGCCTTCCACCACCTTGCCGCTCTCGAGCGACACCACCACCATCTGCTCCGCTTTCATGCCGTCATAGGGAACGCCAGAGGGCTTGATTACTACCAAGCCACTGGCGCGATCGATGCCGCTGACATTGCCGAAAGTCTGGATCACCAGACCTTCCCTCACGAGATCGAGATTGGCTTTGCAGACCGCTTGTTTCAGCTCTTCCAGCATCTCAGCCTCGCGCCTGTTCGCGAATGTCGATCAGCTGTTTCATCACCGTCGCCAGATTGGT
>JARLIR010000133.1 GCA_031291635.1 Rhizomicrobium sp. | reverse complement strand
CTACTTGGCCAGCGGATCGGGACCAAAGCGGTTTTCGCCGCGCGTGCCGCGCAGGAAATAGAGTTCGATGAATGCCCACAGACCGATAAGGCAGACGAGAACATAAGCCACACCGCGCACGATGCCGACGGGACCGACAAACAGTCCTTGTGGTAATCCCCCCACCGAGCCGGTGGCCAAGACGACAATATCGAGCACCCAAGGCAGAGCAACAAAGACAAGAAGCCAGCTCGCGCTCTTGTTGCGATCGTGCAGCCGTTTCACGAAGACGGCGAAATAGGCCACGATAAAGAGCACAAACAACAAAGCGATGCCGCCTACCGCAAACCAAGCCGTTCCCGCGACAGCATCCGGAATCGGAAAGGGTGCAGGATCGAAAGGCGAGTGGCGGTTTTCGGTGAAGGTCTTCAGCGCTTGCAGATAATGGCTCCAGTGGAGGCCCAAAATCGCCACCAGTCCGACCACAATTTCCCAGATGATCGAGATCAGAAAAAACAGCCACATTTTGGCGCGGTTGATGCGCCCTGAAAATCCAAACAGGTAGTGCATGCTATCCCCCTCATTTCCCCACGCCACTATGGCGCGAACTGCAGGGAACAGCTAGCGCTGTGATTTGTAGCCGTTCTAACTGTTCTCGAACAGCACTTCGCCTGCGAGGTAAAGAGAGCCGCAGATGAGGATGCGCGGCGGGCTATCCTCATCGTCCATGCGCGCCATGGCGGAGACTTGCAGCATGGCGTCGTCCAAATCTTCCGCAGGAGAGGCTTCCAACCCGGCATCGCGGGCCCGGTCATAAAGCGCGCCGGAACCAAGGCTGGCGTGTTCGCCCGGAATCGCCACCGTCACAACATGGCGCACCAGACCGCGAAAGGCGGAGAAGAACCCCGTGGCATCCTTGTTCGCGAGCATGCCGGTGATGAGGTACAGCGGTTTCTCCGCCCGCTCCTCCAGATCGGCCAGCGCCCGCGCCACCGCGACGGCACCATGCGGATTGTGCCCGCCATCGAGCCAGACCTCGGAATCCCGCGGCGCCAAATCGACCAGTGGGCCGTGGGTCAGGCGCTGCATCCGCGCCGGCCAATCGACGGTGCGCAGGCCTTTTTCGATGGCCTTGTCGCTGACCCAGCTGGATTGGCGCAAGGCGGCTATGGCGGTGGCGGCGTTTTCAATCTGATGGCGGCCGACGAGGCGCGGCAGCGGCAAATCCAAGAGCCCGCCCATGTCCTGATAGACCATACGGCCATGTTCTTGATGGGCGAAGAAATCCTGCCCGAAGGCGACTACGGGCGCACCTAAGGAATCGGCGCGGTGGACGATGACTTCGCGCGGGCCATCTTCCTGCGGTCCGATGATGACGGGCACACCGGCTTTGATGATGCCAGCCTTTTCAAACGCAATGCCATCGAGATCGGTGCCGAGAAACTCGGCATGGTCCAAACCGATCGGCGTGATCACCGTGACGGCGGGTTTCTCAAGCACATTGGTGGCGTCGTATTTGCCGCCCAGCCCCACTTCCAGCACTAGCGCATCGGCTTTGTGCCGCGAAAAGGCCAGGAAGGCAGCAGCCGTAGTGATCTCGAAAAAGGTGATGGGGGCGCCAGCGTTCACCGCTTCGCATTCTTCCAACAAAGCGGCGAGCTCGGATTCGGTGATCAGCGTTCCGGCCAGGCGCATGCGCTCGTGAAAGCGCACCAGATGCGGCGAAGCATAGACATGCACTTTCAGGCCTTGCGCTTCGAGCATGGCGCGGCTGAAGGCGCAAGTTGAGCCTTTGCCATTGGTGCCTGCGACATGAATCACGGGCGGCAAGCGCTTCTCGGGATGGCCCAGCGCCGCGAGCAGACGCTGCACGCGATCCAGTACCAAATCGATCTTTTTGGGATGCAGCGTGAGCAAACGCTCGAGGATGAGGTCGCTGCCGCCCATCAGGCTCCGCTTCCGGAGACGCGCGCAACACTGCCGGTGATCACCCGCGGCGCCAGCGGCAGCACATTGTGCGGCTTGTTTTTTTTCATCAGCAAATGCAGCACGCGCGAGAGCGTATCGCGCATCTGGCTGCGATGGATGACCATATCCACCATGCCATGAGCCAGAAGATATTCCGCCCGCTGATAACCTTCCGGCAACTGCTCCCGTACGGCATTGGCGGTGACGCGCTGGCCGGCAAAGCCGATCAAGGCATTGGGCTCGGCGATATGAACGTCCCCCAGCATGGCATAAGAGGCCGAAACACCACCGGTGGTGGGATCGGTGAGCACGACGATGTAGGGCAGACCCGCATCGCGCAGCATATCGACCGCAATGGTCACGCGCGGCATCTGCATCAGCGAGAGCACGCCTTCCTGCATGCGCGCGCCGCCCGAGCCGACGTACAAGATAAAGGGCCTGCCTTCATCGACCGCCGCCATCATGGCATTGATAAGCGCCTCGCCCACCGCCATGCCGAGCGAACCGCCCATGAAATCGAAGGCTTGCACCGCGACCATGATGGGAAGGCCTTCGAGCATGCCGCGCGCCGCCGAGAGACCATCGATCTTGCCGGTCTTGGAGCGGGCATCGCGCAAACGGTCGGTGTAACGCTTCTCGTCGCGGAAGCGTAAGGGATCAGCGGCCACTTCGGGTGGGATCAATTCTTCGCAGATACCGGCATCGAAGGTCTGGGCAAAGCGTTCCGCCGCCCCGATGCGCATGTGGTGGCCGCATTGCGGACAGACGAACAGCGCCGCCGTCAGATCGCGGTGGAAAATCATCTCGCCGCAAGCCGGGCATTTGCGCCACAGATTGTCGGGGGTCGAGGATTTGACCGAGCCGATCAGGCTTTTGATCCGAGGACGGACGAAATTTGTGAGCCAGTTCATGTCTCTATCTTAACTCCACTGTCATGGCCCGCAACAGCGGGCCATCCAGGTTTCGCCTGGCAAACCCGCCAGGAGGTGCGTTTATACCAACTCCCGGCATCACATAGAACCCAGCTAGATGGCCCGCTGTTGCCGGGCCATGACAACCAGAAAGACTACACCCGTGCCCCGTGCACGGCAGCGGCCAGTTCAGAACAGTACGAAATCACGGCATCAACGCCCGCGCCCGCGGCGATGCGCTCGACAATGGCCGAGCCGACCACGGCCGCGTCAGCAAAGCCAGCGATGGCCTTGGCCTGCTCCGGCGTTTTGATGCCGAAACCGACAGCACACGGAAGCGGTGTGGCGGCTTGCAGGCGGGCGATGGCGGTGCGGACGTCCCCTTCGGCGAAACTCTTGGTGCCGGTAACCCCAGTGATGGAGACATAATAGAGAAAGCCGCCTGCCCCCTCCAGAATGGTCTTCAGCCGCCGATCGTCGGAGGTCGGCGTTGCCAGCCGCACGATGTCGATGCCATGCGCATTGGCCGGAAGGCGCAGCACGTCGTCTTCCTCGGGCGGCAGATCGACAGTGATAAGGCCGTCGACCCCGGCTTCGCCCGCATCCTTGGCGAACTTCGCGGTGCCGTATTTGTGGATCGGGTTGTAATAGCCCATCAGCACAATCGGCGTCTTCTTGTTGGTCTTGCGAAACTCGCGCACCAGCTCCAGCACTTTCGGCAAGGTCATGCCCGCTTCCAGCGCCCGCAAGGATGAAGCTTGAATCGCCGGGCCATCGGCCATCGGGTCCGAGAAGGAAATGCCAAGCTCGATGACATCAGCGCCCGCTTCCGGCAAGCGCTGCAGGAGCGCGGCAGTGATCTCCGCATTGGGATCGCCCGCGGTGATGAAAGCGATGAAGGCGGCGCGGTTCTGGGCTTTCAGTTCCGCGAAACGGGGGCCAAGGCGGCTCATAGCTTTTCTCCCAGGACGGCGGCGACGGTGTTGGCGTCTTTGTCGCCACGGCCCGAGAGGCAAACGACGATGATCTTGTCCTTGGGCATGACCTTGGCGACCCGCATGACATGGGCAATGGCGTGGGACGATTCCAGCGCCGGAATAATGCCTTCCAGCTTGGACAAGGTCATGAAGGCGTCGATGGCTTGATCATCGGTGGCCGAGAAGTACTTCACGCGGCCGGTATCGCGCAGCCAGGAATGCTCAGGGCCAACGCCGGGATAATCGAGACCCGCCGAGATCGAATGGGCTTCGATGATCTGGCCGTCATTGTCCTGCAGAAGATAAGAACGAGAGCCGTGCAGCACGCCAGGCACGCCTTTGGTCAGGGTGGCGGCATGATGAGGTGTTTCGATGCCCTTGCCTGCCGCCTCGACGCCATGGATTTCCACATCGTTATCATCGAGGAAGGCGTGGAACATGCCGATGGCATTGGAGCCGCCACCGACGCAGGCCGAGATGAGATCCGGCAAACGGCCTTCGCGGTCCAAAATCTGGCTTCGGGTTTCGTTGCCGATCACGGCCTGAAAATCGCGCACCATCATGGGATAAGGATGCATGCCCGCGGCGGAACCGATGATGTAGAAGGTGTCGTCGACATTGGCGACCCAATCGCGGATCGCTTCGTTCATGGCATCTTTCAGCGTGCGCGAGCCGGATTTCACCGGACGCACTTCTGCTCCAAGCAAGCGCATGCGGAAGACATTCGGCTTCTGCCGCTCGATATCGACTTCGCCCATATAAACGATGCAGGGAAAGCCGAAGCGGGCTGCGACCGTAGCGGTGGCCACGCCGTGCTGTCCGGCGCCGGTCTCGGCGATGATGCGAGTCTTGCCCATGCGGCGGGCGAGCAGGATCTGGCCCAGGCAATTGTTGATCTTGTGGGCGCCGGTGTGATTGAGGTCTTCGCGCTTGAGATAGATTTTGGCGCCGCCGACATGCTCGGTCAGCCGCTCGGCAAAATAGAGCGGGCTTTCGCGCCCGACATAATGCTTGAGCAAACCATCCAGCTCTTCGTGGAAGGCGGGATCCGCTTTGGCAGCCTCGTAAGCCTGCTCCAATTCGAGCACCAGCGGCATCAAAGTTTCGGCCACGAAGCGGCCGCCATAAGCGCCGAAATGGCCGTTGATATCAGGGCCAGTGCGGAAGGAATTGGGCGTCGTCACAGATGCGCCTCCGAATGGGTAAGATGGTTGCGGGCGGCGAATACGAAGTCGACAATCAGGCTAGCGCTTTTGATCCCGGGCGCGGTCTCGACGCCCGACGACACATCAACGCCCGGCGCGCCGGAAGAGATCACGGCACGCGCGACATTTTCCGGCTGCAGCCCTCCGGCCAAGAGCCAGGGCCGGACAAAGCGGCGGCCTTGCAGAAGCTGCCAGTCGAAAGCGGTGCCATGGCCGCCTGGGCGTAAACCCTCGGGCGCTTTGGCATCGAAGAGAAAGATATCGGCAATGTCGTCATAACGGGCCACGGCGGCGAAATCCTCGGCCCCGGCGATGGGGAACGCCTTGATCAACGGCGTGGCAAAACGGGCTTTGATGGCAGCGGCCCGTTCGGGCGTTTCGCGGCCATGAAGCTGGAGAAAGTCCGGGCGCACCGCCTCGACGGCGGCCGCCAGCCAGGAATCATCGGCATCAGCCACCAGAGCCACCAAGCGGACCCGGCCGCGCAAATGCTCGGCTAAGACCCGGGCGGCGTCGAATGCCAGGTGCCGGGGCGATTTGGGATGGAAAACCAGGCCGACAAAATCCGCACCCGCCCGCACCGCGGCATCGGCCGGTTCGGTAGCGTTTACACCGCAAATTTTCACGATAAGCGCCATGAGGCGCCGCTTATCGCCGTCGCGCCGCGGGAAATCAAGCGTGCCTGTGAGGACGGTTAAATCCCTGCAATTCCAAGTTCCTGGGCGATGGCCCGGGCAGCGGCGGCGGGATCGGCAGCAGCGGTGATCGGCCTGCCGATAACCAGGATGTCGGCACCCGCGGCACGGGCCTCGGACGGAGTCATCACCCGGCGCTGATCTCCCAAAGCGGCGCCCGCGGGGCGGATACCGGGCACAATGGTGAGGAAATCCGGTCCGGCGACGGCGCGGACCGTGGCCAGTTCATGGGCGCTGCAGACCACGCCATCCAGACCGCTGGCCTTGGTCAGGGCCGCCAAACGGGCCACCTGATCACGCGCCGGGCCCTTTTGGCCGGTGGCGTCCAGCGCCGCGTCGTCCATGGAGGTCAAAACCGTCACGGCAATGAGGAGCGGCCGCGGCGTCCAAGGCGCAATGGCAGCGGCAGCGGCGCGCATCATCGCCTCGCCGCCCGAGGCATGGACGTTGAAGATCGTGATGCCGAGTCCCGAAATCGCCGTGGCGGCGCCCGCCACGGTGTTCGGAATGTCGTGGAATTTCACATCTGCGAAGACCGGCAGGCCGATTTCGACGATCCGGCGCACCGCATCGGGGCCGAGCGCGGTGATGAACTCAAGCCCGACCTTCAAGCCGCCAACATAGGGCTTCACGGCTTGCGCCAATTCGAGAGCGCGCGGCAAGTCCGGCGTGTCGAGGGCTACGAAAACGGGATTGGGAAAGCGCATCAATACCCTGCTCTGAGTCGTTGAGATGGTGGATGAGGAATAGGCGTTTGGCCCGTTAAAATCGAGCCCCAGAGTCGCATTGAGGGGCAAGCCGAAACATTGCGGTTCCACAGATCATTTCTGTGCACAACCGCAAAATACCCCACATCGCCCCTTCGGAAGGCGCGCCATGAGAGCCAAAGAATAGCATCTGGCGCTGTGCATTGCGACTGTCCGAGTCGCAGCACGCGCAAGACAAAACACGCTCCATCCCCAGTTCATTGCTGTGCATGAACGCTCTGAAAAAAGCAAGCCGGAACGACTCAGTGGTCGCGCAGCTTTGCGCACGCACGGTCGCAAAATGCTGCTTCAGAGATCGGATGAATGAGAATCTGCGAGAATCGCAGACAGCGAAAAATCAGGGGCAAGCCGCAACATTGCTGAGTCACAGATCACTTCTGTGCGCGACTCGTTTGGCCGATTCCGGCGCTGCCAAAACGTCTTCGCCCCCCTCAGAATTCTGTGCACGGAGGAAGATACGATCTTGCGCTTTTACGGTTTGGAAAAGCTTTTTCGGGGCAAAAACACTTCATCCAAAACATGAGGACAAAAGGAATCACCCCACTGGCGCTGTGGAAGGTACAGAAGCAATATGACAGCACAACAACGCACAGAACATTGCGGTGTATCACTGACATTCTGTAGGCAGAGTTGTAGCGGCAAAGCGCTCGCGGTCCTGCCCGCGAGAGCAACACTCGCGCGGCTGAGGGATGGTTGAAAAAGGGGGAAACGTAAGGCGCGCGCCAGGCCTTTGAGGGCTACGGCGAACGGTTTTTGCCCCCGTCGTCATGGCCCGCGACTGCGGGCAATCCAGCTTTAGCGGCACGGCTGCTTCAGGAAGGGTTTGATTGGCGGCTCTTGCGACAGCGCAACACCACCTGGATGGCCCGCAGTCGCGGGCCATGACAAAGAGGGATGTCGCCAATAGGGATAGTACAGCTCTCAAGGGAGCGTGGCGAAGCGGACGCAGAAACACGACTTTGGATGGCCCCAAGGGCCTCACCGTTCGCGCGCACAAAAAAGAGAATTTCTTACGAACCGTCGCCGTTGATGTTCAGGCGTTCGCGCAACTCTTTGCCGGTCCGGAAAAACGGCGCGCGCTTCTCATCGACTTCGACCGGCTCGCCGGTTCGGGGATTGCGGCCCATGCGGGCGGGGCGGACCTTGACCGAAAAGGCGCCAAAGCCACGCAGCTCCACGCGGTGGCCATCAGCCAGAGCTTTGGTAACCTGGTCTAGAACCGTCGAAACAATCCGCTCCACATCGCGATGATAAAGATGCGGATAGCGCGCCGTCAGACGTGCAACCAATTCGGATTTGATCATCCCCGTGCCCCTGACAGGAGCGGTCAGGCGGCCTCGCCTGGAACCGTTCCAGTACCTCTTAACCCTGCCCCAGCTGGGCCGGGACGTCAACTGGAAGCCTCTGAAATCGCAGACCTTTTGCAAGATATGGCGATATTTCCGCACCGCCAGGGCTTGGCGGAGGGTCTGGAGGGGGGCTGCTAACCCCTTATCGGTAATAATGGCGACAGAATCCGACCAGAATCACAGTTACACGCCGCGGATGTAGCTGGAACTGATTCGCCTGTTCGTTCTACCCCGTCTTCTTTGCGCTTCTCAACTTGCCGTGACAGCAGCCGTAGCGGCATGTCTTGCCGCCTTGCGTGGCGGTAGAACGGCACTTCCCATTCGGTGAGGCCAGCATGTCCCGCATCAACCGCCGCTCCTTCCTGCGCCGTAGTGGCGCCGTTGCGACCTCACCGCTGATCATCGGCGCCACCGCTGCTAAGACAGCCACTCTGGTGCTGGACGGCAATGACGCCATCGCCTCGGCCCGGCCAGTGCTGAAGGCCGTCCATGCCTTGCAGATGGCACTGAGCCAGGCGGGCTATGGCGTGCGCCGGGCTCAGACGTTGCAACAGGCGGACAAAGCCGGCCTTTGTATCGTGGTGGCCGCCAGCGGCTTTGCTGGCGTCGCTGGGCTGTTGCGGGCCGCTCACCTGCAGCCGCCGACGGCAGCGGAGAGCCTTGTCCTGTTTGAGACCAGTCCGAACGTGATTGTGGCGTGTGGCGCGGATGTCCGCGGTCTCCTCTATGCCGTGTACGAATTGGCCGATCGCGTGATCCATGGCGCGCCGCTGAGATTTCCACAAGCGATAGTAGAGCAGCCCGCCAATGCGGTGCGCAGCGTGATGCGCCAATTCACCAGCGAAGTTTATGACAAGCCCTGGTTCTACGACCGGGCCATGTGGCCGCGCTATTTCGCCATGCTGGCCGCCAATCGCTTCAACCGCATCAACCTCACTCTTGGGCTTGGCTACGACATGCTGAGTAAGGTGGCTGATCCGTATCTGGTCTTCGCCTACCCGTTTTTGCTGGCGGTGCCCGGCTATGACGTG
>JARLIR010000132.1 GCA_031291635.1 Rhizomicrobium sp. | reverse complement strand
GCGGTCGGCGAAGGGTGCATAGGATTGATCGGCCAGACCGTGATCGTCCTTGATATAATCGATACCGCCGAGCGCGATGTCATAGGCCAGCCGCGCCAGCGTCGCGGGCGGTGTGCCTTGCGGCTTGAGCGCCGTGGCGCTGAGCGCGCCCTTGGCCTTCACGCGGGCGCGAAAACCGTCGAGACCATGATTGGGGCCGCCGAAGGCCGCTACGATGTCGTCGGGGAAAATCGCGTCTTGCAACGTGATGCCATCCTGCAGCGAGGTATTGCCCAGGATCATGTTGATGAATTGCGCCGCGTCATAGCCGGTGGTGATGGAGGCCAGCCCGATGCGGACTTCATAATCGCCCGCAGCGATCTCGGTGATCTCTTCCACCCGGCCGAGGATATTCTCCAGCACAAAGGGATCGTCGATCGGCTCGACCGGCATTTCGACACTTTGCTCCACGGCAATACCGCGGGCGCGGGCTTCGATGGTCTTGGCGTCGGCCTTGACCCGGTAGATGGTGGTGATGCGCGTGCTCATAGCGGCGGACCTTAACGGCGCCAAGGCAAAGGGCAAGGAGAAATTCCGCCGCCCGAAAGCCGCCGCAAAGGCCTAAAAATGAATGCGGGAATAAAGGTCCAGCACCGCACTGCCGAGCTGGGTGACGCTGCCGACAATCACCAAGCCGATCAGCGAGGCAATCAGCGCGTATTCGATCGCGGTCGATCCGGCGCAATCCTGCGCAAAGCGTCTTACAGCAGGTCGCGCAGCATCGGAATCAGGGGAATATCCGCTGGCGGCATGGGATAATTCGGCAGATCCTTCGCCCATACCCATTTCAGCGCCATGTGTTCCCGCGGCTGTGGTGTTCCCTCCCAGCGGCGGCAGATGAAGAGCGGCATGAGCAAATGAAAGTCCGCGTAGCTGTGTGACGCAAAGCTGAAAGGCGCTAGGCACGCCTCCTTCACCGTGATCCCCAACTCCTCCTGGAGTTCGCGGATCAAAGCCTCTTCCGGACGCTCTCCCGCTTCGAATTTGCCACCCGGAAATTCCCACAGCCCACCCATCGCTTTGTCGGCGGGCCGCTCTGCAATCAGCACGCGCCCGTCGCTGTCAATCAAGGCACAGGCCGCCACGAGGACAAGCTTTACGGCCATGATCCCATCCTTCAAACGATACGACACAGCCTGTTGATAGACGGTTCAGGCGTTAGTTCAAATCCCCAAAAGCGGCTTAACGATTGGGAAAGGCTGTTTGGCTCGCCGCGCTGTGCGCCTGCTATTTGCCCAGGGCTATCACAAATAGGCTCAATCCCACTTTGTCATGGCCCGCAACAGCGGGCCATCCAGGTGGTGTTGCTCCAATCTAACCACAGGTGTTCAAACATTTCCTTGGACAGCCTTGCCGCGAGAGCTGGATGGCCCGCTGTTGCGCGCCATGACAAGGGGGACCCATATGCGCTGCGCACCGCTATTTCCCCGGCCTGCCCGCCAGCAAGCCATGGCCGTGGGGCGCCGTGTACAGGGTTCCGAATTCGCGCATATCGCCGGTAATGGCGCTGAAGCCGCCGAATTGGTGGGCGTCATCATTGATGCGAGTCCAATTGGCGCCCTGATCATCCGAACGCCACAAGCCCTCTTGGCCTTTCACCTTGCCCCAGAGATAGACCGCCGGATAAGCCCCCTTCACCTTGGGCGCCCCAAAGCCAACCGCCCAGGCGCTGCTGACATCGAGCATATTGGTCACCGGCGTTGCGGAATCCGGCGAATGCACCAGGCCGTAGGGCGCTGCGATCCAGAGGTCGCGCATCCGCCCGGGCACGACAGCGATCTGCGCCGTCTCCCAGCCTTGCACAGCAGGTAAGCCGTTCATCACCGTCTTAAAGCTGAGACCGGCATCGACGCTGATCAGCACGCTCCCTGAGGGACGGTCGAAGACATAGAACACGCCTTCCACCGCTTTGTCGGCGACTGGCACCAAGGCCTGCTCGCGCTGCGACGGCCACCCAGCGGAGGGTTTCCAAGTTTTGCCGTGATCGAGCGAGTAATAAGCCGCGTCTTTTTCCGGCACCCAGACCAGCGCTTTGCCACCCGCCGAGACGGCTACTGTGCCGGGGCTATGCCATTCGCGCTTGCCTTCTTGCGACGGGTACGGCGTCGAGCCAAAGGCTACCCAGCTGGCACCGCCATCCTCAGAGATAAAGCCATGCGTCGGGTCATTGTTGGTCACCCGTGCCAAAACCGACGGCATCCGCCCGGCATAATCGATGCTGTAATTGGTTTCCGTGGTGGGACGGAACAGAGCGGTTGGCGTCTTCGTGGTATCGCTATAGGCCGCGCCTGCCACATCGCCGAAGGCCGCGAGCAGCACCGGCCCCGACGGCGGCGATACCAGTTGCATGGTGGCCGCTTCTTCCAGATTGGCGACCGCGAAATCGAAATTTACGCTAGCCGCACTCAGATTGCGGCTCATCCATAAGCCATAGCCAGTGCCGTAGACGAGTTCATCGCGGTTGAAAGGGTTGATCTTCAGATCCGAGATCCAATGCCCCATATGATCTTCGCCGCGGTTGTAATTCATGAGCCACGGATAAGGCGTAGCATCGTGATGCGAACGCGCCCCCAGACTGTCCCAATGCGCCCCGCCATCGTGGCTAAGAAAAACATCATCGCCCGGCGCCCAGCGATCCAAGGTGGAAACGGCGATGGTGCCATCTGGCCCCACGTCCACACCGGAATAACCAAATTTGGCATTGCCGTCGGGCTTCAGCGGTGAAATCTCGCTCCACACCCCGGAGGCATCACGCTTCCACACCGCCCCACGCAAGGCATAGCTCGGATTGGCGGGCTGTTTGTCATCGCCTTGGGCAAAGGTGACGTAGACCGCGCCGTCGCTGGCGAAAGCCACGTGTTGCGGCACCAGTTCGGGCGTGCCGGGCACTTTGTTGAAATGATCGCCGCCATCTTTGCTGAGCAGCAGCGCGCCATTGCCATCGGCACTGCCGACGAACATCTCCGCCGTTTTGGGAGCAATCGCGAGCAGCGAAACGGCGTCCGCGGCGCTACTCTCTTTGGCGAATGTCTTACCGCCGTCCGTGCTCTTCCACAGCCCGTCCTTGTTCGAGCCGTACCAGATCACCGAACCATCTTTGGGATCGACCACCAGGCGGTCGCCGCTGCCACGGCCATCATTGTTGCCGCCGATATGAATTGGCAGATCAGTTTTTTCCCAGGTTTTGCCGCGATCAGAAGAGCGCAGGATGGCGCCTTTGCGGGCCCAATCGGGCAGATAGAGGCCACAAACGGCATAAATCTTATTGGGATTGTTGGGGTCGATCGCCATGCTGAGCACGCCCATCAGATCGCCATCCGCCTTGCCCAGATGGTCGAGTAACGGAATCCAGCGCTTGGCCGCAAAATCGAAGCGATACATGCCGCCGACATCGGTGCGCGCGTAGAGCAGGTTCTGTTCTTTGGGATGATAGAGGAAACCGTCGACGTAGCCGCCGCCACCGAAGGGCACCGTCTGCCAAGCGTAAGGTTCTGGCGGCAAGACACCCGCGTAGCTTTCACAAGCCAGCAGCGACAAACCGAGCAAGGCCGCGCTTACGGCCAACCGTTTGATGATCATGATGTCCCCCGCGTAATTGGGCCAGCTTGGAGCCGGCACCTCGTTTGCGGCGAGCATAATGCTATTTATAATATAAACGCTAGACACGCTCCACGGGAGTTCTGTTATGCCGTCGAATAACGGTCACGCGGACTACCGAGAAATTCATGCGGGCCGATATGCGCCAGCGTACCTTGGGTATCGAGCCATATCTTGCCGCCCAGCGCCCGCCAGCGCAGACAGAAGGCATAATCCTCGCTCAAATACTCGCCGCTGGCCTCGTCGATCATGCAATCGAAAAACGCATATTGATTGTTGCTGAGGCTCGGCGTCGCGGCCGTGTGGGCGGCCGTATACTGCAAATGGGGATAGCTCATCCGCATCCGCTCGAAGACTTCGCGCCGGATCATCAGAAAACCCGCACCGGCATAGGTTCCGGTGACGAAGCCGCTGTCCTCTTCGCGCAGCGGTGCCTCGCACGGCAGACCGACAAACCGCATCGAGGCATGTTCTAGCGGCTCGCCACTGCGGGCCCGGGCCATCGCCTCGTCATCCCAGCGAATGTCCTTTAACGGGTACATCCCGGCGACGACATCTTTGTCGAAGGCAAGCATGCGCAAAACCTGCTCTGTGTCGAAGCCGATATCGGCATCGATGAACATCAGATGGGTCGCCTGGGGATCGTCGAGGAATTTGGCCACCAGCGCGTTGCGGGCCCGCGTGATCAGCGATTCCCGCCCCAGCAGCTCGAGCTGCACCGAAATACCCGATTGCGCCGTCAGCAGCAGCAAGGCGCAGGTACATTGCATATAGCGCTGGGTAACAAGCCCGCCATAACAAGGCGTCGCCACCATCAGCTTGATCTGACCTGGTTCAATCATTCTAGGACTCCGCTTTGCGCTTGGTCCTAGTGCCGATTCGTCGGCAAAGTGGCTCAGAACGGGTCAAGCTTGTCGCGGAGTATGTCGAGAGTGCCCCTTACTGGCGCCGCCAGGCGGCTTCTGCAGGCCCTTTAGAAAGCCAAACGTGGCCACGCAGGGCTCCCGTACGCGCGTACACATTGCCATAGATGCTGAAGGTAGAAAGTGGCTTTGCCGACAGCGTCAGATGGAGTGCTGCACGACAGCACGCACAGGTTGTTCATGTTGTGCAATTACTTGCGGGACTTGGGGAGTGCCCAAGTCCCGCCAGCCGTAGCAGGAACACGCCCCTGGGTTGCAGGTCACGTGCACCGCAGACGCTTGGGTTGTGTGGGCGTCCCCCGGTCCAATCCTCGAATTGAACTGTGATACCCATCCCAAGAATGCGGGAATTGTGATCCCCGCCCGTCCCGCTGTCCAGCCTGATGACGGGGTTAGGACAATTTATCCGTGTCCCGCCCTGACCGCCTTCAACCCATAATAGACAGCGCTGTCATAAAAACCCTTGCTTTGCCTGGATAACGTGAAACCAGGGCCGCGATGATGGGCGCGCGAAGCGGCGCCCCTCTTTCGTAAGCCCTACAAACAGTATGGCGGCCGCTATACACTCCGTATACGGTTCATTTACGCTTCGGCGGACGTTCGCTGCGCGCCGAGCGAAATATTTCGTAAGAATCGGAGCGCGCATTTTTCATCGCCGCCACGGCGCGATGCGCACGGACGTCGGCGTGCGGATATCATTTTTGCAGCACTCTGCCTTGCACAAAGGCACTCGCGTTCATGCAATACGGCAAGTCCGTGGCAATACGCATTGATGTTACCAGTTATGACAGCCAGTTTGCCGCATGTGCGCACGCGACATACATCTTTGCCCCAATATTCGCACACACACGTTCTATACCGCCTACATCAAAGATGTGAATGAAGAGGACCGAGAATATGTCAGTCTCTAGCCTGCCCGAGTTGGACGCCCTAGTTGCTCGCGTGAATGCGGCACAGAAGGAATATGCGCAGTTTTCGCAAGAGAAGGTCGACGCGATTTTCCGCGCCGCCGCATTTGCCGCCACCGAGGCCCGCATCCCGCTTGCCATGATGGCCGCCGAAGAAACCGGTATGGGTGTGGTCGAAGACAAGGTGATCAAAAACCACTTTGCCTCCGAATACATCTATAACAAATACAAGGATGAGCAGACCTGCGGTGTGCTCGAAACCGACGCCGTCGGTGGTACCATCACGATTGCCGAACCGATCGGCGTGATCTGCGGTATCGTTCCGACCACCAATCCGACCTCGACCGCGATCTTCAAGGCGCTGATCTCGCTGAAGACGCGTAACGGTATCGTTTTCAGCCCCCATCCGCGCGCCAAGAAGTCGACCGTCGCGGCCGCCAAGCTGGTGCTGGATGCTGCTGTTGCCGCTGGTGCCCCGAAGGACATCATTGGCTGGATCGACACCCCGACGATTGATCTGTCGAACGCCCTGATGCGCCATGCCGGCATCAACCTGATCCTGGCCACCGGTGGTCCGGGCATGGTCAAGGCCGCTTATTCGTCCGGCAAGCCCGCCATCGGCGTTGGCGCTGGTAATGCGCCGGTCGTGATCGACGAATATGCCGACGTCAAGCGTGCCGTCGCCTCGATCCTGATGTCCAAGACCTTCGACAACGGCATGATCTGCGCTTCCGAGCAGGCCGTGATCGCCGTCGATGCCGTCTACGACCAAGTGCGCGAGCGCTTCATCAGCCATGGCGGTTATGTTCTGTCCGGTAACGAGCTTGGCGCCGTCAAGCAGACCGTGTTCCCCGATGGCCATTTGAACCCGAATGTCGTCGGCCAGCCGGCGACCAAGATCGCGCAAATGGCAGGCATCGCGGTTCCGAATTCGACCAAGGTCTTGATCGGCGAAGTCGAAGAGACCATCGAATCCGAAGCCTTTGCCCACGAGAAGCTGTCACCCACCCTCGCCCTCTATCGCCGCAAAGATTTCGAAGCGGCTGTCGATGCAGCGGCGGAGATCGTGGCGCTGGGCGGTATCGGTCACACCTCCGTGCTTTATACCGACCAGGATCGTCACGCCGAACGCGTCATGGCCTTTGGCAAGCGCATGAAGACCGCGCGCATTCTGATCAACATGCCGTCTTCGCATGGTGGCATCGGTGATCTCTACAACTTCAGCATGGCGCCGTCTTTGACGCTGGGCTGCGGTTCGTGGGGCGGCAACTCGATCTCCGAGAACGTCGGTCCGAAACATCTCATCAACCGCAAAACGGTTGCAAAACGCGAAGAAAACATGCTCTGGCACAAGGTTCCCAAATCCATCTACTTCCGTCGCGGCGCCACCACCGAAGCGCTGAAGGAACTGGCCGGTAAGAAGAAGGCGCTCATCGTCACCGACCGCTTCCTCTTTGCCAACGGCTACACCGACGATCTGGTGAAGCTGGTCAAGGCGCAGGGCCTGGATGTCGACATCTTCTACGAAGTGGAAGCCGATCCGACGCTGTCGATCGTGCGCAAGGGTGCCGAGAAGGCCAAGGCGTTTGGCCCCGACGTGATCATCGCGCTGGGCGGCGGTTCGCCGATGGATGCGGCCAAGATCATCTGGGTGATGTACGAACACCCGGAAGTGCATTTCGAGGATCTGGCGCTGCGCTTTATGGATATTAGGAAGCGCATCTACACCTTCCCGAAAATGGGCATCAAGGCCGAGTTGATTGCCATCCCGACCACTTCGGGCACCGGTTCGGAAGTCACGCCCTTCGCGGTGGTGACCGATGATGCCACCGGCATGAAGTATCCGCTCGCCGATTACGAGCTGATGCCGACCATGGCGATTGTCGATGCCAACTACGTCATGAACCTGCCCAAGTCGCTGACCGCTTTTGGCGGCGTCGATGCGGTCACGCATGCGATGGAAGCTTATGTCTCGGTGATGGCGAACGAGTATTCCGATGCCCAGGCGTTGCAAGCGCTCAAGCTGCTCAAGGAATTCTTGCCCGCTTCGTATAAGGACGGCGCCAAGAACCCGATCGCCCGTGAGAAGGTTCACAACGGTGCCACCATTGCCGGTATCGCCTTTGCCAACGCCTTCCTCGGCGTCTGTCACTCCATGGCGCATAAGATCGGCGCGGCCTTCCACATCCCGCACGGTCTGGCCAATGCGCTGCTCATCTGCAACGTCATTCGCTACAACGCCAACGACAACGCCACTAAGCAGACGGCCTTCTCGCAGTATGACCGTCCCAAGGCCCGCGCCCGTTATGCCCAAATCGCCGACCATCTCGGTCTGGGCGGTGCGCGTACCGCCGACAAGGTCAACAACCTCGTCATCTGGCTGGAAGCCTTGAAGAAGGAACTCGACATCCCGGCGTCGATTCAGGCGGCTGGCGTTTCGGAAGCCGACTTCCTGGCCAAGGTCGATGAGATCTCGGTCATGGCCTTTGATGATCAGTGCACCGGCGCCAATCCGCGCTTCCCGCTGATGAGCGAACTCAAGCAAATCCTGCTCGACAGCTATTATGGCCGTCCCTATGTCGACACCTACGAGCACAACAGTGCCGACGAGATCGACTCGACCGTAGTCAGCATCGCCCGCGCGTAAGTTCCGCGATCGGACAATAAAGAACCCCCGGGCAGCGATGTCCGGGGGTTTTCTTATGCACTATTGTCACCCCCGGCCACATGGACCGAGCGACAGCGAGCCTACCGCGTCTCTTCGACCGGTGGCGGCACTTCGTGGGGAGCATCGGGGGTGGTGCGAATCACGGCGCTGGGTGTCATCGGCAGCGCTCCAGGCGGATCGATGGCTTGTGAGGCAAAGCTATAGGCGCCCAATGCCCCAATCCCGACCGCAACCGCCACAACGCTCCACAGCCGCGCCTTACGGCTGACGTGGGTACCCTTTGTGTGTCGCATGTTCGGCATCGGCTCACTCCTCCATTACGGGTGCAGGAGTAGCGGCCCCGTTTGGCGAGCGCGTATCAAAACAGAGGTCATACTGCGGCCATTTGGCCGCGATTATGGCAAAGCCGGGTCAAGCTTGCGGCAACCACATTGCTTTAAGGGCTCCTGGGCGCCGAGCGCTCGGCAATCGAGGCTTCAAAACGGGCGCGGGCTTGTTCCGGCGGCAAGGCGGCCAAGGCCTCAGCCAGCGGGCGGCCAATATCGAAATGCTGGTAGTCGATGGGATCATCCCAATCGCCGCCCCAATGGGCAAAGCCGTTTTCGGCGAACAGCGTCACAACCTCTTCCGCCAGACCCTTATGCTGGTCTTTGCCGGGCCGGTTGCCGCGCCGATTGAGATAAGCCGCGCCAGCAGGCGGCGCCACCGTCACCGTCGCGCCGTTGAAGGTCAGATACGGATTTTGCACCGGATCAAGGTCGATAGCGACGCCATAGGCATGCAAGGACGGCCGCGTTGTCCCCGCAATCGGGCGGTCATTGAAGCCGGAGGTGTTGTTATCGGCCATGGAGGCGTCATCATCGCCCTCGTAAGCTTCCACAGGCTTGGCCTTGGCGATGGGAAAGCCGCGGGCTTGCAAAGCCTCGAAGATTTGCAGCAGACGCGGCGCCACCGCATCCAGCACCACGATCTGGCCATCCGCGTGCGAACGCCCCTCGAAATCGACATAGGAGAAGGTGACGAGGCTGAGACGCTCACAGCCAACCGGCGCCGTCG
>JARLIR010000131.1 GCA_031291635.1 Rhizomicrobium sp. | reverse complement strand
TTACCGACAATGGCGATTTTCGCACCGGCCTCAATCGTCAGGTCGACGGCGCACAACACCCGCGCGCCGCCCGGATAGACCAGCCCGACCGCATCGAGCTGCAAGCAATCCTCGAACGGCGCATGCGACCCTTCGGGACGCCGCGGCAAGTCCTCAGCCGGCTGGTCCAAGTCGGCGACGAGGTTCCTCAGAACAGATTGTTCGAAGGTCAGCAGGTGGACCTGCGCCAGTATCCGACAGAAAAGGCACGCTCTATATCACATGGCGCGACGAAGTTAGCCGCGTGATGTTTGAAGGGGTGATTCTCGGGGCATGGGAGGCTAATGCCGAATATTCGGGCGCGCATAGTCTAAATCAGTAGTCCGCAGCAGCAGGCAGATGTGGTGGCCATCTGTACCGGGAAGTTCTTCTTGCATGGTACAAAATTTCAAACTTTGCACGAAGCAAAAAGGGTTATTTGGCCAAAATCGCTAAAATCCCAACTGCCACACCTAACAAGCCGGTGACAGCGGTAATTACAGGTATCCATCTATGTGACTTCCATATCTGGACTGATCGTCGATACGATTGGATCGCCAACGACAGCGCGAGCTATTCCGACGACTGAACTATCAACCGCAATTCTATAGCGCCGCGGCCAAACTGATACTCCCCGAACTATCACGCTGCATCGGCTCTGGTTCTTTATTCTGAGACTTTTGTACCCATTTGGATTCTGCAATTCAGCAACAACCCAAAGATAAGGCCGACCCCGCATCAGTCGGTCCCAAATCAACACGGCTGCGCTGGCTAGCCCTGCGAGAGAGCCCACCGACTTCCACTCTTCGAACGTCATTCTATGATCATGCTCCCCAACTTTGCGTTCTCCCTGGTTACCGCTTCGCTCGTTGTCGAAAGCAACCACCAATTTACAGTATAGCTCAAATGTGCGAACGGCTGTGTTTGGCGTGCGCCGTGACAAGGCGGCGCTTTCCAGCGGGTGCGAGACCCGCCCGGCGACATCGCTCCAGCCGGAAGCAATCGGAGCAGTCATGGAGGTGACGAAGTGGCTGAAGCCTTCGATTAGCGTGTCACGAATTGGTGA
>JARLIR010000014.1 GCA_031291635.1 Rhizomicrobium sp. | reverse complement strand
GGCTGGCTGGACTACCAAAAACAAAAGGCCCCGCCGATTAGCGGAGCCTAAGAACTGATGTCGGGCTGGGATGATCCATATCGAGCCGACCAGCGGCACCCGACTTGTTCATTATCGAATCTTCGCTTCAAGAAAACAATAATGCCCGGCGAATGTTCCGCCGCCTCCGACCGCTCTGGAGGTCGAGACTTTTGTCCTAAGCATTTCCACCCTATGCGGTTAATTCCCACCCCTTCCCGGCGTCAAAACACCCCGGTGGTCGCCCTCGTACTGCCCCATCTCGAAGCGTATAGTTCGCCGCCGTTATTTGGAGCCATTCCAATGTCCGCCCAAATCGAGACCAAGCGCATCAGCGTGCCGCAAATCCGGGCGCATAAGAATGCCAAGCCGGTCGTCTGCCTGACCTGCTACCACGCCCACACCGCCAAGCTGCTCGATGAACATGTCGACCTCATGCTGGTGGGCGACAGTCTGGGCATGGTGATCCATGGGCTGGAGACCACCCTCGGCGTCACCCTGGAAATGATGATTCTGCATGGCCAGGCGGTGATGCGCGGCGCCAAAAAGGCGCTGGTGGTGGTCGATATGCCTTTCGGCTCTTACGAGGAATCGCCCCAGGTGGCCTTCCGCAATGCCGCCCGCATCCTGGCCGAGACCGGCTGCCAAGCGGTCAAGCTGGAAGGCGGCGCGGCCATGGCCGAGACCATCGCTTATCTCACCAACCGCGGCATTCCGGTGATGGCCCATATCGGCCTGACGCCGCAGCGCATCCAGATTTTCGGCGGCTTCAAGACTCAGGGCCGTACCGAGGCCGAATGGCCCGCCATCGAGGCGGATGCCAGGGCGGTAACCGAAGCCGGAGCCTTTTCGGTGGTGCTGGAAGGCATGGCCGAGCCTTTGGCCGCCAAGATCACCCGCGACATCGCCATCCCCACCATCGGCATTGGCGCCTCAGCCGAGTGCGACGGTCAGATACTGGTGATGGAAGACATGCTGGGCCTCAACCCCACCCCGCCCAAATTCGTCCGCCAATACGCCTCCATGGGCCCCGATATTGAGGCCGCGGTGAAGGCTTATGCCGCCGAAGTGCGTTCCCGCGCCTTCCCGGGCAAGGAAAACGTCTACGCAATGAAGAAAGTTAGCTAGTTTCCTCCCCCGTTTACGGGGGAGGGCCGATAGCGCCAGCGTATTCGGCGCGTAGCGAAGCGGAGGGGGCCTGCCCCAATGCCGCAGCCGGGACAATTTGGCACCGAATGGCCTGCCCGGGCTTCCCGGCGCGGATAAAATATCGTCAAGTTGCGCTCAACGCCCGCAAAGGCTAGTTAGCGCGCCCGGTCAAGACCTTGCCCAACGACAGCGAATGCCTCTCCTGAAAGGATAGCCCCGTGTCCGACATCTTCCACGAAGTCGAGGAGGAAGTCCGCCAAGAGCGGCTCCAGAAGTGGTGGAAAAAATACGGCGATTTCGTCATCGCCGGTGTTTCCGTCGTGGTGATCGGCGTTGCCGGTTACAAGCTGTGGCAGCGTTACGAAGAGCAACAGCAGCTCAAGGCCACCTCCGAATTCCAATCGGCCCAGATGATGTCTCAGGCCGGCCAAAGCGACATCGCCGCGCAATCCTATGCCAGCATCGCCAAGCACGCGCCGAGTGGTTACGCCCTCATCGCCCAGCTGGCGCAAGCCGACGAGCTGTTGTCGTCGGGACGGACCAATGATGCGGTGGCGCTTTATATGAAGCTGGCTGACAGCGACAAAGCCGGTCTCGGCCAAGTCGCCCGCATGCGCGCCGCTTGGGCCCAAGCCGACACGCTGTCCGCCGATGCGCTGAAGGCACTGGTGGCACCGCTCAACGACGGCAAATCGCAGTGGCGTTTCATGGCCACGGAGCTCTTGGCCTATCGCGCCATGCATGATGGCAAGGCTGCGGAATCGCTGGCGACGTATAAGATTCTCGCCGCCGACAAAGACGCTCCTGCTTCGCTGCGCCAGCGCGCCGAGGCCATGGTGACCTTGATCGAAACCTCCGGTGGCAAAGATTTCGGCACCGTCCCGCCCCCGCCCAAGCCGACCGTGCAGCAGGAAACCGCCACACCATGATGAAATCCGGGCGTAAATTCGGGACCCTCGCAATCCTCGTCAGCCTTGCCATGCTGGTGAGCGGCTGCGCCATCACCGACACCATGGGCAAATGGTTTTCCTCGCCGCACAAATCGAAGATCCGTGGCGAGCGCATCTCGATCATGACCACCGATGAGGCGCTGAAACCCGATCCGACCCTGAAAGACGTGAAAGTCGAACTGCCCGCGCCCTATAAGAACAGCGAATGGCCGCAGCCCGGCGGTTACGCCTCCAATGTGATGCATCACCTCTCGGCGCCCGGTCCCCTCAAGGTGCTGTGGCAAGCCGATGCCGGTGCTGGCACGGCGACGCGTTCGCGCCTGACCGCCACGCCCATCGTCGCTGCTGGCATGGTCTTCGCGCTCGACGCCAAGGCCCGCGTTTATGCCTTTGATGCGGCCACCGGCGCGGAAGCCTGGCATGTCTCGGTGGCCCCGCCAGGCAGCCAAGATTTTTTCAACGTCATCAGCCTGGGCGTTTTCGGTAAGGATTCGCGCGTCGATGCCTCTAAGGGCGCTGGCGGCGGTATTGCTTTCGACAGCGGCCGCGTCTTCGCCACCTCCGGCTTCGGCGATGTCGTGGCGCTGGATGCCAAATCGGGCAAAGAGCTGTGGCGCACCGCCTTCGGCGTGCCGATTGCCAATGCCCCGGTGGTCAATGGCGGCCGCCTCTTCGTCTCTTCCATCGACAATCATCTGCATGCTCTCGCCATCACCAACGGTCGCGAATTGTGGGATCACAATGGCATCGGCGAAAACGCCGGTATCATGGTCTCGACCAGCGCCGCCGTGGTGGGGGAATTCCTCATCGCCCCCTACTCCTCGGGCGAAGTCTATGCCTTGCGCGTGCAGAACGGCCGTCCGGCTTGGAACGACATGCTGACCCGCAGCCATGGCGTCACCGCGCTGTCGGAAATCGATGACATCGCCGGACGTCCGGTGGTGGATCGTGGCCTTGTCTTCGCCATCAGCCATTCCGGCATCATGGCCGCCATCCAGCTCGAAAGCGGTGACCGTCAGTGGTCGCGCGATCTCGGCGGCATCCAGACTCCTTGGGTGGCGGGCGACTATGTTTATGTCATCACCTTGGAAGGTCAGCTGATGTGCCTGACCCGCAAGGAAGGCAAAGTGAAGTGGCTGCATCAGCTGCCGCGCTGGACCGATCCCGAAGACCCCACCAGCGATCCGATCGTCTGGTCCGGCCCCGTGCTCGCCTCTGACCGGTTGATCGCCGTGTCGTCGGATGGCCATGCCGAAGCGATCTCGCCTTATACGGGCAAACTCATCGGCCGCATGGAAATCCCCGACAAAGCCTTCATCCCGCCGGTGGTGGCCAATGATACGCTCTACATCCTGACCAACGACGCCAGTTTGGTGGCGTTGAAATAGGCGGGTTCTCCCCTAGCGGGAGGATTTTCGCTGTCTAAATCGTGATGGGGAGGGAGACGCCGAGGCGTTATCCCTCCCCAAAGTTTTTTGCCCTTTGGGCAGCCGTGAAATGCTAGGAAGAGGAATGTCTCTCACAGTCGCCATCGTCGGTCGTGCCAATGTTGGCAAAT
>JARLIR010000130.1 GCA_031291635.1 Rhizomicrobium sp. | reverse complement strand
CGTGCTCAGCGCCGTCGGTCACAACCTCCGCCTCATCCTCAACTGGCTGAGGCTTCTTTTGCGCCGGATCCTCGATGTGATCTTCGACCTCATCACGCCGCCCTCAGCCCTCAAACCGGCTTCTTAACAGACGACGAGATAGATTTGGCTTGGCGGATCGTGGCAGAACTGGGGCAAAAAGCCTGGGTTTGATTGGCCCGTTATCCTGTCTACGATAGAGCCGATATATGTTCCGTCCGCGCGCTTTCAAGGACAGGAATGCAACACTGGGATGCAAGTTTTGCCGCTCTCCGAATTTGCTTTGATCGCGAAACACTTCGCCCCTTTGGCGCGTGATCCGGCGGCCTTGTCGCTCAGTGACGATGCCTGTGTGCTGAAGCCGGAGCCGGGGCGCGAGATGATCATCACCGCTGATGCCCTGGTTGCTGGCGTGCATTTTTTTGCCAACGACCCGCCCGAGTTGATTGCCGCCAAAGCCTTGGCGGTGAATCTCTCCGATCTTGCCGCAAAGGGAGCTGAGCCGCGCGGCTATCTGATGGCGCTGGCATTACCGTCCAGCATCGATGACGCTTGGCTGGCGAGCTTTGCCCGTGGTTTATCGCTGGCGCAAACGCGCTTCGCGCTCTCGTTGCTGGGCGGCGATACCACCTCGACGCCAGGGCCTTTGACCATTGCCATCACCGCATTGGGAACGGCCCCGGTGGGCGCCATGATCCGGCGCCGCGGTGCCCGTCCTGGCGACGGCATTTACGTGAGCGGAACGATTGGCGACGCCGGAGCCGGTTTGCAGATCCTGCAGGGGGCTTTGGCGGCGGGCGAGGGCGCTGATTTTCTCATTGGCCGTTACCGCCAGCCGACGCCGCGCTTGGCCCTTGGCAAGGGGTTGCGGGGCGTGGCTACGGCATCATTGGATGTCTCCGATGGTCTGATCGCTGATCTCGGTCACATCGCCGACGTTTCAGCGGTGCGATTGGTTGTGGAGGCGAATCGCATCCCGCTCTCGCCTGCACTTCTGCACAATTGGCCGGGCGAAGAGGGTCTGCTGAGGGCCGCGACGGCTGGCGACGACTACGAAATCGCCTTTACCGCGGCGTCAGACGAATCTGTCGCAGTCGCGGCGGGGAAGGCTGATGTGAGCGTTACCAAAATTGGCCAAGTCGAGATCGGCTCGGGTGTGGTTCTGCTTGATGGGGCCGGGCAGGCGATCACCGTGGCGCGTCCGGGCTTCGTTCACTTCTAGCAATATAGTTGCGGTAACATTCTATTAGCCTTGCCGCCCTAGGTTTCGCCCATGCGCACCGCCAATTACCTTAGTTTTGTTATGGTTTTGTCCTTGGGCTTAGGACCCGCTTTCGCGGCTGGCGAGGCCGAACCCGGCGCCAAGAAGCCCGAGCCCGGCACCACCGTCGAAATGCCCTTCCTAATTGCTCCGATGAGCATCGATGGGAAGCTGCAAGGCTACGCCTATATCTCCAGCAAAATGGTCTGTTCTTCGGGCGATGCGGCCATCTTGGTGCGCCAAAAGCTGGCTTTCATTCAGGACAGTTTTGTCCGCGACGTGAACAGCAAGCCGATTGCCCAGAGTGCCGATCCCAAAGCGGTCGATAAAGTTCAGCTGGCGACCAGGCTGACCGCCGATGCCAAGAAAATCGTCGGCGACAACAAAGTGGTCGCCATGATGTTCGTGGACATCAAGTTCAATCCCCTGAAGCCGAGCGAATCGACCGGGGACGGGCAAGTTGCACCCGATCAGGCAGCGCCGGCAAAAGCCGCAGGCGAGGCGGGTAAAGAGGGCGCGGGAACCGCTGGGGCTTCGAACCCTTCCAAAGAAGCCGCTGCGCCAGCCGAAAACGCACAGAAATCGCGCCCAAAATAAGGCAGGTCCGTTGCGTAGGCCTGTGCCATTTGGCATACACCCCCGGCCTTCTGCGCGGCAGGTTTGCCTGTCGACGACTCGGCTCTGGCCACGATTTGTCGGTCAAGAATACGGAAGCAAGGGGAACCCATGGAACTCTATATCGTGTTGGCTTGCGGGCTGGCCGCGTTGATTTACGGCGGCCTGACGGTGCGCTCTGTCCTCTCAAAAAGTGCGGGCAATGCCCGTATGCAGGAAATTGCAGCGGCCATTCAGGAAGGCGCGCGCGCCTATCTCAATCGTCAGTACACGACCATTGCCCTGGTCGGCGTCGTGATCTTCATCTTAGCCTTTCCGCTCTTCGGGTGGCAGAGCGCGCTCGGCTTTCTGCTCGGTTCGACCCTGTCTGGGGCGGCCGGTTATATCGGCATGAACGTGTCGGTACGGGCCAATGTGCGCACCGCGGAAGCGGCGCGGCAGGGCTTGGCGGCGGGCCTCAGCCTGGCGTTCCGGTCTGGCGCAGTGACCGGCCTTTTGGTGGTTGGCCTCGCCCTCATCGGCGTGGCGGGCTACTATGTGGTCCTCACCCAAGTGCTCGGCCTCAGCCTCGAAAATGAGCAGCAGGCGCGCATCGTGCAAAACGCGCTGGTGGCTCTCGGCTTCGGCGCTTCGCTGATCTCCATCTTCGCCCGTCTCGGCGGCGGTATCTTCACCAAGGGTGCGGATGTCGGCGGCGACATGGTGGGCAAGGTCGAAGCAGGCATTCCCGAAGATGACCCACGCAACCCGGCCACCATTGCCGATAACGTCGGCGACAATGTCGGCGATTGCGCTGGCATGGCCGCGGATTTGTTTGAAACCTATGCGGTGACCACGGTCGCCACCATGGTTCTGGCCTTGATCTACTTCACCGGCGACCAGAGATCAGCGCTGATGCTGCTGCCGCTGGCGATCAACGGTATGGCAATCCTGACCTCGATCATTGGTACCTTCTTCGTCAAGCTCGGCAAGAAGCAGAACATCATGGGCGCGCTCTACAAGGGCGTGATCGCTACCGGTGTGCTGTCGCTGATCGGCCTTTACTTCCTGATGGACAACCTTCTGCCGGGCGGCCTCGTCGCTGACTTGACGGCTGGCACCAAGACCTTCAGCGGTATGAACCTGTTCTATTGCGGCGTGGTTGGTCTCGCCGTCACCTTGGCCTTGATTGTTATCACTGAGTACTACACCGCCACCGGCAAGCGCCCGGTGACCAGCATTGCCAAATCTTCGCTGACCGGTCACGGCACCAACGTCATTCAGGGCCTGGCCATCTCGATGGAATCGACTGCGATGCCGGTCCTCGTGATCTGCATCGGCATCGTCGCCACATTCCTGCTGGCAGGTGTTTTCGGTATCGCCATCGCTGTGTCGACGATGCTGTCGCTGGCCGGCATGATCGTGGCGCTCGATGCGTTCGGCCCCGTGACAGACAATGCCGGTGGCATTGCCGAAATGGCGGGTCTGGAAGGCGATGTGCGCAAGACCACCGACGCGCTCGACGCGGTGGGCAACACCACCAAGGCCGTCACCAAGGGTTATGCCATTGGTTCGGCTGGTCTCGGCGCCCTGGTGCTGTTTGCGGCCTACACGGAAGATCTGAAGTACTTCGTCGCCCATAAAGATGTCTTCACCTACTTTTCGGATGTGACGGTGCCGACCTTCGGTCTCGACAATCCGTGGGTGGTGGTCGGCCTTTTCCTCGGCGGTCTGCTTCCCTATCTGTTCGGTGGTATCGCCATGACGGCGGTGGGCCGCGCGGCAGGCGCCGTGGTGGACGAAGTTCGTCGTCAGTTCAAGGAAATGCCCGGCATCATGCTTGGCACCCAGAAGCCTGACTATGGCCGTGCCGTGGACATGCTGACGAAAGCTGCGATCAAGGAAATGTTGGTTCCTTCGTTGCTGCCGGTCTTGTCCCCGATCGTGCTGTTCTTCGTGGTGGATGCGATTGCAGGCAAAGTCGATGCCTTCAACGCGCTCGGCGCCATGTTGCTCGGCGTCATCGTCACCGGTCTCTTCGTTGCTATCTCGATGACCTCGGGTGGCGGCGCTTGGGACAATGCCAAGAAGTACATCGAAGACGGCCATTACGGCGGCAAGGGCTCCGACGCCCACAAGGCTGCTGTGACGGGCGATACCGTTGGCGATCCCTACAAGGACACCGCGGGTCCGGCCGTCAACCCGATGATCAAGATCACCAACATCGTGGCGTTGCTGCTCCTCGCCGCGTTGGCGAATATGAGCTGATCACGGCTTTAATCTGAAAGCGAAGGCGCCAGGAGCAATCCCGGCGCCTTTTGTTTTGCTACCCGGTCTGCAGTCATGGAATTTGATATTTGACACGGACAATTTCGCCGCGCGGTGCCTATAGTGCTCGGCATTCGTCAGAGGAGGCGAAGTTGTCGATCATGGCCCCTTTGGTTGACCGTCACCACGAAACCGAATTGAACCCATCCACCCAGCTCGTGAAGAGCAATTGGTTCGCGCGCCACGCCGGCGCACTCCTGCTCGCCGCGTTGGTAGTCCTTTTCGTCATCCTGCTGTAGTCGCAGCGGCCTTTAACAAACGGCGCTGGGAGCAGTCCCGGCGCCTTTTGTTTTTATTGTCATCCCCGGCGAGCGCGGCAGGGCACAAGCGGCGCCGGGCGAGGGAAGGGGATCTAGGTCGTCAACCAAGAAAATATCGAGCGGAGACGCGGAGGCGCGGAGTTTCGCGTGTCATGGGAATATCACAGATGACCGGGTGATGCTTGCGCCCATGCTGCTCCGCGTCTCCGCGCGAAATTCTTTTTCTTCTTACGGTCTGTGTTCATGCAAACACCTGGATCGTCTTGCTCTCGAAAAAAGGCGCTTCCGCAGATTTGCTCGACAGGGATGACAACACGGCCCCAAAACCAAAACGGCCCGCGATCGCTCGCGAGCCGTTCCAAAAATCCAATAGCAAAAACTCTCAGTGCCCCGGGCCGCCGCCGCCGCCTGGGTTCTGTTCCTGCTGGCTGTTGCCCGCGCCTGGCACGCCCGGCGTGGCATTAAACAGCTGCTGCAGGAAGGTCATCTCACGGCCGCGGGTCGGCGTGGTGCGGTTCTCGAAAGCCACCACACGGCCATCCTCGAGGCCGAAATGCTTCATGTCGGTGACTTTGCCGTCCTTGTCGAAATATACCGCCAGGATATGGCGCGACAGCGTTGTGGCATCGAAGAAAGCGATCTGCCGTTCCTTTTGCGAGATGTAATACCAGGCGTCGGCGCCGAAGGCGGCCTGCACCGAGGGATCACCAAGCTTCTGTTCGATCGTGGTCTTGGTATCGACGCCGGCGGCAACACCCGCTTCGGCATCGAGGTTCTGGACATAGCCGCGCTGGCTGATCACAGGGGTACAACCCGCGAGTGCCACACAGGTGGCGAGCAGCAGCAGCCGTTGCAGGGGCCGTTTCATCCAGTGATCCTCTATTGCAGTGCCACGAACACTTGCGTGTGCTAGCCTCGGGGCGAGACGCTTGCAAGGCTTTCGCCCATCATGCTGAACCTCTTCAGCCGGTGCAAGACACTGAAAAGCAATGCCGACCGTCTTTATGCGGCGGTTGTGACGCGGGCGCGTGAACCTGTCTTTTTCGTTAAGTTCGCTGTCCCCGATACCATCGACGGGCGCTTCGATCTGTTAACGCTGCATGCTTGGCTGTTGTTAGCCCATCTGCAGACAGATCCCGCCGCGGCGGCGCTGGCGCAAGCTTTTGTCGATCGCCTCTTCATTGGCTTTGACGAGGCGTTGCGGGAGCAGGGGGGTGGCGATGTTGGCATGGGTCGGCGCATGAAAAAGTTCGCCGCCGCCTTCTACGGCCGCCTCAAGGCCTATGACGAGGCACAAGACCACGCGGCGATGGAAAAGGCGCTGACACGCAATCTCTACCGTGGAGTTGAGGAGGCTGCGGCTGGCGCCATGGCGGTATACGTTCTGGGGGCAAAACAGCATCTGTCATTGACGCCGGAGGGCGTGGTCGACTTTGGTGCACTGCCAGTCTGAAATTCCAGGAATAGACGATGAAAGACAATCCGCTCCAGCGCAATTTTAACCTCAACGACCTGACCCAGGCGGGCAGCGATGTCACCGTCGCGGCGACGCCGGAACAGTTTCCGGCTCTGGCGCAATGGGCGGATGTGACCAAAGTGACGCGCTGGGACGCTGTGGTGCGGCTCAAACGCCTCGCCACCAACCGATTCTCCTACGTCGCCGATCTTGTGGCCGAAGTGGTGCAGCCCTGTGTCGTGACCCTGGATCCGGTCAAATCGCATCTGAAGCGGCATATCGAGCGCGAGTTGCATTTGGCCCCGAAAATTCCGGACGAAGCGGGCGAATTAACGCTTTCCGCCGGGGATGATGAGGCTCCAGAGATCATTGACAATCTGCATTTCGACCTCGCCGGGCCGCTTTTGGAGGAGTTTTTGCTCGCCATTGATCCTTACCCGCGTAAGCGCGGTGCGGCCTTCGCACCGCCTTCTAGCGGCGAACCGCCCCCGGAAAATCCCTTTGCTATCCTCAAGACTTTGAAGGACAGGGAGTAAGCCACGGAAATCGGCCATTTTTGCCGCTTGAAACCTTGGTGCGTTTCCTGCTACCTCCCCCGCCTGCTTTTACTACCGGACTGAGAGGTTCGGCCCCCGAAGGAGTAGGAATCCGCCATGGCGGTCCCAAAAAGAAAAAAGTCGCCGTCAGCCCGTAATATGCGTCGTTCGCATCACGCCCTGGCGCCTGCAGCCCATAACGAATGCCCCAATTGCGGCGAACAAAAGCGCCCGCATCACGTCTGTGGCGCCTGTGGCCATTACGATGGCCGTGATGTGGTGGCTGAGGCAAAGGCCTGAGCACCGGGACTGCAGTCTATGCGGTCGCCCAGTGCTCTACGCCACTAGGGGCAGGTGAAACGTGGCCGGCGAATTAACGGTGTCGATTGACGCGATGGGCGGTGATGCCGGCCCCTCGATCGTCGTATCCGCGCTGGCGCGCACGCTCCAACGCCATCCGCAGGTCAAGTTCATCTTGCACGGTGACGAAGCCGTGCTGGGTGAGCTGCTGTCCAAGCGCAAAGGCAAATTCCTGTCGCACGTCACGGTGCGGCATGCGGCAACGCGCGTGGCGATGGATGAGAAACCATCCTATGCGCTGCGCCGTCGCCGCGATTCCAGCATGTGGCATGCCATCGAATCGGTGAAGAGCGGTGAGGCCGAAGCGGTGGTCTCGGCGGGCAACACCGGCGCCTTGATGGCGATGGGCATGTATCAGCTGGGGCTCGTCAACGGTATTTCGCGTCCTGCCATCGCCTCGGTGTGGCCGACACAACGCGGTCAGACGGTGGTGCTCGATTGCGGCGCCAATATCGAATGCGATGCCGAACAGCTGGTGGATTTCGCCGTCATGGGTGAAGCCTTCGCCCGCGCTGTGCTGGGCTTGCCGCGTCCGCGTGTCGGCCTGCTCAATGTCGGCTCTGAAGAGATGAAAGGCCATGACGCGGTGAAGGGCGCTGCCCAGATCCTGCGCGCGGCCAAGCTGCCGATGGAATTTGTCGGCTTCATCGAAGGCAATCACATCGCCGAAGGCGTGGTCGATGTGGCGGTCACCGATGGTTTCACCGGCAATGTCACGCTGAAGACGGTGGAGGGTACAGCCAAGCTGATCACCTTTTATCTGCGCAGCGCTTTGCGCCGCTCTTTGCTGTCGCGCCTTGGCGCTTTGCTGGCGAGCGGGGCTTTGATGGCGCTGAAGCGCAAATTGGATCCCCGTGCGGCGGGAGGCGGACTGTTTCTCGGCCTCAACGGCATCGTGGTGAAAAGTCATGGCGGCACGGATGCGCTGGGCTTTGCTTATGCCATCGATACGGCCATCGATATGGCCCTTGGCGGCGTCAACAAATCCATCGCCGCCGATCGCGCAGGCGTCACGCCTGAGGCGGCCATCCCGTGACGGTGATCCGGTCTCATGTGATTGGCTGTGGCGCGTATCTGCCGAGCAATATCGTCACCAATGCCGATCTCGCCACGCGTATGGATACCAGTGACGAGTGGATCAGAACCCGCACCGGCATCCGCCAGCGCCATATCGCGGCGCCCGGCGAGAAGACCTCCGATCTGGCGTTAGCGGCTGCCAATGCGGCGCTCGCCAATGCCAATTGCACCGCCCAAGACATCGACATGATCGTGGTGGCCACCACCACCCCGGATGAGACCTTTCCCTCCGTCGCCACCATGGTGCAGGCGCGGCTGGGCATGACGCGCGGCTTTGCCTTCGATGTGCAGGCGGTGTGCTCCGGTTTCATTTTCGCGCTTTCGGTGGCCGACAATTTCATCAAGACCGGACAGGTTCGCAGCGCCCTGGTGATCGGCGCCGAAACCATGAGCCGCTTGATGGATTGGACCGACCGTTCCACCTGCGTGCTGTTCGGCGACGGGGCAGGGGCCGTGGTGCTCAATGCCGCCGAAGGCGCCGGCACGGCGGCGGATCGCGGTGTCCTCAACACCCGCCTGTTCTCGGATGGGCGGCTGCACGACCTTCTTTATGTCGATGGCGGCCCTTCGACCACCGGCACCACCGGCTATCTGCGCATGCAGGGCAAGGACGTCTTCAAACACGCCGTCACCAACATCACGGCGGCCATCGAAGCCTCGGCCGCGGCATCGAACGTCGCCATTGCGGATGTCGATTGGTTCGTGCCGCACCAGGCCAACCAGCGCATTCTGGACGGGACCGCCAAGAAACTCGGCGCCGATCCCGCCAAAATTGTCTCCACGGTGGCTCTACACGGCAATACCTCGGCGGCTTCAGTGCCCTTGGCGCTGGCCACAGCCGTGGCCGATGGGCGCATCAAGCCGGGCCAATTGGTGCTGCTGGAGGCCCTCGGCGGGGGCATGACCTGGGGTGCTGGTCTGATTCGTTGGTAACGATTCTTAGGCGCCTTAGTTATCCCATTGATGTTGACGGCAAATCCCCTTTTCGCGTATTTTTACTTACGCCTAAGGGAGTCGTTTAACCGCCATGACCACGACGACACTGACCCGCGCCGACCTCACAGAGTCGGTTTTCCAAGCTGTCGGCCTGTCGCGCAACGAATCAGCGCAGATGGTCGAGGACATCCTGGAAGAACTGTGCACGGCGCTGGCACGCGGCGAAACGGTAAAACTCTCCTCTTTCGGCACCTTTGCGGTAAGGCAGAAATCCCAGCGTATGGGCCGAAATCCCAAGACCGGCGACGAAGTTCCGATAGCTCCGCGCCGGGTGCTGGTGTTCCGCCCCAGCCACGTTTTAAAGGCCGTCATCAATGGGCAAACCCCACCTGATGGTCTCGACGAGGGCGATTGATGTCGTCTGCGGTTGTAGCTGAGTTTCCGGTTAGGCCGGGCAAATCCCCCGAAGCCTTCCGGACCATCAGCGAAGTCTCGAGTGAGCTGGATGTGCCGCAGCATGTGCTGCGCTTCTGGGAAAGCCGTTTCACCCAGATCAAGCCGACCAAGCGCGCCGGTGGCCGCCGCTATTATCGTCCCGAAGACGTCGATCTTTTGCGCGGCATCCGTTCGCTGCTCTATTCCGAAGGCTACACCATCAAAGGCGTGCAGAAATTTCTGCGCGAAAAGGGCGTGCGCTTCGTGGCCGAGGTTGGCCGCGATAGTTTGCGTCCCGCCACGCCGCAGCGTGAGAGCGCCGTGGTGCCCTTCACCCGTCGCGGCCCGGCGCTGCCGGAAGTCGAACGCGAGAAGCTGGAAATCCTTCTCGCCGAGCTGGTGCAGTTCAAAACCCGCCTCCGCGCCGCCCCGCG
>JARLIR010000129.1 GCA_031291635.1 Rhizomicrobium sp. | reverse complement strand
CAAACAAATCCCATCTGCCCGATTAAATTTGGCGCCGCGCCGCGCCTGGCACTGGAAAACATTCCTTAACGTTCCCACCTCTCAGCGGTCCCCCCAACATTGGAGCACTGCAATGCAAGGCCGTCACCATCCCTTTTCCGAACAAGAAGCTGATATGAAAGGACGCGTCGAAACCATGCGCCAGCATCGCGCCGCCGAGGCCGCTGCTGCCGCTAAAAGCAAAGCCGAAGCCGCAGCGGCGCAGACCGACGAGCCCGTTGATGCTGCGGCTTGCGCCCGCATCCAGATCCGCGGCACTGCGGATGATGCTGCCGCGGAAACCAAACAAGCGCGCTGGGAAAGGGATGTGCGCACCGATGCGGCGGCCAATGGCGGCATGGTGCCGCCCTATGCCTCGGGCCAAGGCCACAGCAAGGCGGTGCGCTTGTTCGCCAGCAAGCCCTTGCCGACGCCCGCCGACACCGAGACCGAGCTCAACGGCCTCATTGCCGAGTGCCGTTTTCTGATGCGCGAGGTGGCCTTCGTCTCGGCCTGCCTGACTTACGATCCGGAAGATCGCATCCGCTATATGACCTCGGCGCAGAACATGGCGCTGACCGGCGCTAAGGTGGGTGACACGGTGGCCAAGCTGCGCGGCGGCGGCGAGCCAGCGGTCGAAACCCGCCGCCATGAGCTGGTCTACACCCATGTCCAGGCCTCTCAGCTGCGCCGCTCGCAGATTGCCGCAAGCCACTCCCTCCCCCCTGCCATTACGGCCGAAAGCGACAAACAATGATCCAGCCCTTGTGCTCCGAGGATGTCTGGCAACCAAAAGTTGGGGCGCCCTTCGGCAATCGCAATGCCGTCAAGTCTGGCCGGCGCGCCGCTGCCGCCATCGATCTGCGCCGCCGCATCCGCGACTGGCACCGTCGCGCCCGCGAGGCCATGGCCCGCGCCGAGCTGGTGATCGCCGCCGCCCAAGCCGGTGCCGCGCTAGGGCAGAAAATTTCACGCGGAGACGCGGAGGCGCGGAGAACAGGTTTTGCGACCAGCCCGTGGCTCACAACCGAACAGCAACAACTCCGCCCCTCCGCGTCTCCGCGTGAGCCTTTTGATTTTCAACGCGGCACTGCAGCGGGCAAGCGGGGCGCTAAAGCTGATTCGACGACCCTATTGCGGGGCTTGCTGGGGCGGCTGGCCGGATTGGGCGGGGGCGGCGGCGGGGGGCGCCACGCCCTCGGGGGTTGCAGCTGGGGCATCAGCAGCCGGGGGGACCACCGCAGCGGGCGGGGCGACACCAATGGTCACTTTGCGGATGATGACCGGCTTTTGCGGATAATTCTCCGGGAAGGGCCCAACCCCGCCACCGATGGGGGCAGCGGCAATGGCATCGACCACCTCCATGCCGCTGGTGACATGGCCGAAGACGGCATAGCCGGTGGTGTTCGGGGCGGCGCCCGGTTTGGCGTCCAGCGCCTTGGCGTTGCTATCCGACAGGTTGATGAAGAACTCGGCCAGGGCGCTGACCGGCTTTTCTTCCCGCGCCATGGCAATGCTGCCACGGGTGTTGGAGAGGCTGGTTTCCAGCGCGATGGGCTTGTGCAAGGCGCGCCATTTGCCGTCGGCGCCAAAGGAGCCGGCCTGAATCACGAAATCGGGCACGATGCGGTAAAACACGGTGCCGTTGAAATGGCCTTCCTTGGTGTAGCGGATGAAGTTCGCCACCGTGGCGGGCGCCTTATCCGGCTCCAAAAGGATGGTGAAATTGCCAAAATTGGTCTCGAAGCGCGCTTCTGGCTGCGCCGCCGCGGGGCGCATGCCCAGCAAAAGACTCATTACGGCGGTAATAGCCAGACAAGCAGCAGAGCGGGCAGGGCGCATGGGTAGAACCTCATTGGGCTCTGCTTTCGTAGCATGGCTGAGGCGGGCGGGGGTCGCGAAATTCTGTCCCAAGCCCATTGACGAAGCCGCTCTGAAGGCTTTGATAGATGCTCCCGCGAGCACCCCGGGGCAGCCTTCTCCCCCAAGGTCGTCAAGGGTCTACAAAGGTTGATAATTTCCGTGAAAGCGCCACTCCCCCAGCAAGATCAATTCACGCTCAAATACCCGAGCGAGGATGAGCCCTATATCCGTCGTCTCGGCTCGGCCCTGCTGCTGCATTGGGGCGAGATTCCGGAAGAGGTTCGCGTCAAGATTCTGGCGGAAGCGGCCACGGTGTGGGACCGCGAGTTCCATATTCCGCAAATCGCCCGCAAGCTGGATGCCTTCGTGAAGCGTCATCTGACCCGCAATCCCGAGAAGACCTCTGGGTAAGCTTGGAAAGTTGTCGCTGGCTGTGGTCCAGGCCGTACCGTTTGGGCTTGTTGCCTAGGTAATGTCGCCCAGGCATGGGATAGTGGAGCCCGTCAGTTAGTAACGGGTATGCGTATGAACAAGACTGTCGAAGAGACTGTCGGGCGCGTCCAGCGCCTTTATACACGCCATGAAGATCTCGCCGACGGCATCGTCCATGTCCTGGGTGTGCTGTTTGCCATCAATGCCAGCCTGTGGCTGCTGTTCCATGTCACCGGGCTTTCGGTGCTGGTCAGCGTCTCGATTTATTGCGTCGGCCTCTTGGCGATGCTGTGCTGCTCGGCCGCCTACAATCTGATGCCGCATCACCGCCCCTCCAAGATGGTGCTGCGCCGCCTCGATCACGCTGCCATCTTCATCATGATTGCCGCCACCTACACGCCCTTCGCGGTCAATCGGCTGGGCGTCACCTCCGGCACCATCATCCTCTCCATCGTCTGGGCCGCCGCCACTGTCGGCGTGGTGATGAAACTGGTCTGGCCGCGCCGTTTCGAGTGGCTGTCGCTGGGGCTTTATCTCGCCATGGGCTGGGTGATCGTCACCGTGATCCAGCCTTTGTCCGTGACCTTGGCCCATGCCAATTTCTGGCTGCTCATGGCGGGCGGCATCGTCTATTCGGCCGGTGTGGTGTTCTACGTGATGGAACGCATTCCCTATCACAAGGCCATCTGGCACGCCTTCGTACTGACCGCAACGGCGCTGCAATTCTCTTCCATCTGGGGCGAATTCACCCGTCATTGAGATCCTGGTAAGGCTGTTGCGCCAGGCTGCCCAGCGTGGCTGCGAGAAAGATCCCGATGACGAAGATTTTGGCCTTAGCGGCTTTGGCCTTTTGCCTCAGCGGCTGTGCTGTCGCCAGCGCCGCAGGCAGCGTAGCGGGCGCCGGCCTCTCGATCGCCGGCAGCGTGGTTTCCACCACCGCCGATGTGGCGGGTGGAGCGGTCGACACCGTCACCGGCTCGGGCGACAAGGCCCCAAAGAACTAGAAAATATCCTTGCGGCGGCGGATTTCGGCGAAGACGGCCGCGTCCTCGCCATGCGCCATGCCGATGGCGGCGCGGATTTCGGCCGAGTGGATTCGAAGGAACGGGTTGGTGGCTTTTTCCAACCCGATGGTCGATGGCACTGTGGGCTTGAAGGCGGCGCGTAGCGCCACAACTTCCGCGGCGCGGGCCGCCAGCGCTGCATTGCCCGGTTCCAGCGATTGGGCGAAGCGGGCATTGGTCAGGGTGTATTCATGGCCGCAATAGACGGCGGTGTCGTCAGGTAGGGCGGCAAACTTGGCCATGCTCGACACCATATCGCCGGGCGTACCCTCGAAGAGCTTGCCGCAACCCATCACGAACAGGGTGTCGCCGGTGAAGACGGCATGATCGATGACATAGGCGATGGCGCCGCGGGTATGGCCGGGCACTTCCAGCACCTCCACCTTGAATTCCCCGAACTGCCACCCCTGTTCTGGACTGACCCCGATATCGATGCCGGGAATGCGGCTGCGGTCCTTCTCGGCGCCGACCACTTGGGCGCCATAGGCTTCTTTCAGCTCCCGATTACCCCCGGAATGGTCCCAATGGTGATGGGTGTTGAGGATGTGGGTGAGCCTCCCGCCTTCTAAGGCTGCCACGATGGGGGCGGCTTCGGGTGGGTCGATCACCGCAGCTAGGCCTTCGCTACGCAACAGATAAGCGTAGTTGTCGCTTAGGCAGGGAATAATGGTGATGTGGAGATCGGCCACGGAACCCTCCAAACGGCGCCGCCATTCTAGCAGCAGGCGCCCCTGCATTGAACCCAGACTCGGATAGGCTTAAGCCAATCACCATGCAATGGGATGCGGGCGAGCTCTCCGATTTCTATCAGTCGGCGCTGGGTCGAGCGGCCCGCCCTTTGATCGCGCGCGGCATCGCCGATATTTGGCCCGATCTGCGCGGTTTGCGCGTACTCGGCTACGGCTTTGCCCCGCCTTATCTGCAGCCTGCGCTGGGGGAGGCGGAACGCGTCATCGCCCTGATGCCCGCTCCGATGGGTGTCATCGCCTGGCCGCCGCAGCGACCGCTCTCACTCCTCGCCGATGAAGATTGCCTGCCCTTCGCTGACGCCCTCTTCGACCGCATCCTGGTGGTGCATGGGTTGGAAGGGGCGGATGCGGCCCGCGTCCTGCTGCGCCAGCTGTGGCGGGTCCTGGCCCCAGAAGGGCGGATGCTGCTGGTGGTCCCGAACCGCGCCAGCCTCTGGGCTCAGATGGAAGCCTCTCCCTTTGCTTTGGGTCGCCCTTTTCACAGGGGCGAACTCGCCACGCTCTTGACCGACACACTTTTCGAACCGCTGCGTTGGGAAAAAGCCCTCTACCGGCCGCCCTTCCGCGGCCGCAGGCTGGTGCCGCTGGGGGATGGCATGGAGCGCGTCGGACGCCGGATCTGGCCGGGGCTGCATGGCGTGCATCTCGTCGAAGCCGCCAAATCGCTTTACGGCCGTGCCACGATCAAAGCCGCCAGCGGCAAGGTGCGTTTGCGCACCGCCGCGACCTTGCAAGGCTGAGCTAGTCGCGTTTCGCACTATTGCAAAATCACTGCAGGGTTTGCACAGGCGCTATGCGTGCGCTCGGCTTGCTTGGGAAAAACACCAGAAAAGCCATGAAAATGGGACTTTTTCGCATTTGAAGGTCGCGCCAGCGTCAGCAAATTGTCAGCGACGAGGCCTACACATTCGCGATGGTCGTCACCACCTACTGATCACTGACCACTACCCAGGAGGAGATCATGAAACTTTCACTCGCCGCCCTCACTCTCGTCGCGCTCGCCCTCGTGCCAGCCGCCCAAGCTGCCGACGGCCGCCTCAGCGATTGCATCGCCATGCAGAAGCAAGTCGCTGCGGCGTTGGATTCGGCCAATCCCGGTGACAGCACCGAAAAGGCCCGCACCCAGGCCAATGCCGCGCGTTCGTTGTGCGCGTCACACCTCTATGCCCAGGGTGTTGCTCGCTATTCCGAGGCTCTGCATCTGCTCGGTCACGGCTAGAAACATTATTGCGCAAACCGCATAGCCCCTATTCACAATAGGGGTGTCTCGAGGCGTTCCTCTAAGCCGTTGATAAACCAAAACAAAACCAGCTACCTGCGACGCTAATATAATTACGCTAGGGCTGCTATGCCGTTTCGTCGGTTTCACAGCTGGGCCAAGAGGAATACCCCATCGCCACCGGTTAAACCCCGGATCAAGATCAAGAAAGTTGAGGAGGACGTTATGAAGTTCGCCACTCGGGCCATGCTCGCCGCCACTTGTGCAGCCTTTTTGTTGGCCCCTGCCGCTAGCGCAGCCGGCCTGTCCGACTGCATCCAGCTCGGCAAGAAAGCCGCTGAAGCCCTGGCCGTAGCCCAGACCAACGACACCACGGAAGCCGCTCGCCAGCACGCGCAGGCCGGCCGCAGCTATTGCGCCTCGTCGCAATATGCCCAAGGCGTCGCTCGCTACACCAAGGCGCTGCAGTTGCTCGGTAAAGTCTGATTGCAGACACCGGACGGGCGGTCGCTTTTAAAGAGGCGACTGCCCTTCCTGTCTCTAAATGCTGGTTCCCGCATCATTGGCGCGGAGCAGGAAGATGGCCCCTTCAGCCATAAGGTTGGGGAGCCAGGCATGCGCCTCCATCGGCCGTGTCGTGCCTTCGGGCGTCAACGCCAGCGCTTGTTCAATCTCGGCCCCGCAGGTCTGCGTCAGAGCGACGAAGTCCGCGATGGTACAGAGATGGATGTTCGGCGTGTCATACCATTCATCGGCGAGGGTTTTGGTGCGTGGCATACGGCCGTGTGCCAACAGCGATAGCCGCACCTTCCAATGGCCGAAATTCGGAAACGAGATCACCACATGCCGCCCGATGCGTAGCAAGTGGCCGAGCACGGTCTTGGGTTCCCAGGTGGCCTGAATGGTTTGACTCAAGATCACCAGATCAAAGACCTGTGAAGGATATTCGCCCAGGTCGGTATCGGCATCGCCTTGGATGACGGACAGTCCGCGCGCCACACAGGCATTGACGTTCTGCTGCGACAGCTCCAGGCCGCGACCGTCGACATTTTTGGTCTGCGAGAGATGCTCGAGCAAGGCGCCGTCGCCGCAACCCACATCGAGCACGCGGGCGCCTTTGGGAATCATCTCGGCAATGGCGGCAAGGTCCGGACGCAAAGCCATCACGCCACCCCTTCATTCGCGGCCACCGAGTTCAGGAAGCCGCGCACGGTGGAGAACATTTCCGGCTCGTCGAGCAGGAAGGCATCGTGGCCGCGATCGCTCTTGATATCGACAAAGCTGACATTGCCCGCCGCCGCATTGATGGCATGGGCGACGCGCTTGTTTTCGGCGGTTGGGAACAGCCAGTCGCTGGAGAAGGAAATGATGCAGAAGCGCGTTTTCGTGCCCAGGAAAGCCTCAGCCAGAACCCCGCCGTGATCGGCGGCGAGGTCGAAATAATCCATCGCCCGCGTGATGTAGAGATAGGAATTGGCGTCAAAGCGATCGACGAAACTGGTGCCCTGATGGTGCAGGTAGGATTCCACTTGGAAATCGGGCGCGAACAAAAAGCTGATACCGCCCTTGTTCTGCAGGGTGCGGCCGAATTTGCGCTGCAGCGCCGGCTCCGACAGGTAGGTGATGTGGGCCGCCATGCGCGCCACGGCGAGGCCTTTGGAGGGCTGGGTGCCGCGGCTGTAATAAGAGCCGCCATACCAATCGGGGTCGGCCATGATGGCTTGGCGTCCGACTTCGTGGAAGGCGATGTTCTGCGCCGAATGGCGCGCCGCGCAGGCGATGGGCATAGCCGAGACCACGCGTTCGGGATAGCTCGCGGCCCATTGCAGCGCTTGCATGCCGCCCATCGAACCGCCGATCACCGAGAGCAATTTGCCGATGCCCAGATGATCAATCAGCATCGCCTGGGCCCGCACCATGTCGCGGATGGTGATGAGCGGGAAGGAGAGGCCATAGGTCTCGCCCGTGGCGGGGTCACATTCTGCCGGTCCACTCGAGCCCATGCAGCCGCCGATGACGTTGGAGCAGATCACGAACAGCCGGTCGGTATCGATCGGTTTGCCGGGGCCGACCATGATCTCCCACCAGCCGGGCTTGCCGGTGACCGGATGCGAACTCGCCACGAATTGATCGCCGGTCAAGGCATGGCAGATCAGCACGGCGTTGGTCCGCTCAGCGTTGAGCGTGCCATAGGTTTTGTAGGCGATGGTCCAAGGCGCCAAGCTGCGCCCGGAATCGAGCGGCAGCGCCCGATCCGGTCCAAAAACAACCGCTTGCCCTTTATCCGCGTCCGGCGCGGTCAAGGGACGTAGGAAGACGGGATCGGACATTAGCCCTCTCTAGGCGCCCTTGGTGAAATCCCCTGGGGGGCCACAAGCCGGGGGCGTTTAAGGCCGAGGGGGCCTTCTGTCAACGAATCCCGGTTTTTGACTCTACGCCCTTTTGATTTTGTGCGGGGCCGGTTCTATCAACGAGAGCGAAAAGGAGTTGGACAGGACATGGTTACGACCGGGAAAACACCTCTGGCGCCCAAACCCGGCGTTTTGGAGATCGAGCCTTATGTCGGCGGTCGCGCTGCACTTGCTGGCGTTGCCGATCCGGTCAAGCTCTCCTCCAACGAGAGTGCCTTGGGGCCGAGCCCCCTGGCGCAGGCGGCTTATGCGGCCGCAGCGGCAAACATGGCCATCTATCCTGACGGTTCGGCGCAGCTGCTGCGTGAGGCCATTGGCGAGGCTTATGGCCTCGATCCGGCCCGCATCGTCTGCGGCAACGGCTCGGACGAGATCATCACCATGCTCGCCAACGCCTATCT
>JARLIR010000013.1 GCA_031291635.1 Rhizomicrobium sp. | reverse complement strand
TGTCGCATGCCTCAACGCCACCATCATGCCGCAACTGACCGGGGTGTGGAAAAACTACAAGCTGATCGGCGCGGTGTGGACCAAGGGCGGCATGGGGCCGAATACCGATTTCCGCATCACCACTTTCCAAGTGCCGCCGCCGCCGCCTTCGGTGCCGCCTGCCGATATCGTCGATCCCGCGGGTTTCGTGCATCTGGCCAACACCACGTTGGAAACGTGGATGCAGCGCGGCGCCACCGGCTACGATCCCTTTAAGACCAATGCCCAGCAAGCGGGCTGTTTCCTTTGCCACAACATGCCGTCGGGCTTTGCCGCGCATAACCGGCAAGTGGACCTCAGCCACTTCCCCGGCAAATTGCCGAACGGCAAGCTGAAAGCGCTGACGGCCTCGCTGCTGCCCGCCAACTCGCTGGCGGTGGCGCCGAAATAAGAGGCGTGCCTTTCTGTCCGCGAATTAAAACGGGCAGGGAGGCGACGGAGCTATCCTGCGACAGGCGTTTACACTTCAAGACGCCCTAGCAGGATAAGCTCATGTCACTCGAAGGTGCCATCGCCGTGCATCGCTTTGGTCTGGGGGCGCGCCCAGGCGAGATTGCTGCGGCGTCGCAAGGGCCCAAAGCTTGGCTCTTGGCGCAGATTGAAGCGCCTGCCGAGCAACCGACACCGGTGGTTGCCGCCAGCAGCTTGCAGAGCGGTTCCGCGCTGGTGGTCGACATTCTGGCCTTCCGTGACAAGGAAAAGGCGCTGAACCAGGCGCGCAAAGCCGGTATGCCGATGGAGGAAGAGGGCAAGGCGCTCTACAAATCGCGCTACGACATGGTGGTGAACGAGATGGCGGCGCGCTTTGCGCTGGGCTTCAAGACGACACGGCCCTTTGCGGAGCGCTTGGTGTGGTTCTGGACCAATCATTTTGGCGTTTCCACCGCCAATCCGCGTTGCGGCACCTTTGTCGGCGCTTTCGAGCGCGAAGTGATCCGCCCCAACATTGGCGGTACCTTCGAAACCATGGTGCAAGCAGCGGTGCGCCATCCGGCGATGCAGCTTTATCTCGACAATGTGGATTCCATCGGTCCCAATTCGCAAGCCGGGCTGCGCTCGAAAAAAGGCCTGAACGAAAATCTCGGTCGCGAGCTGATGGAACTTTTCACCCTCGGTGTGGATGGCGGCTACACGCAAACCGATGTCATCGCCATGGCCAAACTGCTGACCGGCTTCGGCCTCGATAACAATACCAGCGGGCCGATGAGCGCCGACGGCTATCGCTATTATCCGCAACGCCATGAGCCTGGCGAGATCGTGCTGCGCGGCAAGAGCTATCCTTCCGGTGAGGCGGGCACGCGGGCGGCGATTACCGATCTGGCGCATGACAAGGCCACGGCGCATCACATCGCGGTGAAATTCGCCACCGCGTTTCTGGCCGATGCGCCTTCGCCCGCAACCGTGAAGCGGCTGGAAGAGGTGTTTAATCAGAGCGGCGGCGATCTGAAAGCCTTGGCGGCAGCGCTGCTGGAGGATCCGCATGCCTTCGCACCCAAGCTGACCAAAGTGCGCAGTCCGGTGGAGCTGGTCACCGCCACTTATCGCTTGCTCGATCTGCCCAAAGACAATGGCAAGCCCGAGGCGGTGGTCAATCAAATTCGCGGCGCCATGGGCGTGTCGCGCATGCTGGGCGAGTTTCCCATGGCGGCGCCGTCGCCCAAAGGCTGGCCTTTGGAGAGCGAAGCATGGTCCGGGCCCGACGCGGTGCTGACGCGGATCGAATGGGCGCGGCAAGTCAGTCAACGCATTCCGCCCACGCTTGATGTGGTGGGGCTGGCGGCGAACGGCCTCGGCGCTTTGATGAGCGAGCCGACCTCCACAGCGATTGCCCACGCCTCCAGCAAAAGCGAGGCCGTCGCCTTGCTCTTATCCAGCCCCGAATTTCAGCGCAGGTGAGACCATGATCACACGGCGAAACATGTTGACGATGACGGCCGCGCTTAGCGTTTGCGGCGGCTCCGCAGCCTTTGCCGCGGTGCCGGGCGAGCAGCGCTTTGTCTTTGTCATCCTGCGCGGTGCGCTCGATGGCCTAGCCGCGGTGCCGCCTTACGGCGATGCCGATTACGCGAGCGTGCGTGGCGGTCTCGCCATGGCCAAGACCGGCACCAATCCGCTGCTCGACCTCGACGGCTTTTTCGGATTGCATCCGGCGCTGATCAATCTGAAATCCTATTACGACGCCAAACAGCTGGCGGTGTTTCACAATATCTGCACGCCTTATCGCGACCGCTCGCATTTCGACGGTCAGAATGTGATCGAAACCGGCGGGCTGGTGCCCAATCGCTTTCATGATGGCTGGCTGAACCGTGCCCTTGTGGCGATGGGGGCGAAGAAAGTCGAAGCCCTGGCGGTGGCGCAGACGCCGCCTTTGGTGTTGACCGGAAAAGCGCGGGCCACCAGCTGGATGCCCGATACGCTGCCCGAGCCCGATGAAGCTTACTTCGCCCGCGTGCAAGCGCTCTATGCCGGGGACAAAGAGCTGGGGCCGTCGCTGACGAGCGCGCTGATGCTGCGGGCGCAATCCAAAGCCGCGATGGATGATCCGGCTTCCAAGCAAAAGGTGAAGGTCGATCTGGTGCCGCTGTTCGCGGGCGCGGGGCGTTTGCTGGCCGGTCAAGGCCCGCGCGTGGCAGTGCTGGAGGCGTCTGGTTGGGACACCCATATCAACGAAGGCGCGGGCGAAGGCCAATTGGCGCGGCGCCTGTCAGCACTGGATGCCGGAATCGATGCCATGAAGCAGGCGCTGGGACCGGCCTGGAGCAAAACCGCGGTGGTGATCGCCACCGAATTTGGCCGCACCGTGAAGCCCAATGGCAGCGGCGGCACCGATCACGGTACCGGTGGCGCGGCCTTCCTGCTTGGCGGCGCGGTGGCCGGTGGCCAAGTCCATGCCGAATGGATGGGCCTGAAACCCGAAGCGCTGCAGGACGGCCGCGATCTGCCGCCACGCAGCGATATGCGGGCGCTGTTCAAAAGCGTGCTGGCCGAACACATGGGCCTGTCGCGCGCGGCCTTGAACACCAGCGTCTTTCCCGACAGCGGCGGCGCCAAAGCCTTCAAGGGGCTGATCGCGTAAAGCGACTGTTCCGGCGCGCGCTATGGTCGCGCGTTTGCGCACCCGCGAGAGTGCTATTCTCATGGCTGGCAAGCTGGGGGAACAGGCGATGCGGATTGCGGACATTGTGGCCGTTACGGCCTTGTTGTGCGGATCGGCGGCTTTGGCAGACAACGCGGGATTGCCGCCGAACCGGTCCGCGGGTTTACCGGATGACAAGCCACAGCTGGCCAAGCATTCGATGTTTGACGCGGTGGTGCTGGGAAAGTTCCGCGTCGTCTTTGAGAAAACCACGCTGGCCGAGGTTGCAGCGAAGGCCGGAGGGGGCAGGATCAAACATCGCGGCGACGCCGGGGAGAGCGAGTACTGGCTCTGTTACCGGTTCAACGAGGGACGCGCGACCCGTGAGGTTTCTGTCACTGCCAGTGGCGAGATGGGTGGCCCCGACCATGCCGTTGGCAGCGTTGTTGTGAAGGACAAAGCGTCCGGCGAGACGGATTGCCCTTATCTTCCTGCGAAACTTTTACCCGTGAAGACCGATTTGGGGCTGGGGCTCGGCGCACGCTTGGAAGATTTTTTGCGCCCCCTTGGCAAACCCGTATGGTATGACCGCAACAGCGCGATGTGGATGTTGGAGCGTCAGACGCACCTGGCTGGATCGCCGGAAGCTTGGTCTGTATCCCAATCAATCAAAGTCGAATTCCATGACGGCAAAGCTGCCACCCTTTCGCTCGATCAAGTCACGTCGAACTGAGTGCAGATAGAGACAGCCCTAGTGGGGGCAGTGGCGCCCAGTCCTCGTTAGGGAAAGGCCTCTGACGCCGTCCACCGCGGCTTGTGTTACCGCGGTATTAGGGAGCGCAAGTGCGAGCTCTATTGGATGCCCTTGGCATTCAGATGGGCGCCATAGGCCTTATCGCTTTTTTCGATATGTTCGAGCAGCCATTGCTTGAGGAATTTCAAGACGTCGATCGAAAGATGGGCGTTGACGCCACGGTCTGATTTGACAAACGCCTGCACTTGCGCCGCCAGCTTGTCGTGCTGGGCTTTGTGTTGCGCCACCTGCGGGTAGTGCGTGCGCGCAAACGCTTCTTCCTCATGGCGAAAGTGGATCTGGGTGTATTGCACCAGCTTGCGCAAGACGTCTTGCACGACTTCTTGGCTGCGGCTTGCCAGCATCGCGGCATGCAGGTCATTGATCAGGCCGATCAAGCGTTTGTGTTCGTCATCGAACTGCGTGATGCCGGTACTGAATTCGTCTTTCCAGGTGAGCAGGCTCATGAGATTACCCAGCGCGTGAAAAATTGCATGGTGCAGCGTAACGACGAAGCTATTGCGTCGCGATTAACAGCGACCCAGTGTCAGGATTTACCCTTAACCCGCATAACTACCTAGATGTTTCGGGCAAAAACTTTGCCATCACAAGCGAATGCGAGTCAGCGTTGGGAGACGGTGCGCCGGCTCGACGTTTTGCACCCAAGCGTGATGGGGATGCGGCTTTGTTTCACGGCATACGAATCGCACGCACATCCTATGCTCGACAGCCAGTTAGGTATGTTCCGAATCTGCCGATGGCGCTTCAGCACCGATAGGGTTCAGAAATCCGGCGAGCGCATAGCTTCGCAGGCAAGACGATAAACAAAGGGTATGTATGATGGATTTGATCGAAAAACTGAATTGGCGCTATGCGACCAAGAAGATGGACGCCGCGAAAAGCGTTCCGCAAGACAAGGTCGAGCGCATTCTGGAGGCGATCCGTCTGGCGCCGTCTTCGAGCGGCTTGCAGCCTTACGAAATTCTCGTCGTGACCAACCCCGAACTGCGCGCGAAGATAAAGCCCGTCGCCTGGGACCAGGGCATGATTACCGATTGTTCGCATTTGCTCGTGTTCGCGGTCTGGGACGACTACACGGCTGAGCGTATCAACACGATGTTCGATTTCATCACCGCTGAACGTGGCAGCACCAACGAGGGCTGGGAAAACTATCGCAAGATGCTGCTGAGCAATTATCCGCCGCGCGGCCCGGAAGTGAATTTCCAGCACGCCGCAAGACAAGCCTATATCGGCCTCGGCGTTGCCCTGGT
>JARLIR010000003.1 GCA_031291635.1 Rhizomicrobium sp. | reverse complement strand
GCGATTTACGGCTCGACCTTCTTCATGGCGACGGGCTTTCACGGCGCCCATGTGATCATCGGCACGATATTCCTCAGCGTCTGTCTGGCCCGCGCTATTCTCGGGCACTTCACGCCGACGCGCCATTTCGGTTTCGAAGCCGCGGCGTGGTACTGGCATTTCGTGGACGTGATCTGGCTGTTCCTCTTCACCAGCATCTATGTCTTCGGCCAGGGCTTGGTGACAGCAGGGTGACCAGCATCGGCCGCGCTGCGCTTCTCGGTCTTTGCCCCCATTGCGGCAAAGGCAAGCTGTATAACGGCCTGTTGAAGATTGCGCCGCGCTGCACCGTATGCGGGCTGGATTACGCCATCTTCGATGCGGGCGATGGCCCGGCAGTGTTCGTGGTGCTGATTGCGGGCGGTCTTGTCACGGCGGCGGCGCTGTGGGTCGAATTCACCTTCAGCCCACCCATTTGGGTGCATGGCCTGCTGTGGATTCCGCTGACCACGCTGCTGATCCTGGTGATGCTGCGCTGGACCAAATCCTTGCTCTTGGTGCTGCAATACCGGCACAAAGCCGGTGAGGGGCGGCTTACGAAATAGACAGCGCCTCGCGGAACCAGCCCTTGGCATTGCCGGTGAAGATCAAATAGAGGGCAGGGCCCTGCAGTGCGGTCGCCGCCCAGGAGATCAAATCTGCCAAGGTCCCGGCGCGAAACGTCTCGGGAAGCGCCAGAAGGTCAAAGCCCAAGCCGAAGGCGAAGACGACGAGCAAGAGCCAGCGGGCCCAATCGCGGTGTCCCCAACCCGCCAGTCCAATCACGATGGCGTAGAGGGCGGTGAAGCCGACGGCTATCGCTCTGGCGGCGATGATAAGGCTGCCTCCGCCAGCCATAGGGGCGAGGTGCACAATTGCGGGCGTGGAGACAATCATTTCCGCCACGCCAAGCAACAGGCTAAGATAGCTGAGCAGCAAAAAATTTCGTACATTCGATGGCATTGCGGCCCCTGGTCAGTTTGCCAGATCCTATCTCACGGCGTGTCGTTTTTCACCTGCCTATTCGCTGCGCGGCAGCAACGTGCGCCCGCTTTGGGATAGACCCTAACCTTTGATGCTCTCTGCGAGTTTTGCCCAATGCGCCTGACGTTTCGCCCTATGCCGCTGTTTTCGCTGTTCTGCCTGCTGCTCTTCGCTGGGCTGATGTGGCTGGGGACGTGGCAGATACACCGGTTGCATTGGAAGCTGGGGTTGATCGCCGAGGTGAACCGCAATCTGATGGCGCCGCCACTCTCGCTCGATGCGGCGCTGAAACTCGGCAGGGGCGCGGAGTATCACAAGGTGGCGCTGAGCGGCCGCTTCGATCACAGCAAAGAAGGCTTTGTCTACGGCATTGCCGAGGGTGTGCCGGTCTATCATGTGCTGACCACCTTCACGACCACGGATGGCCGCGTGCTGCTGGTCGATCGCGGCATCATTCCGCAGGAAAATCGCGACCCCAAAACGCGCCGCGCCGGCAATAGCGAGGCCGTGCAGCGTCTCGTCGGCGTCTGGCGCCAGCCTGATCCGCCCGGGCCCTTCACACCCACCATGGACAAGGCCGAGCGCGTCTGGTTCTCGCGCGATGTCGCTTGGATCGCGCGCCTCGATCAGGTGCAGCTGGCGGCGCCGGTGCTGATCGAGGCCGATGCCACACCCAATCCCGGTGGCTGGCCCAAAGGCGGGCAGACCGTCATCACCTTCCGCAACGAGCATTTGCAATACGCCATCACTTGGTACGCGCTGGGGCTGGTTTTGCTCGGCTGTTATGGCGCCATGCATGTCTCGCTGGGGCGGCTCGGGTTCCGTTAAGGTAGCGGCGTCACGTTCGTCTATTCGCTTTACAGAAATCCCTGCACTGGGCGAAGCTTTGCAGGTGGTCTCGTAGGAGCAGCGCATGATCCGAAAACTCGCAATCGCTCTGTGTTTGGTTCTCCTCCCATGCTTTGCAAGCGCCGCTGCCGAACCGGTGCACAATGTTGTGCTGGTGCACGGCGCCTGGGCGGACGGCTCGAGCTGGAGTGCGGTGATCGCCCGGTTGCAAGCGGCGGGCCTACATGTGACGGCGGTGCAAAATCCGTTGACCTCGCTGGCAGATTCGGTGGCCGCCACCAAGCGCGTGTTGGCGTTGCAGGATGGGCCGGTCGTGCTGGTGGGCCACTCGTGGTCCGGCACGGTGGTGAGCGAAGCGGGGGCTGATCCGAAAGTTGTAGCGCTCGTCTATGTGGCGGCGCGGGCACCCGACGCGGGCGAGGATTTCGTGGCGCTGTCGGCGAAATTCCCCACCATGCCGGTGCGCGACGGGGTGCAAAACCATGATGGCTTCACCACCATCGACGAGCCGCATTTTCTTAGCTTTTTCGCCAATGGCGTCGAACCTGCCATGGCCCGTGTGCTGTTCGCAGTGCAGGAGCCGACCGCCGCCAGCCTCTTCAATGATCGCACCACGGTGGCGGCGTGGCGCACCAAGCCAAGCTATTATGCGGTCTCAAGACAAGACCAAACGATTGCGCCCGATCTGGAACGCTTCTTGGCCAAACGTATGAAGGCCAAGACCATCGAGTTGGAGGCCGGGCATTTGTCGCTGGTGTCCAAAGCCGATGCCATCGCCGACCTGATTCTCGAAGCCGCAGGCCAAAAAAAGCCGAATAGCGGCTTTGCGCAGAGGTGAATTGACCCTGCTCTGCGGGCGCTCTAGTTCTCCTGCTCCAGAGGAGAACGACTGTGCGCATTTGCATTTATGCCGGTTCCAGTATCGGCGCCCAAGACGCCTATCGCCAAGCCGCTCATGATCTTGGCGAGGCCTTGGCCGAAGCGGGCATTGGCCTGGTTTATGGCGGCGGCAATATCGGTTTGATGGGCGTTGCCGCCGACGCGGCGCTGGCCAAGGGTGGCGAGGTGATCGGCGTCATCACCACCCAGCTCGATGGCCACGGCCTGTCGCACACCGGCCTCACCGATTTAAAGATTGTGCCCACCATGCACGACCGCAAGGCGCTGATGGCCGAGCTGTCGGATGCCTTCATCGCGCTGCCCGGCGGCATCGGCACGCTGGAAGAGATGTTCGAGGCTTGGACCTGGGCGCAGCTTGGCGTGCACAGCAAGCATGTGGCGCTGCTCAATGCGGGCGGCTTTTATGACAAGCTGGTGGCCTTCCTCGACCATGTGGTGGAGGAGCGCTTCATGAAAGCCATCCACCGCGAGGTGCTGGTGGTGGAAAACGATCCGCGCGTTCTGCTGGCCCGCTTGCGCAGCACACCCGCAGCCTATGTGCCGAAGTGGCTGGATAAGGTGGTGGGGGAAAAGAAGTGAGTAGTGAGTAGCGAGTAGAACAAACCGATGGCTTGCTATGTCTATGTCCTCGGCAGCGAACAGAGCGGCGTTTGGCGCAGCTATGTCGGCTGGACCACGGACCTCGAGCAGCGTCTCGCGCGGCACAATGCGGGCACCGGCGCCAAGTCGACGCGCGGACGGGTCTGGGCGCTCGTCTATGCCGAACGCTTCAAAACCCGCAGCGAAGCCATGAGCCGCGAATGGCATTTGAAACGCGACCGGGCGTTCCGCAAAGCGCTGGGGGCAGGGACTGGTCCTTAACACGTCATGGCCGGGTCTGAGCCCGGCCATGACGGATTAGGGGGCACCGTCGGCACGCATATTCGGGATGAGAGGACTGCTCTCGATATGCGAACCCTGCTTTCGATGTAGCCCCTCGGCCCGGCGCCCCCCTTCGTCCGCTTTGCGGCCACTTCCCCCCGAAGGCGGGGGGCAGAAAGGTGAAGGCGAAGGTATTTGCGGATGCGGGGAGTGGTTGCTCCCGGCACTGAGTACCGGGAGCGTTGGTTTCACTGGGCGAGGGCGGCTTTTTCGATCACGGCGGCGACTTCGCTGGCATGCACGACAAGCGAGGCATGGCTGCCGGCGACTTCTGTCGTCTGGGCCTTGATCCGGGCGGCGAACATGCGCTGGGCGTCAGGGGCAAGCACTTTGTCTTGCGTCGTGATCACATAGAAGTTCGGCTTGGTATGCCAGGCCGCGGTATCGACCGCTTCGCCAAAGGCCGTGTGGTTGAGCGGCATCTGGGCATTGGCCAAGGCTTCGGCGATTTGCGGCGGCAGATCCGCAGCGACGGCCGAGGGGAAGACCTTGGGATCGATCGTCAGGTAACCCTTGGCGTCCGGACGGATCGCGGCGGTGCCTTCGGTCGGCGGGCCACCCTGCGAGAGAGAGGCCAGCGATTCACCGACATCAGGCGCGAAGGCGGAGACGTAGACCAGGGCCGAGACCTTGGGATCGTTGCCGGCCTCGGTGATCACCATGCCGCCCCAGGAGTGGCCCACCAGCACGGTCTTGCCGTTCTGCTGCGCCAACGCCTGTTGGGCGGCGGCGACATCCGCCGCCAGCGAGGTCAGCGGATTTTCGACCAGGGTTACGCTGTAGCCCTTCTTGGTCAGGATATCGGCCACCGGCTGCCAGCTGGTCTGGTCGACGAAGGCGCCGTGGACGAGCACGATATTGTGGGCCGCCCCTTTGGGCAGATTGGCCGCGGCAGCGGGGGCGGCAAAGGCAGCGCCCGCGATCAGCATGGCTGCGGCGGAAGACAACAGAAAATTGCGCATCGATTTGTTCCTTGTGTTTTGGATATTCGTCCGGGGTTAGAAGAGTTTCTGCAAAGTCAACTTTCTTCCATTTGCCGTTTCGCGAGCTGTCTTGGGGCGGTATAAGGTGGCCCCAATTTCCTTGTTACGCGGCTCAGTGGTTGAATTCTCATGAGCTGATAGATAGAGGACGCGCCCCTGAAACCCCATGACAGCAACGACGGAGTTCTTGCTCCAGCGTCCGATCTTCCGGCTCAGGCGGATCTGTTGTCCGACGTGCTGCGCTTCGTTCAGCTGAGCGGCGAGCGGGTGCTGACGAGCGAATTGCGCTCCGGCTTCAACGTCGCTTTCGAGCAGGGCGCGGCTTGTATCCATGTGGTTCAGGAAGGGGCGTTGCGCATCACGGTCGAGGGCCGCCCGCCTTTGCAGCTCTACGCCGGCGATATCGTGGTCTTGCCGCACCCGGCGCGGTACCGGCTGAGCGACGACGGTGCTCTGCAAGCGCCGCTGAGTATCACGGCCTCTGACGCCGTCATTGCGGTGCTCGAACATGGCCAGGGCGCCATCGTGGCCAAGACCATCAGCGCCACCTTTCAATTCGAAAACAAAGGTGGGGTGTCGCCGTTACTGCGGCTGCTGCCGGAGGTGATTCATATCGCCAAGGATGCTGATCAATCCGCTGTGCTGATCCGGGATGTCGCCCAGTTCTTGATCATTGAGCAGACGACACAGGAGCCCGGGGCCGCGCTGATGATCTCGCGCGTCATCGATGTTTTGATTATCCGCTGCATCCGGACTTGGGCGAAATCGCGCGGTCCGCGTCAGGGCTGGATCGGAGCGCTGGCCGACGCGCGGGTCAGCAAAGCCGTCGCCGCCATTCATCGCCAACCGGCAAGAAATTGGACCGTCGAAACCCTGGCGTCGGTCGCAGGCATGTCGCGCTCGCGCTTTGCCGAGCTGTTTCTGGCCACCGTGGGCGAACCACCGCTGCGCTATCTGCATCGCTGGCGCCTGGCGATGGCGTTCGATCTGTTGCGCAATTCCAATCTGCCAGTCGGGGAGGTCGCCCACACCATCGGTTATGAGTCCGAAGCGGCCTTCAGCCGGGCCTACAAGACCATGTACGGCACGCCGCCGCGCGATGACCGGCTGGCGTCTTCGCGGTAAGGGCTTGCCGCCAGCGGGGCCCGTGAAGTTACCATCACGATACCGCACGGCGAGAAACCTTAGCGACCTTTGCGGGTGGCAGATGTGTTGGGGGGCAGAAACAAATTTCACGCGGAGACGCGGAGGCGCGGAGAAAAAGTGTGCCGGTGTTACCTCCGCGACTCCGCGTCTCCGCGTGCCAAACTTTGTTTTTTGCTGTGGTGATGCAGCACCGAAGCGTTCGCGCTGCGCGCAGGAGCCTGCCTTCGATGTCGGGACCGCGCCCCGGCCACCGCCCCTCGGCCGGGTGCCCCCTCATCCGGCGCTACGCGCCGACGGTCGTACGCTGGCGCTACTCCACCCCCAGAAGTGGGGGCGAGGTTGGACGCAGGGGCAAAACGTGCTTTTAGTCGGGCCGTCGCCCGTTCGACCTCACAACGCAAGATTATAAGCCCATGCGCTATCTAAGCACTCGCGGACATTCGCCGCTGATTTCCTTCGCTGACATGCTGCTGGCGGGGCTGGCCCCCGATGGCGGGCTCTATTTGCCGGAGGTCTGGCCGCGGTTTTCGCCGCTGGAGATCGCCAATTTCAAGGGCCGACCTTATGCCGAAGTGGCCGAGATCGTGCTCGGCGAGCTGATTGGCGACAGTTTTTCGCGTGAGGAGCTGAAGGCTGACATCACGGCGGCCTATGCGGGCTTTAGCGATCCGCGCATCGCGCCGCTGTCGGAGATTGGCACTGACCTTTATCTGCTGGAGCTGTTTCACGGCCCCACCTTGGCCTTCAAGGATGTGGCCTTGCAGATCCTGGGGCGGCTGTTTGCCCGCGCCCTGAAGCGCAAAGGCGGGCGGGCGACAGTGCTGGCGGCGACGTCCGGCGATACCGGCTCGGCGGCGATTGCGGCGCTGGGCGGCCTGGAAAACATCGAAGTCTTCGTGCTGCACCCGCAAGGCCGGGTCAGTGAGGTGCAGCGGCGCCAGATGACCACCACCGCCTTCACCAATGTCCACAACATCGCCATCGAAGGCTCCTTCGACGACGCCCAGGCCATCGTGAAGGACCTGTTTGCCGAAACCGCATTCGCCAAAGCGGTGAATCTGACCGCGGTGAACTCGATCAACTTCGCCCGCATCGCGGCGCAAGCGGTCTATTACTTCACCGCCGCGTCTGCCTTCGACGTGCCGCCGGTGTTTGTGGTGCCCACGGGAAATTTCGGCGATGTCTTCGCCGGTGAGGCGGCCATGCGCATGGGCCTGCCTGTGGATACTTTGTTAGTGGCCACCAATTCCAACGACATCATGGCTCGCGCCCTCAACGATGGCGTCTATGAAGCGGGCAAGGCCGAACCCACGCTCAGCCCCTCGATGGACATTCAAGTGGCGTCGAATTTCGAGCGGGCGCTGTTCGAAGCTTGCGGCCGCGATGCCAAATTCATTCGCCGCGAGATGGGGCTGTTCGCCACCACCAAGCGCATCGTGCTGCCGCCGGATGTGCGCAAGGCGCTGAGCGAGCGCTATGCCGCCGCGCGCTGCGATGACGGCGAAACCCTGGCCACCATCGCCCGCTTTTATCAGCAGACCGGGCGGCTGATCGACCCCCATACGGCGGTCGCTTTGACGGCGGCTTACAACTTTAAAGGGTGCGAAAAGGTACCGGTTGTTGTCCTATCTACCGCCCATCCGGCCAAGTTTCCGGCGGCCGTGGAAGAGGCCTCAGGCCAGATTCCAGAGCTTCCCCCGAGGCTTAAAGAGGCGCTGGAAGGCGAAGAAAAATGTCATCTGATGGCGGCCGAAAAAGCCTTGGTGAGGGGGTTCATCGAGGCTAAACTCCGGCCATCATGAATGTAAAAATCTCTCGACTTTCCAACGGGTTGATCGTAGCGACCGACCCAATGATGCAGCTTGAAACCGCCGCCGTCGGTGTGTGGGTCAACGCTGGCGCCCGTAGTGAAACCAAGCCGCTGAATGGCATCTCCCATATGCTGGAGCATATGGCCTTCAAAGGCACCAAGAGGCGAAGCGCACGCGCGATCGCTGAAGAGATCGAAGCCGTCGGCGGTTTCCTCAATGCGTATACGAGTCGGGAGCAGACCGCGTTTCATGCGCGTGTCTTGAAGGCCGATGTGCCGCTCGCCCTCGACATTCTCTCCGACATCCTCACCGAGCCGACCTTCGCCACCGACGAACTTGAACGCGAACGCCAAGTGGTGTTGCAGGAGATCGGGCAGGCCAAAGACACGCCCGACGATATCATCTTCGATTACCTGCAAACGGTTTGCTATCCCGAACAGGCGATGGGCTGGCCGATCTTGGGCGAGGAAGAGACCGTCTCCGCCTTTTCCAGCGATGATTTGCGCCGCTATATGGCCGAGAATTATCGCGCCGGCAGCATGATTGTGATCGGCTCCGGTGCCGTGGACCATGACGTCCTCGTGGCGCTGGCCGAAGAGAAATTCGCCAGCCTGCCGCTCGACGCGCCCAAGGCGCCCGATGGGGCGCGCTATCGCGGCGGCGAGATGCATGTCGATGACGATCTGGAGCAATGCCACATCGCCTATGGCTTCCAAGGCGTCTCGGCGGTCGATCCCGATTATTTGCTGGGGCAGGTCTATGTCACAGCGCTGGGCGGGGGCATGTCCTCGCGGCTGTTCCAGGAAGTGCGCGAGAAGCGCGGCCTGTGTTACTCGATCTACGCCTTCGCCAATTCGCACAAGGATGACGGCGTGGTCGGCATCTACACCGGCACGGGCGAATCAGAAGCCGCCGAAATGGGGGCCATCGTGGCCGGAGAGATGGCCAGTCTCGCCGAAACCGCGAGCGAAGATGAGGTTGCCCGCGCCAAAGCGCAGATTAAATCCAGCCTGCTCATGGGGCTGGAAAGTCCGGCTGCTCGGGCGGAGCTGATCGCAGGCCATATCTTCAATTACGACCGCGTCTTAACGGTCCAGGAGATGACCGAAAAGCTCGAGGTTTTGGACGCTGCGGCGGTGCGCCGCTTCGGCCAGAAAATCATGGAAACGGCCAATCCTGCGGTCGCGACGGTCGGTCCCGCTGGCAAGCTGGAGCGCTATGGCATATTTGCTGAGCGGTTCGGATCCAAACCAGCGGTACGCGCGGCGGAATGAAACCTGGGGCAATGGCGTTCATGCGTGGGCTGACGTTTCCCGGCGGTCAGCAGCCGGTGATCCGTGGCCAAGACGTGTATCTGCGCTATCCCCGCGTCGCCGATTACAAGGCTTGGGCCAAATTGCGCGGCGATAGCCGGGATTTTCTCACGCCTTGGGAGCCGTCCTGGTCCCGCGATGAATTGACCAAGGGCGCCTTCCGCCGCCGCATCAAGCGCTATCAGAAGGAAAGCCGCTTGGATCTGGCCTATGCCTTCTTCGTCTATCGCGCCGAGGACGACGCGCTGCTCGGCGGTTGTACGCTGTCGAATGTTCGCCGTGGCGTGACCCAATGCTGCGCTTTGGGCTACTGGATCGGCGAACGTTTCGCCCGTCACGGGTATATGTTCGATGCCGTTCGTGCTTTGGTCCCGTTTGTGTTCTCGACTTTGGGCCTGCACCGCATCGAAGCCGCCTGCCTTCCGATCAATGAGGCTTCCCAAAGTCTGCTCGGCAAGGCAGGGTTCCGGCAGGAGGGCCTAGCCCGCAAGTATTTGCAGATTAACGGCGAATGGCGGGACCATGTCCTATTTGCTTTGCTCGAGGACGAGGCGCCGTTAGGTTAGCCCGCCCGAACACATCACAACAAAACTTCCGAGGAAACCTCTGCTAGTGAACATCCGGCTCGCCATTGCCAGTATTGCGTTGCTCGTCGCGGTTTGGACGACTGCCAAAGCCGCCGACGACGTTTCAGGCAACGTCAATCTCGGCGCCGCGACCGAAGTGCTGGAGCTGAAGCCTTACCTCAAGCCTTATCAGCCGCCCGCCAATGCCAAAAAAGAGAGCTCGGTGTGGTTCACCTTCTCGGCGGTGAATTTGTCGAACCAGCCGATCAATCGCGTGTTGCATGCCGGCCAGCCGCCTTCGAGCGGAGTCTCCATCCTGCCGCTGGCACACCGCCCGATGATTTTGCAGGTGGTGAGCACCAGCGCCGGTGTGGTGGTGGAAAGCTCGAACGCTTATGGCCGCAAAGGCTATCGCATCACCATCCCAGCCTCGGCCAAGATCGACATTGCGGTGCGCATGGCGGGTGTGGGCGAGCAGCCTTCGCTGCTGGCTTGGACCGAACCAGCGATCTCCCGCCACAACACCCAGATCGGCATTTTCATAGCCGCCGTGGCGGGGCTGATCGGGGCGGCGGTCGCCATCTGTTTTGGTCTAGCGGTGATGACCCATCATTGGGCGCCGCGCTGGGCCGGGGCATCGCTCACGGCTTTGCTGCTGTCGCGTTTTGCCTCCATCGGCATGTTCGATGGCAGTATCGTCACCACCATCGGCGGGCCTTATGGGCTGATTGCGCTGTTCGGGGCGCTGTCGCTGGCGGCAGGCTTACGCTTTGTCGATCTGACGACGCCGCTGCGCGAAGTCTGGCCGAAGGCGGCCGTATGGCTGCCGCGCGTCACCTATCTGGTGCTCGGCTTAGGTGCTTTGGCTTATGTCGGCTTGCCGGGCGCAACGCTGCTGACCGATCTGGCTCTGTTCCTGCTGCCGCCCGCGATCTTCTTCTATCTGCTCTATCGCGACCGCAAAGGCTCGCCGATTGCACGTGTCATTCAGCCTGCCGCGGGTCTGTTCGCAATGGTCTCGGTGACTTCCGCCTTTGCCGGGTTGGGCGGTTTTGGTTCCGCCTCGATTGTGCCCGATCTCGCTGGCGGCTTTGCGGCTGCGGGTGCGATCTTGCTGGCGCTGGCGGTGACGGCGGGCGAGGGCATCACCGTGATCCCATGGCGCCACGCGCCGCATCCTGGCCAACTGCCTGCGCCTGCACCGGTTCGCGCTGCGCCAGCGCCGCGTCCGGCCCCAGCGCCGACAGCCGCCTCGCATGCCGCGATGGAAGCCATCGGGGCCTCGCGCCAAGGCGTTTTCGAGCTGGATCTGGTCCGCAACGAAACCATTCTCTCGGCTGATGCTGCCGCCCTGGTCGGCATGGCGGCGGGACGGATGCCGCATCGCGCCTGGGCTGAGCGCGTGCATGAAGATGACCGCCCGGTCTATGAACAAGCGATCAGCGAATTCCGCCGCCAATCGGGGCTGGCTTTCCGCATCGAGTTCCGTGTCCTCAGCGAAGAGGGCCGGTATCCTTGGTGCGAATTGCGCGCCACCATGAAAGGCCCGGATGGCGCCGCGGCGGAACGCTGTGTCGGGCTGCTCGCCGATGTCACCACCCGCAAAGAAGCCGAAGTCGAGATGATGGACCGCTCCTTGCGCGATCCTTTGACGGGCCTCGGCAACCGCATCGCTTTGATGGAAGAGCTGGAAGGCTTGGGCGGACAATTGCGCAGTATCGTTTTTGCCGTGCTCGATATCGATCGCTTCAAAGCTATTCATGCCAGCCTGGGCGATATCGGCGGCGATGATGTGCTAGGGCAAGTGGCGCAACGTCTGCAGCACCATTTCAACGGCTTTGCTGAAGTCTTCCGCGTTGGCGGCGATGCTTTTGCCGTGCTCTTCAAACACACTACCGAAAAGCCCGAACAGCTGGGCGCGAGTTTGGTGCAGCTTTGCGGTGGCGCCTATCAATTCCAAGGCCGCAGTGTTTTTGCCCCCGCCAGCATCGGCGTCGCTATGGGCACCAATGCGCGCGATCCCATCGAGTTGATCAAGAACGCCGAATTGGCCTTGATGCAGGCCAAGCGCCAAGGCGGCGATTGCAGCCGCGTTTATGCCCATGAAATGGAAGCCTCGGCGCCGCATGACAAAGTCGCGCTCGATGCCGAATTGCATGCGGCGCTGGAACAAGGCGAGATCGAGGTTTTCTATCAGCCCATCGTAAGGTTGGCCGATCGCACCGTAGCGGGCTTCGAGGCTTTGCTGCGCTGGCGTCATCCAGCCAAAGGTTTGGTCTCACCGGCTGATTTCATTGCCCATTCGGAAGAGACCGGCGCCATCGTCGGGCTCGGCCTCTTTGCGCTGGATCGCGCCGCCAGTGATCTGGCCACTTGGCAGCGCTATTTCCCGCTGCCTGAAGCGCTTTTTGTCAGTGTCAATTTTTCGCGCCGCCAATTGCGCGACGATGTTCTGCTCAATCGCTTGGCCGAAATTCTCAGCAATGGCGGGTTGGCCGCCGGCTCGCTGAAACTGGAGATGACCGAAAGCGCCATTGCCACAGACGGCGATGCACGGGCCTTGGCGCTGCGCATTCGTGAATTGGGTGCGGGGCTTGCCATCGATGATTTCGGTACCGGCATGTCGAGCCTCAGCCAGCTCGCGGATCTGCCCTTCGATACCGTCAAGATCGACAAAGGCTTCCTGGCACGCATGAGCAATGCCGGGGACGACAAAAGCGATGGCGATGTGGTGCTGTCCTCGATGGTATCGATGGTCCACAGCCTGGGCCGTTCGGTGATCATCGAAGGCGTGGAAACCGAAGCCGATGCCGCTCGGGTGGCCGAACTGGGCTGCGAATTTGCCCAAGGCTTTTTGTTCTCGGAAGCGGTCACGGCGTCGGAAGCCATGACCTACATCGCCCGCACCTTCCGCAGCCAAGCCCAAGTGGGGTGAGGGCGGTGCCTTCACGCAACGGTGTCATCCCCGGCTGAGCCCGTCGACGCGACAGCGGAGACGGGTGAAGGGAAGGGGAGCCAGGTGCTGACCGCAAGAAAAAAATTTCACGCGGAGACGCGGAGACGCGGAGTATTTGGGCCTCGCCTTTGAACGGAGCGCTGCTGGAGTCAACGGATGTAACTGGAGTTCTCCGCGTCTCCGCGTGAAATTGCGGTGTTCCATTCCGGAATGATGGTGGTGTTGACAGCACCTGGGTTCCCTTTCCCTCGCGGCGCTCGCTCTCGCTCGCCCAACTCGGCCGGGAATGACACTGTATGTTACGCTCTACCCGCTTCGGTGGAGAGGCCGGAGATGTCGGCGCCTAGGGTGGCGATGGCGGATTCCCACATCTCTTCATAGGGCGTGTCGAAGATCAGGGCCGGGGCGCCGTCGCAATGGATCCAGCCATTGGCGAGGATTTCGTCTTCGATCTGGCCTTCGCCCCAGCCGGCATAACCGAGCGCCAACAACGATTGTGTGGGGCCGGTTCCCTGCGCGATGGCGGTCAGGATGTCGGTGGTGGCGGTGAGGGAAATCTCGGAGGTGATCGGCAGTGTCGCGGGGTCGTGGCTGTAATCGGCGCTGTGCAGGACGAAGCCGCGGCCCATATTGACCGGTCCACCGAAGAGGATGGGCGTATCGCTGTCCTCTGCCGTTACTGCGATCTCGAATTTCTCCATCAACTCGCGGAAGGAAAGCCCTTCCAGCGGTTTGTTGACGATGAGACCCATCGCACCATTGGCCGAGTGGGCGCAAATAAATATTACGCTTTTCTCGAAGCGGGGGTCTGGCATACCGGGCATGGCAATGAGAAGCTTGCCTTCCAGAAAATTGTCAGCCGGTTCGGATGGTACGGGGCTCGCCATGGCCCAAGTTTAGCACAGCACCGATACCCGCGCACGGCATAACAACAAATACACGTAACCGTTTAGGAGAAGGCCATGACGATCACAGTGGGTGACAAAATTCCGTCTGCAACCTTGATGCAAATGCGAGACGGTGCCCCTCGCGGGATCAAGACCGACGAACTCTTTTCGGGCAAAAGGGTGGTCCTTTTTGCGCTGCCGGGCGCCTTCACACCGACCTGTTCGGCCAAACATCTGCCGGGTTACATCCAGCATGCGCAGGCCTTTGCCGAAAAAGGCATCGACACCATCGCCTGTCTGTCGGTTAACGACGCTTTTGTGATGGGCGCCTGGGGCAATGCTTCGGGCGCGGGCGATAAGGTGATGTTGCTGGCCGATGGCAATGCCGATTTCACCAAGCAGCTTGGCCTGGAGATGGACGCCACCAAATACGGCATGGGCCTGCGCAGCCAGCGTTACGCCATGCTGGTGGAAGATGGCACCGTCAAGCAGCTCTATGTCGAAGAGCCGGGCGCTTACGAGGTGTCGGCGGCGGAATATGTGATCAAGAAGATTTAGGTGAGTAGTGAGTAGGGAGTAGTGAGTAGTGAGTAGGGTGGGCGAGAATCCTTCTTCACTACTCCCTATTCACTACTCACTATTCTCTTCTTACGGAATCGCCGCTCTTGCCAGGGCATCGACGCGTTCGTTTTCGATATGGCCGTCATGGCCCTTGACCCAGCGCCAGACCACTTTGTGCGAGGCCACGGCGGCATCGAGGGCGCGCCAGAGGTCTTCGTTCTTCACCGGCTTTTTGTCGGCCGTGCGCCAGCCGTTTTTCTTCCAGTTGAAAATCCACTTGGTGACCCCGTCCATGACATAACGGGAATCGGTGTGGATGATGACGTCCGAGGGCGTCTTCAGCGCTTCGAAGGCTTTGATGGCGGCCATCAATTCCATGCGATTGTTGGTGGTGGCGCGCTCGCCGCCGGAGAGTTCTTTTTCTTTGCCGCCAGCACGCAGCAATGCGCCCCAGCCGCCCGGTCCCGGATTGCCTGAACAGGCTCCGTCGGTGAAGATTTCAATTTGCATGGCGGTCACAAACCATATTCGCCGACGCTGCGCACCTTGCGATGAAAGCGCAGGCGGCGCGCATATTCGCGCGGGTCTTTGGGCCGCACGAGCGCCTGCGGATCGTGATTGAGCCAGTCATAAAGCCGGGTCAGCAAAAAGCGCAAGGCGGAGCCCGCGGCCAGCACGGGCAGGGCGTCACGCTCGGCTTTGGAGAGTTCGCGTTTGCGGCAATAAGCGGCGATCAGGCTTTTGCTCTTGGTGACATTGAAGGCGACATCAGGCTCGAAGCACCACGCGTTCAGCATCACCGCTAGGTCGTAAGCATAGGCATCGTTACAGGCAAAATAGAAATCGATCAGCCCCGACACTTCGGCGTTCATGAAAAGCACATTGTCGGGGAACAAATCGGCGTGAATGACGCCCGAAGGCAGGTCCTTGGGCCACACTGCCGTGATCTCGGCATGGGCGCTGGCAATGAGATCGGCGAGCCCCAACTCCACCTCATCGGCGCGCGGCAAACAGGCTTCCACCAACTCGCCCCAACCGTCATGACTGAGCGCATTTTTGCGGCTGAGGCCGAAGCCTTTGCTGGCTTCATGCAAAGCGGCCAAGGCGCTGCCCGCGGCAGCACAATGGGCGGCATCGGGCCGCCGCAGCGACAGGCCGTTCAAAAAGGTGAAGAGCGCAGCAGGGCGTCCGCCCAAGCGGGAGGATTGGGCGCCCGTAAGGCTGCGCACCGGCAAGGGGCAGGCGATGCCATTGGCCGCCAGATGCTCCAAGAGGCCGAGGAAAAACGGCAGGTCGGCGACGTTCACCCGCTTCTCATAGAGCGTCAGGATGAAAGCGGCTTTGGTCGTCTGCAGGTAGTAATTGGAGTTTTCCACGCCCTCCGCGATGCCCTTGAAGGTCAGCGGCGTGCCAATCTCGTACCCGGTGAGAAAACTCTCGAGTTCTTCGAAGGAAACGTCGGTGTAGACAGCCATGCGGGCCTCAGTTTGCCAGGGTTGCACTATCTTGGCGCGGACGGAGAGGATTTGCACGGAAGATTACGATGCTGTTAGTCGCGCGCCAACAAAACAGCGATCTGGCCCGCAAAACGTGGCGATGCGGCTTTAGCGCGGTGTTCTCGCCGCTTCCCATCCGGGACGCCGTTGGCTACAGTCCAGCGCGCCCTGCCGGGGCGCGAATCGTTAAGGCGTGAAACGTATTGCGCGCATTGGCGTGTTCCGGTCGTGAAAAGGCGCATCGTTCTATCTCTTACCCCGCACCATCCAATTTGAGCGCATGATGAGACGCAAAGAGCTTGCACGCATTCTGGGCCTGTCGGTAGCCGCCACGGTCCTGCTTTCCGGTTGTTCGACCTGGGACAGTGCCGTCAATTATATGCGATCGGATAGCAAGAACGTCTGTCCCGACGCCGCGATTCTGGCGAACACGGCTGTGATCCCGGTCTATGACCCGGCCAAGGGCGCCGATCCCGCCAATGTCGTTTACACCGTCGAAATGAAGGGGCTCAGCTCGCGCTGCGATTACAACAAGCGCGAGAGCACCGCCGACGTGAATCTGCACATCCAATATGTCGCGACGCGTCCGTCCGGTGGCGAGGAAGCCCATTACCGGCTGCCCTATTATCTCGCGGTCACGCTCGATGGCAAAATCGTCGACAAGACCAACAAATGGCTCGAATTCGATTTCCCCAAAGGGGCGGCGACCTATTCGGGTGAAGTGCTGATGGATTCCTATGTTTTCAATCTGGACCCCAAGAAGCGCTCCTTCGAATATCATGTGCTGACGGGCTTCCAGCTCACGCAAGCGCAGATCGACTACAACAAAAAGATGGGACAATATTTGCCATGACCGCCTTGACCCGGGAGCTTTCAGCGATTGCCGGTCGCGCATTCGCAGAAGAAGGCTTGTCCCCGGAATTTGGTCTGGTGAAGGCCTCTGATCGTCCGGATTTGTGCCAATTCCAGTGCAACGGCGCGCTCGCTGCAGCCAAGAAGGGCGGCGGCAATCCGCGCGCTTTGGCGCTGAAGGTTGTGGAACGCCTGAAGGGCTATTCGATTTTCGCCAAGCTGGAAATCGCCGGTCCCGGCTTCATCAATATCGACCTCGCCGACACCACGATTGCAGCACGCGCTGCGGCGCTGGTGAAGGATGCCACGCTTGGCGCGCCGACCTCCGGCGCCGGCCGCACTATGGTGATCGATTACGGCGGACCGAATGTGGCCAAACCGATGCATGTCGGGCATTTGCGCTCGGCCATTATCGGCGACAGCTTGAAACGGCTGTTCCGCGCCAATGGCTGGACGGTGGTCGGCGATATCCATCTCGGCGATTGGGGCCTGCAGATGGGCCAGCTGATTTCCGAAGTGGCGCTGCGCGGCACGGCCCAGATCTATTTCGACGAAGCTTTCACTGGGCCGTATCCGGCGGAATCGCCGGTGACGATGGAAGATCTGGAAGAGCTTTATCCGGCGGCCTCTACCGCTTGCAAAGCCGATCCCGAACGCCTGGAACTCGCCCGCAAAGCCACCGCCGAATTGCAGCTGGGACGGCCTGGCTATCTGGCGCTGTGGAAGCACTTCTTCACGGTCTCGGAAATCGGCCTGAAGCGCGAATATGCCAGCCTTGGCGTCGAATTCGATCTGTGGAATGGCGAAGCCAGTGTCGATCCCTTGATCGCGCCGATGATCGAGGATTTTAAGGCCCGTGGCCTCGCCGAAATGAGCGAAGGCGCGCTGGTCGTGAACGTGGCCGAGCCGAGCGACAAAAAGGAAATGCCGCCGCTCATTCTGCTCAAATCCAATGGCTCGGTGAACTACGAGACCACTGATGTCGCGACGATTATCGAGCGCGTGCGCGACCAGAATCCGGATTTGATCCTGTATGTGGTCGATCAGCGCCAGCATCTGCATTTCGAGCAAGTCTTCCGCGCCGCCAAAAAGGCTGGCTTAAGCGGCAAGGCGGTTTTGGAACATGCGGGCTTCGGCACTATGAACGGGCCGGACGGCAAGCCCTTCAAAACCCGCGCTGGCGGGGTGATGAAGCTGTTCGATCTCATCGCCATGGCCAATGAAGAGGCCAAGAAGCGGCTGACGGAAGCCGGTATCGGCGCCGATTATCCGGCCGAAGAACAAGCCGACATCGCGCAAAAGGTCGGCATCGCGGCGCTGAAATTCGCCGATTTGGCCAATTACCGCCTCACCGATTACATGTTCGATCTCGAGCGTTTCACCAAATTCGAAGGCAAGACCGGACCTTATTTGCAATATGCGGCGGTGCGGATTCGCTCGATCCTGCGCCGTGCGGCGGAGGAGGGGTTGATCGGCAGCGAACCGGTGGTGCGTTCGCCCGAAGAGCGCGCTTTGGTGCTGCAAATCCTGGCCTTGCCAGATGCCATGGAAGCCGCGGAAGAAAAGCGCGCCCCCAATATTCTGTGCGAATACGTCTTCACCTTGGCGCAGATGTTCAGCCGCTTTTATGCCGAGCATCACGTGATGAGCGAGCATGACGAAGAGCTGCGCCTGGCGCGGCTCGGCCTGTGCGGCCTGACGCTGGACGTGCTGGTGAAGGTGCTGGACCTGCTCGGGATCGAAGTGCCAGAGCGGATGTGAGCACATAGTTATTTTCAATGTTGTGCCAAGGTGTCGTTCATGGTATGTTCTTAATGCTATCGCAAATCATTGTTATTTAGTGTGCAGTGCTTACGGATAATTGGGAGTTTTCAACTTAACCGACTCGGTGGATTGTGATGCCAACATTTGGTTGCGGCGGGGGGCAATATATGCGGGTAAAGGTTCGCAAGATTGAAGATGGGCTTCATCCCAATGAAGTCATCGTTGAGGTTAGAACTTCAAACGGGTCTGAGCGTCTTGTGGTCGATAAACGCGCCATTGAAGCGAACTCGTTGTCCGTAGGTGCGCCGCTACGCCAGGATGGCGGTCTCCACCTCGTCGAACTCCCGCGTGAGACTACCAATGGACAATGGCGTGTTTGGGTTGAGTCCAACGTCCTTTCCCCGGACAAGTCGGTCAAAGTGGCATGATCCTGACCGATCGTGAGATCAAAATTGCGGTGCAGCGAGGTTTGATCAAAATCGAGCCGGAGCCCGATTACGATACGGCTCTGAGTTCGACAGCAATTGATCTCACGCTTGACGCTAACATCATTGTATTTGAGGATTGTGTTGCTGGTGTTGAGCGGGTCTTGGACCCAAGTTTGAGCACGACGTCCGAAATAATTCGCGCGATTACGACTTCTCAAGCAATCCCTTCAAATGGATTTCTCCTGTCACCAAGGAAGTTGATGCTGGCGTGGACTAAGGAGTTTGTCGGCTTAGATATTGGCACGCGGATCGCCGCTCGTGTCGAAGGGAAAAGTTCTCTTGCTCGACTTGGCCTCGGCGTTCATGTGACAGCACCCACCATTCATGCCGGGTTTACAGGGCAAATTCAGCTCGAGATGGTCAATCATGGTGGCGTTCCCATTCGGCTGAAATCCGGTATGCGAATCTGTCAGCTAATATTCGAAACCACACTGGGCACACCCGAGCGAGGCTATCAGGGTCAATTTTCTGGCCAGACTGCAGCCAGCAAAAGTAAGGGCCCGCTCAAAAAGAAGCGTAAAGCCGCTTAATTCTGCTGCCTCAAAACTCTCCGCGTTGACTCTCAGCGAGCCGCTCGCAATACTGATTTTGACGCAGCCGTCCCCCGTGAGGCGCATGGTTGCGGTCAGCAAATGATCCCTCGCGGGAGACACTCTGACCAGATCAGAGGGCCGAAGGAGCAACCGCCCCGGAAACTCTCAGGCAAAAGGACCGCGAAGGGTGATGAACTTCTGGAAAGCAGGGTCGCGAAGGCGGCCCTCACCGAAGGGGTAACCTTTGCCAAACTTGGTTTAGCCAAGAAAAAGCAGGGGGAAATCTCTCAGGTCTGATGACAGAGGGGCGCGGGTACTGCCGGTTCGGCAGGGCGCGCCATCTGAAAGATTCGTCGGGCCGTGACCACTGAAACCCTGCTGCGTACGCCGCTCTATGCTTTGCATGTCGAGCTGGGCGCCAAACTTGTGCCCTTTGCGGGCTACGAGATGCCGGTGCAATACCCCGCTGGCGTCCTCAAGGAACATCTGCACACCCGGGAAAAAGCCGGGCTGTTCGATGTCTCTCATATGGGCCAAGCCTTCCTTTCCGGAACCGATCCGGCGCGGTCGCTGGAAAAGCTGGCGCCCTCGGATTTCACCGGTCTGAAGGAGGGCAGGCAGCGCTACGGCCTGTTGCTCAATGACGAAGGCGGCATCAAAGACGATTTCATGCTGAGCCGTCTTGCGGGCGAGGCGGCGCTTTACCTCGTCGTCAATGCCTCGATGAAGGACAGCGATTTTGCCTATATCGCCAAGCGGCTGGCAGGCGAAGTGACCGTCGAGCCGCGCCCCGACCGGGCCTTGCTCGCCTTACAAGGGCCGAGCGCTGGGGCGGTGCTGGAGAAGCTTTCACCCGGTATTGATGCGCTCAGCTTCATGCAGGTGCGCCGCGCTACGGTGGCTGGCGTGGAGGCCATTGTCAGCCGCACCGGCTATACCGGCGAGGACGGCTTTGAGATTTCCATCGCAGGCGAGGATGCCGAAAAGCTCGCCCGCGCTTTGCTGGCCGACCCCGAGGTGATGCCGATTGGCCTGGGCGCCCGCGATTCCTTGCGGCTCGAAGCCGGGCTTTGCCTTTACGGGCATGACATCGACGAGAGCACCGATCCCGCCGAGGCCAATCTGGTCTGGGCCATCGGCAAGCGCCGTAAGCTGGAAAAGGGCTTTCCCGCTGCCGACAAGATCATGGCGGGCGTCCTGAACGGTACTGCCAGGAAGCGCGTCGGCATCCGTCCTGAGGGCCGGGCGCCTGCCCGTGAGGGCACCGAAATCGCCGACAAGTCGGGCCGCGTCATCGGCCAGATCACCAGCGGCGGCTTCGGCCCTTCGCTCAATGCTCCCATTGCCATGGGCTATGTCGAGGCCGCTTTCGCCGCCGACGGCACCGAGATCGACCTGATCGTGCGCGGCAAAGCTTTGCCCGCCCGCATCGCCCCCATGCCCTTCGTCCCCAATCGTTACAAGAGAGGAACTGCCCTATGAGCGAGACCCGCTACACCGACCAGCACGAATGGATCAGCCTGGAGGGTGACGAAGCCACCGTGGGCATCACCCGTTTTGCCACCGAACAGCTTGGCGACGTCGTCTTTGTGGACGTGCCCGAAGTCGGCAAGAGCTTCGCCAAAGGCGCCGAAGCCGCCGTGGTCGAGAGCGTCAAAGCCGCCAGCGAAGTCTATGCCCCGGTCGCGGGCACGGTCACCGCGGGCAATTACGCCCTGGGTGACGACCCTTCGCTGGTCAATGCCGACCCCGAAGGAGCGGGCTGGTTCTTCAAATTGAAGCTCGCCAACAAGGCCGAGTTCGACGCCCTAATGACCAAGGAATCCTATCAGGAATTCGCCAAGGGACATTGAGAACGCTCTGTCATGGCCCGCAACAGCGGGCCATCCAGCCGGAGTTGGGAAGCTCTTTGAAATGAAAGCCCACTGCGAACCTCCAACCATTAGGCCAACACCACCTGGATGGCCCGCTGTTGCGGGCCATGACAATCGGGAGAGACAATGCGTTATTTGCCTTTAAGCCCTACCGACCGCGGCGCCATGCTGGCCAAGATCGGGGCGGCGGATGTCGATGCTCTGTTCGCCGACGTGCCGCTTTCCGCCCATGTGCCGGTGACGGCCTTCGCTTTGCCGGATCATCAAGGTGAGCTGGAAGTCGAGCGGGCGCT
>JARLIR010000012.1 GCA_031291635.1 Rhizomicrobium sp. | reverse complement strand
TTCCACCTTGCGCAACCAGCGCTCCGGTAGCCGTTCGGTCACGCTGGCAATGTGTTTGCCATTCAAATGCAAGCGGCCATGGGCGCCAGGGCCGACCCCGGCATATTCACCATAACGCCAATAAATCAGATTGTGCCGCGCTTCGGCGCCCGGGCGGGCATGGTTGGAGACTTCATAAGCCGGCACCCCCGCTGCTGCGGTCATGGCTTGGGTCAGCTCGAATAAGGCCACGGCGTGATCTTCATCGGGGATCACCAAGCGGCCTTTGTGCTGCAGCAAAGCAAAGGGTGTCTGCGGCTCGATGGTGAGCTGATAAAGCGACAAATGTTCAGTGTCGAAAGACAATGCTTCGGTCAGTTCTGCTTGCCACGCCGCCAAGCTTTGGCCGGGCCGGGCATAGATCAAATCGAGCGAGACGCGATCAAAGGTTTTCTGCGCCAGTGCCAGCGCCGCCTTGGCTTCGGCCAAATTGTGCAAGCGGCCGAGATATTTCAGATCGGCATCATTCAGCGCCTGCACGCCAAGGGAAACGCGATTGACGCCCGCGGCGCGGTAGTCGGCAAAGCGGGCGGCATCGGCACTAGCGGGATTGGCTTCGAGCGTGATCTCGACATCATTGGCCCAAGGCCACAGCCGCTTGGCTTCATCCAAAATCCGCCCCACGCTGCGGCCCTGCATCAAAGACGGCGTGCCACCGCCAAAGAACACCGTCTGCAACAGCGGCCGCTCCTCACCTTGCGCTTCAGCGACAAAGGTCATCTCACGCAGAATGGCTGCGACCCAAGCTTCTTCCTCCACTGCAACGCGGACATGGGAATTGAAGTCGCAATACGGGCATTTGGCCGCGCAAAACGGCCAATGGACGTAAAGGCCGAAGCCGCTCACGCCGCCCCCAACACCGCGCGGGCAAATTTCTCAAACGCCTTTGCCCGGTGGCTGATGGCGTGTTTGGCGGCGGGATCAATCTCACCGAAGGTTTGCGTCATGCCTTTGGCGACAAAGATCGGGTCGTAGCCGAAGCCGTGCGTGCCACGCGGAGGGAATTCGAGATGGCCGTGGACTTCACCTTCGAAAATCTCGACGTTTCCAGCGGGATCCGACAACGCCAAAGCGCAAACGAATTTCGCCCCGTAATCGCGCTTGTTGAGCTGCACCAGCAAGGTCTGGACCTTTTTCATGGCGAGGGCGAAATCGCGTTTCTCCCCGCCCCAACGCGCCGAATAAATCCCCGGCGCGCCGCCCAAAGCCTCCACCGCTAGACCGGAATCATCGGCGAGCGCATAGCATTTGCTGGCCAAAGCAGCGGCGCGGGCTTTCAGCGCCGCATTGTCTGCAAAGGTTTCGCCGGTTTCTTCCGGTTCCGCTAAGCCCTGCTCGGCGGCGCCTTTGACCACGATGCCAAAAGGCGACAGCAGCGCGAAAATCTCGCGCACCTTGCCCGCGTTATGGCTGGCGACGACCAGCGTGGCGCCCTGCGGCAATTTCATGGCCCGATAATCCTTATGCCAAAGCTTCTTTTTGCAAGATCACCAATTCCATGATGCCTTTGCGCGCCAAGGATAGCAGCTTGGTGAACTCTTCATCGCTGAAGGGGGCGCCTTCGGCGGTGCCTTGAATTTCTACCAAGCCGCCTGCGCCGGTCATGACGAAATTGGCGTCGGTGCCCGCGGTGGAATCTTCGGCATAATCGAGATCGAGCACCGGCACACCGCCAACAATACCGCAAGATACCGCCGCGACGTGATCTTTCAGCACCGGCTTGGTCACCATGCCGGTCTTCTGCATATAGGCGACGCATTGGGCCAAGGCCACATAACCACCGGTGATCGAGGCGGTGCGGGTGCCGCCATCGGCCTGCAGCACGTCACAATCGATCACGATCTGGCGTTCGCCCAAGGCCTGGAAATCGACCACAGCGCGCAAGGAGCGGCCGATCAGGCGCTGGATTTCCTGGGTACGGCCGGATTGTTTGCCTTGAGCGGCCTCCCGGCGCATACGGGTATTGGTGGCTCTCGGGAGCATGCCATATTCGGCCGTCACCCAGCCTTTGCCGGAGCCGCGCAGGAAAGAAGGGGTGGTTTCCTCCAGGCTGGCGGTCACCAGCACATGGGTGTCGCCGCATTTGACGAGGCAGGAGCCTTCAGCGTGCTTGGCAAAGCCCGGAACCAGGCTGATGGTACGGAGCATATCGGGAGCCCGGCTGCGCATGGCGGTGTCTCTTGAAGTTTGAATTGCAGGTCGTTACCTAGCGAGTTGGCCGGTGGAAGTCCAAACGGACCTGTCGGCGCGGCAAACTTCAGGGCTTTATCTAAGGTCTTCAGGGACTTAACCATGAGTTCGCCAGGATGAGTTTCGCCCTATGAGCGCCCCAATGGGTAACCCTTTTCTGCTGGCCGACCGGCAGCGCGAAATTTTCCGCCATTTGGTCGAGGCATTCCTGACCTCCGGTGAGCCGGTGGGTTCGCGCACCTTGTCACAAATTCTGCCTATGGCGCTGTCCCCCGCCTCGATCCGCAACGTGCTGGCGGATTTGGAGGGCATGGGCCTGCTTTATGCCCCGCATACCAGCGCTGGACGGGTGCCGACCGAGCGCGGTTTACGTCTGTTTGTCGATGGCTTGCTACAGGTGGGCGATCTGGCCCAACCGGAACTTTCGGACATTGAAGCCAAGCTTTCCGGCAGCGGCCATGGCGTCGAAGAGCTATTGACCCAGGCCACGACCATGCTGTCCGGACTGTCGCGCTGCGCCGGGCTGGTGGTGGCGGCCAAGCAGGACAGCCCGCTGAAACATGTGGAATTCGTCGCCCTGTCGCCCGGCAAAGCCTTGGTGATCATGGTCACCGAAGACGGCCAGGTGGAAAACCGCTTGATTCCAATCCCCGCGGGCCTGCCGGGCTCGGCCTTGGCCGAGGCCTCCAACTACCTCAATGCCCGCCTTTCCGGCCGTACCTTAGACGATGCCAAAGCCGGGATCTTGACCGAGCTCGAAGACGAACGCATCGAGCTCGACGCACTCACTGCCAAGATCGTGGCCGAAGGCTTGGCGACGCTCGCCGGACCCACGGGTGGGGATGATGAGAAAGTCCTCATCGTGCGCGGCGCCTCGCATCTGCTCGAGACCTTCGAAGCGCAAAGTGATCTCGAACGGGTTCGCACCTTGTTCGATGTCATCGAACAAAAAAACGAACTCATCCAGCTTCTGGAACTGGCGCGCCAAGGTGACGGCGTGCGCATTTTCATCGGCTCGGAAAACCGCTTGTTCAGCCTGTCGGGCTCCTCCATTGTCGCGTCCCCTTACGTCAATGCCAAAGGCAAGGTCGTGGGCGTGATTGGTGTCTTGGGACCGACCAGGCTCAATTATGCGCGGATCATCCCCATGGTCGATCACACGGCCAAGGTGATCGGCCGCTTGCTTGGATAGGAAAGTGTCATATGTCTGAAGAGAATGCTCAACCCGAGGCCCAGGTTTTGCCGGAAGAACTCGCCGGTCTGGATCAATTGCACGCCATCATCGAAGCGCTGAACGTCGAGAATGCGGAGCTGAAAGACCAGCGCCTGCGTGCATTGGCCGAACTCGAAAACACCCGCCGTCGCGGCGAGCGCGAGAAGGCGGACGCCAGCGTTTATGCTGTCACCCGCTTTGCCCGTGACATGCTGGGCGTCGCCGACAATTTCACCCGCGCTTTGGCCGCCTGCCCGGCGGATAAGCTGGAAGTCGCCGATCCGCAAATCAAAGCCGTGATCGAAGGCATCGAAGTCACCGAGCGCCAACTGCTGGCGACGCTGGAAAATCATGGCGTCAAGATTATCGACACCGCGGACGCCAAATTCGATCCCAATCTGCATCAAGCGGTGGCCGAAGTGCCCGGCGAAGGCAGGCCTGCCGGCAGCATCGTGCATGTGGTGCAGACCGGTTACAAAATCGGCGAGCGCCTGCTTCGCCCCTCCATGGTCACGGTGGCCCGCAAAGACGACGGTGCCCCCAAGACCGATTTGCAGAGCTAGGTCATGAGCGACATCCGCATTGTGGTGGCAGGGGCGGCGGGACGCATGGGGCGCACTTTGGTGCGTCTCATCAGCGAAACCCCCGGCTGCATGGTCAGTGGCGCTTTCGAAGCCAAGGGCCATGCTGATCTCGGCAAAGATGCGGGTGTGCTGGCGGGTTTACCGCCGCTGGGTGTTCTGCTCACGGATGATCCGCTGCCGCTGCTGGCCGCGGCGCAAGCGGTGGTCGATTTCACCATCCCCAAAGTCTCGGTGGAACTGGCCGCTTTGGCCGCCCAGGCGCGGATTGTCGATGTCATCGGCTCAACCGGCTTTTCCGACGACGAAAACGCCAAGATCCTTGCCGCAGCACGCCACGCCGTGATCATCAAATCCGGCAATTTCAGCAAGGGCGTCACCATGCTGGCGGCGCTGGTCAAGCAAGCGGCCAAAGCCTTGCCCGATTTCGACATCGAGATCCTCGAGATGCATCATAACAAGAAAGTCGATGCCCCTTCGGGCACTGCACTGCTCTTGGGTGAAGCGGCAGCCAAGGGCCGCGAAATTTCCTTCGCCGATCATGCGGTGCGCTCGCGCGATGGTCATACCGGCGCCCGCGTTGCCGGCACCATCGGCTTTGCGGCGTTGCGCGGCGGCACCGTGATTGGCGATCATCAAGTGATTATGGCGGGCACCAGCGAGCGCATTGTCCTCAGCCATCTCGCGGAGGACCGCAGCATCTTTGCTCATGGCGCGATCAGCGCCATCCTGTGGGGCCAGGGCAAAAAAGAAGGCCTTTACAGCATGGCCGATGTGTTGGGCGTATCGTAGTCACGCTTCGCCGCTTCCACCGCCAGCATGGCGCGCTTTCTCTCCACCCCCCAATGATAACCGGTCAGCGCGCCGCTCGCCCCTAGCGCTCTATGGCAGGGGATCAACCACGAAATCGGATTGCGCCCCACCGCCGCGCCCACCGCGCGGCAGGCTTTAGGGGAATGCAGCGTTTGCGCGATGGCGCCATAAGTAGTGAACCCGCCGCTGGGGATCGCCAGCAAGGCTTCCCACACTTTCACTTGAAACGGCGTGCCGATCAGATGCAGCGGCAAAATTTCCGTGCGCTCTGACGCGAAAATTTTGGCGATCGCGTCCGCCGCCACCGTGTCATCACGGCGATAGTTTGCTTGCGGCCAGCGTCTTTGCATATCGGCCAGCATCGCTTCTTCTTCCTCTGCTGCACCGAAACCAAGTCCGCATAGACCTTTGTCCGTGGCGAGTACGATGGCGAGACCAAACGGCGAAAAGGCAAAGCCGTAAGCAATGGTGAGGCCACGTCCACCCTTGGCATAGTCGCCCGGCGTCATCGCTTCCAGCTTCAGACAAAGATCATGCAAGCGCGACGGTCCCGACAAACCTGCTTCCAGTGCCGCGCTCAGCACGCTGGCGCCTTGGGCCAATTCTTTCTTGGCATGGGTCAGGGTCAGATGGCCGATGAAGGCTTTGGGGCTTACCCCGACATGGCGGGTGAAGAGGCGTTGGAAATGAAACGGCGACAGGCCCACCGCTTGTGCCGCCTCTTCCAGCCGCGGCTGCTGCAAATAGCGCGCGGTGAGAAAGTGGATGGCCTCGGCCATACGCTGCCAATCAGCGGAGTTTTCCCGTGGTGTGTTCATGGCCGCAGAATGGCCCAGCTACAGAGTGGTTGCGACCCGAATCTTGCGCTGAATTTTGCCGCCGGGGGCTGGTTTTTGCAGGTGTGGTTGGCGTTAACTCCCGGCGGCATTCAAAGCGGGGCCGGAATGGCGTTTTCCAAGCAAGAGGTAGACGGCTTTTTCGCGGCGCTGAAAAAGCTCGATCCCGAACCCAAGACCGAACTCAATCACAGCAGCCCCTACACGCTGCTGGTGGCGGTGGTACTGTCGGCGCAAGCCACCGACAAGGGAGTCAACAAAGCCACCGAAGCGCTGTTCAAGCGCGCCGACACGCCCGAGAAAATGGTCAAGCTTGGAGAGGCTGGACTCTCAGAGCACATCAAGACCATCGGCCTCTACAAAGGCAAAGCCAAGAACGTCATCGCCCTGTCGCAGCGCTTGATCGACAAGCACCACGGCAAGGTGCCGCAAAACCGCGAGGCTCTAGAAGAATTGCCGGGAGTCGGGCGCAAAAGCGCCAATGTCGTGCTCAATGTCAGCTTCGGCGAAAAGACCATTGCCGTAGACACTCATATTTTCCGCGTCGCCAATCGCACCGGTCTGGCTCCAGGCAAGGATGTGCGGGCGGTGGAAGACGGCTTGATGCGGGTCGTGCCGGACAAATATCTGCTCAACGCGCATCACTGGCTGATTTTACACGGGCGCTACACTTGCACCGCGCGGGCCCCCAAATGCCCCGTCTGTGTGGTCGAGAAATTCTGCCGTTTTGCCGACAAAACCCAGCTGGCGCCGCTCAAGGCGCCTAAGACGCCGGGGAAACGCGTTTCGCGCGCAAAGCCGCCAAGCAAGTAGGATCGGCGGCTTCCGCCGGGTTGTGTGGCACTGTCTCGACATGGCGAACGCCCATATCGCGGCCGGTGGGATAGAGGAAGAAAAACGTTCGGCACTGGGCATTGTCATAGCGCCACAATTCGGAGCCGTTTTCGCGCCGCGAGAAGGACGGGACGCCGAAATTGGCGCGCAGCTGTGTCGCGGTCATACCGATGAAGCCACTAGGCTCGCCTTTGGGCGGCGGCGGCGGCAAGGCCACGGTCGGCCCCTGCTGCTGACCCCCGCAGGCGCTGAGCAGCAGCAGCCCCATCACGACAGGCAAAATTGCGGCGCGTTTCATCGGCTTTCGTCCTTTTAACGGCCTCTTACCATGCGGCGGGACGGGCAAGAGTGAACAAGGCGCAATCTTATAGCGGGGCGGGGCCTTGTTTTGCACCTGCCTCCCCGTTAAGCGGGTGAAACAGCCGAACTTAGGATGGAATCTATGGCGCGCAAATATGACGTAATCGGGCTTGGCAATGCCATTGTCGACGTTCTGGCACCGGTCGATGACGCCTTCATTCTGACCCATCAAGTGGTCAAGAACGCCATGATGCTGATCGACGAGTTCCGCGCCGAACAGCTTTACAAGGCGTTTGACCAGACCGTTGAAGCGGCTGGTGGTTCGGTTGCCAATTCGATGGCGGGCCTTGCTTCCTTCGGCGCCCGCAGCAAATTCGTCGGCAAGGTGAAGGCCGATCGTCTGGGCGAGGCCTTCGCCCAAAGTCTGACGGCTGGAGGCACGGATTTCACCACCGCACCAGCCATGGAAGGCGCGGCAACAGCATGCTGCCTGATCGCCGTGCCGCCCGACGCGCAGCGCGCCATGAACACCTTTCTGGGTGCCAGCCGCGCTTTGGGCCCGGACGATGTGGTGGCCGAGGACATTGCGGCGTCGGAAATCCTTTACATCGAAGGCTATCTCACTGATTCCGACGTCTCCTGGCAGGCCGCGCTCAAAGCCGCTGCCATCGCCAAAGAAACCGGCACCAAAATCGCCGTCACCTTGTCGGATTCCTTTTGCGTTGGCCGCTATCGCCAAGTGTTCCTTGATTTTCTGGATGTGGCCGACATCGTTTTCGCCAATGAAGAAGAAGCCAAGTCGCTCTTCGAAGTCGAAGATTTTGATGATGTCTTACAGCGCTTTCGCGCCTGGGGCGGCATCGCAGCTTTGACGCGCTCAGCCAAAGGCTGTGTCGCCATCGGTGGCGGTGAAGTCCATATCGTCGACGCCGCACCAGTTTCTCAAGTGCTCGACACCACGGGTGCGGGCGATCAATTCGCCGCCGGTTTCCTCTTTGGTCTGGCACGTGGCAAAACGCTGGTCGAATGCGGTGTCTTAGGTGTCCTAGCGGCAGGCGAAGTGATCTCGCATTTCGGCGCCCGGCCCGAGATCTCGCTGCAGCTTTTGGCGGAACGCGCCGGTCTGGCCTAAGCGCTCTTGCGCAAATAGATGTACAGGGCGCCGTCGCCACCATGGCGGCGGTGGGCCCAGCGTTTGTCGGCGATGATGCTGGCCATCGGGGCTTCCTCCAGCCAGCGCGGTACCGAGCGGCGCAAGACGCCGCGATAGCGCTCTTTGGCCATCGCCTTGGGCTGCTCGGCTTCGAGGGCGCCTTTGCCGGTAACGATCAGCACCAGCCGGTCGCCACGGCGATAGGCGGTGTGGAGAAACGTCAAAAGGGCGCCATGGGCGGCGGCTTCCGTCATGCCATGCAGATCGAGCTTGGCACTGGGGTGAATGTCGCCTTTTTCCAGCCGCTTCTTGGTATTGCCATCGAGACCCGCAGGATTGTGTTTGACGGCGCGCATTTTTGGCGGCGGCGCAACAATCCTGGCCACGGGTGTGGGAGCGCTGTGCTTGCGCATGCCGATGGCGTCCAGGAAGAGATCGAACTCTTCCGCCGTGACCCGCCGTTTGTCTGCCGCTTGCGCTGATTGTTCTGCTGTCGGGGGCATGGCCTGTGCGGCTGACTTCGCCAACTTGACGCTTTCAGCCGCCGGTTTGGCTTTTTTTGCTGGCAACCGCCCGCTCAGCGCCGCCAGAAACAGAGCGCGTTCCTCAGCCGTAATGCGCCTCATGGCCCACCCGAGACCAGAGGCGAGGAAGCGAGACGTTGGGCAACCGCTTTCGGCAGCAGCGCATAAAAGCGGCCCATCTGATTCATCGTCCCGGCATTGGCTTCGGCTTTGGCGCCATAACCGAAATAGACATCGCCGCGAATAGGTCCGCGGATGGCGCCGCCAATATCTTGGGCCACGAAGAGGCGCCCCAAGGGATAGGGCCCGGCAACGAAGAAGGGGGTTCCGAGCGCATGCAAACGCGGATCCACCGCTAGGCTGGCGAGCGGGGTCAGGGCCACGCCTTGCGCGCCTTTGGCCCCGAACGCGGCATCGCCTAGCGGCTGTAGCGCGAAGAAGACATAAGAGGCGTCAGCATTCATCACCCCTTCGGCTTCGCTGGGGTGGTCTTTCAGCCAAGCGCGGATCACTTGCAGGGACATGCCGTCCTTAGGCACGCCCTTGGCGATCAAGGTCTTGCCGACAGCGGTGTAGGGCTGGCCATTCTGGCTGGCATAGGCCACGCGGGCCTGACTGCCATTTTCGAAAACCACCCGGCCTGAGCCCTGAATATGCAGGAAAAACAGCTGAATAGGGTCGTTGGTGTAAAACAAGATGGGGGCGCGGGCGAGGCCCTTGGCGGCGATGTCGGCGCGCGCGGGATAGGGCACCAGTTTGCTGCCTTCGAGCCGTCCGGCGATGGCTTCGCCCGCCAAAGCGGGGCGGAAAGCGCCAAGCTCGACAGTGATGAGATCGTCCGGGCGGCCATAGACCGGGGTTTGGTAGGTGCCGTGACGAGTGTGGCTGCCCGCGATTTGCGGCTCGTAATAGCCGGTGAAACGGCCTTCTTCGAGGCGCCCGGCTCTGACTTCGACGGGGGTAAAGGCGGTTTCGAAAAAGGCGCGGGCCGCTGCAGGCGCGGTTTTGGCGGCAGTGGCGCAGGCGGCGCGCCAGTCCCCCGCTTTGCCAGCATAGCTGCCCATGGTGTCAGCGTCGGATTTGGCAGCCATCGCGCTGCAGGAGTGCTGAAAAGCCGCCAGCGCGGCGCGGGGATCGCTGGCAGACCAGCCGGGTAAATCCGCGAAACGCACCGTTTTGAGCGCCAAGGATCCGGCTTGAGGATGCAGGTACCACCAGGCGCCAGCGGCCAAAACGGCCACGCCCAAGATCAGCGCCAGCGGAGCAACAACGCCTTTGCGCTGGGCCACGGGATTCAGAGCGGCTCGCTGGAGGTGGCGACCAAGAGCCAATTGGGATCCCGCGCCCGCACATCGCGGGTGAAGCTCCAGACATCGGTGATGTCTTGCACCGCTTTCGGATCGCCTTCGATTACCTTGCCGTCTTTGTCGGCCGTGAAGGAGAGCAGGCGGGCACCAAAGGCGAGGGTGATTTCAGCAAGGGAATTCTTCAGTGTGGCGGCGATGATCTTCACATCGGAAAAGCCCACCAGCGTGACGTTGGCCTTTTCGCCCACCAACTCGCGGCGTTTCATGACCCCTTCGAAGGCAGCCATCACATCAGAGGCCAAGAGCGGCGTCAGGCTGGCACGGTCGCCCGCGGCAAAGGCCAGCAAAATAGTCTCGTAAGCCGCTTTGGCGCCTTTGAGAAAATTGTCCTTGTCGAAGGAGCGGTCGGCAAGGCCGATGTCGAACAGGCCGCTGGCCACCGGATCAGACGGGCGGTCAGGCGAGGCATGGCTGAGTTTGGGAGCATTGCCGGCAGTGTTTTCGGCTTCGCGGGGGCTAAGCATGCCACCGCTGCGCAGACGAAAATTGTCGCCTGGCGGGCGCTCGTTGCCGGTACGACGGCCCAGAACGCTGTAAAGGCGGAACAGGACCACACCCGCAATAGCAGCAATGATGACGATGGTTAGCAATTGGGAATCGGCCATGTTTCGCTCCGCGGCATCGTGGCGCGCATGTGACGGCGAGCCTAGCGCCCCAAGCTTGGTGGGTCCAGCCTATAGGTTGTTAAAGTGGCGAAAGTGCGGAAAGTGGGCGAAAGCTTGTCAGCCCCGCGTGTTCCATGCTAGCGCCGCACCCCGCGACGATTTTCAAAGGTTACCCATGGCCGACGAACTCCCCCCGGAAAGCAGCCAGAACGGTCTCGATACGGACGCTCCCCGTGTCCAGGTTATCGGCCAATACATCAAAGACCTATCATTCGAGAATCCCGGCGTGATGACCGGCCAGAACGCCCGCCCGCAGATCGAGCTCAATGTCGATTTGCAGGCTCGTCAGGTCGAGCGTGAGCACTTCGAAGTCGAACTCAAGCTGCGCGTCAACGCCAAGAGCGAAGACCGCGCCTTGTTCCTGCTCGAGCTGGTTTACGGTGGTCTCTTTCAGCTGCACAACATCCCTGACGAAGTGCGCCAGCAGGTGCTTCTTATCGAAGCCCCGCACATCCTCTTCCCCTTCGCCCGCCGTATCGTTGCCGATATCGTGCGCGACGGTGGCATGCCCCCGCTGATGATCGAGCCGATTGATTTCTCGGCGCTTTATCGCGCCAAATTGGGCGAGATGAGCCAAGGTTCGGCCACGCCGCAGGCGTAGGTCTTCAGACGTTAGGAACACGCCGGTGTGGTTTAGCCCGCCGGCGTTTCCATTTTTTTCCACAACGCCCCGTCACCCAGCTCCTTGGCCACGAAGGCGGCATGGGCTGCGAGCTCCGCCTCGGTGATCCGCGGCGGCAAAGGCTCGGGACGTTGGCGCACCGCCGCCACCTCTTCGACTGGGCGCAAGGCAAGGCCGCTCGGCGCCAGGCTGAGGGTTTTCTGCCGCCCACCCAAGAGTTCCAAATAGACTTGCGCCAACAGCTCGGCATCGATCAAGGCGCCATGCTTGGTACGATCTGACAGATCGACGGCAAAGCGTTTGCACAATTCGTCGAGCGAATAACGGGCGCCGGGAAATTTCACCTTGGCCATAACGATGGTGTCGATGGCGCGCTCGTAAGGCAGCTGCTCGGCCCCCATGCGCCCGAGCTCAGCATTGAGGAACTTCATGTCGAAGCCGGCATTGTGGATCACCAGCGGCGAATCGCCGATGAAGGCCAAAAACTCGGCGGCAACATCAGCAAAGAGTGGCTTATCGGAGAGAAAGCCGATCGACAGGCCATGCACCTTTTCGGCGTCGGCCGGCATGTCGCGTTCGGGATTGAGATAGCAGTGATAGCTGGCGCCGCTGGGCAGATGATCAATCAGCTCGATGCAGCCGATTTCCACGATGCGATCGCCATTGGCCGGATCAAAGCCTGTGGTTTCGGTATCGAGAACAATTTCACGCATCAAGTCTATCCCGTAACGCCGCGGCGATCTTAAGGACTTGCGCGCGGGCATGCTCGAGACCTTGGCCGGTGTCCACAACATAATCAGCCAGCAGGCATTTTTCCGCATCCGGCATCTGACGCGCCAAAATCTGTTCGAGTTTTGCTTCCGTCATACCGGGTCGGGCCAGCGCCCGGGCACGCTGAACATCTTCGGGCGCCGAGACTACGATCACCACATCCATGCGGGTGTCGCCGCCGGTCTCGAACAGCAGCGGAATATCAAGCACGGCAATCGGAGCAGCGGCTTTCACCGCTTCGGCGACAAAGGCCCGTTGCCGCTGCGCCACCAAAGGATGAACGATGGCTTCCAAACGAGCAAAACCGCTGGGGTCTTTTTGCAGCGCCGCGCTCAACGCCATGCGATCAACAGCGCCATCCTTGACCACACCCGGAAAGGCGGCAGCGATGGGCTGCACAGCTTCTCCACAAGGTTCATACAGGCTGTGGACGACGGCGTCGGAATCATAAACCGGCAGACCCAGCGCAGCGAACATGCGGGCGGTTTCGCTTTTGCCCATGCCGATGGAGCCGGTTAGGCCGACCAGCAAAGGCCTTACGGTCTCAGCCATGGCCGAGAGCCTTTTCCAAGGCCTGGCGCAAGGCGGGCGTCACTTTCGGGGTGATGCCGTAAAAAGCTTCGAAGGAGGGCACCGCTTGATGCAGCAACATCCACAATCCATCCACGGCCTTCAGCCCCCTTGTGCGCGCCTGAGCCAGCAGGCCGGTTTCGAGCGGATTATAGACGACATCGAAGACGGCAGCATTGCTGGGCATTTCGTCGAGTGCCAGCGTCAGTGACGGGGTTTGTTTCATGCCAGCGCTGGTGGTGTGGACAACCAGGGCCACCTCTTTGCCCGACCAACCCTCATAGCCGCTGGCGGAGAGTTTCGGCGCGATCTTACCGGCAAAGGATTTGGCCAAGGCGGCCGCTTTGTCCGGCGTGCGGTTAAAAAGGCGGATTTCGGCAACACCAAGCTGCGCCAAAGCACAGATCGCCGCTCGCGTGGTACCGCCGGCGCCCCAAATAGCGACGGTCTTGCCACGCAAGGCGCCCGCGCCCAATTCCTGATCGAGGGTGGCAGCAAGGCCATAAGCGTCGGTGTTACGGCCTTCTAGGACGCCGTCGCGTGCCAAGAGCAGATTGACCGCGCCGATCAGCTTGGCGGCGTCATCATGGTAGGCAGCCAGGGCAAAAGCTGCCTCTTTGTGCGGTATCGTCACATTGAACCCGCTGAAGCCCGCCAGCAGCAGCCCCTCCACCGCTCGGGCAAAATCCTCAGGGCGGATGGCAAGCGGCAGATAGGCGCCGTCAACGCCGTATTCGCTCAGCCAATGGCCGTGGAGCGCCGGTGACAACGATTGCGCAACCGGCCAGCCGATCACGCCAGCCAGCCCGGCAGAGCCGCTGAGGCTCATGAGGTCACCACGCCATGTTCGCGCAAGGCGCCGAGAAGCGGAATCAGCGGCAGACCCAGCACGGTGAAATAATCCCCCATCACGCTACTGAAGAGCTGCGCACCCAAGCCTTCGAGCTGGTAGCAACCGACAGAGCCCAGAATTTGCGCCCCTTCGCTCTTTAGATAAGCGTCAAGGAACCCATCGCTGAAGGCCCGCATGATCAGATGCGCACGCTCTTCATAGCGCCACACCACCGCGCCATTTTGGGCGAGTACCGCAGCACAGATGAGTTGATGCTCCTGGCCGCGCAGAAAAGAGAGGTTTTCGCGGGCTTCGGCGAGGTCGCGAGGTTTGTCAAACAAGCGCGTGCCGCAAAGCAAGGTCTGATCGCAGCCCAGCACCAAGCTTTGAGGAGAAAGCGATGAGACATCCAAGGCTTTGGCCTCGGCCAGCGCCAGCGCAAAGTCAGATACCGCTAGACCCTGTTGATGCAATGTGGATTTGACGGCGTCTTCGTCGAGCTCGGCTGGGCGTACCCCGAAACGGATACCGGCCTCGCGTAGAAGCCGCGCCCGCACCGCGCTCGCTGACGCCAAGACCAGCATGGTCATGCCTCTTCGTTCCGCCGTTCGTGCAAGAGATTCATGATCTGAGCGGCAGTTTCTTCGATCGAACGCCGTGTCACGTCAATCGAGGGCCAGCCTTCGCGGTCATAGAGACGGCGGGTGATCATCACCTCTTGGCGCACTTTTTCCAGGTCGACGTAATCTGTATCTTCTTCGACGCCCATAGTGACGAGGCGGTTGCGCCGGATCAGCACCAGCTTTTCGGGCGCTGCCCACAGCCCCACAATCAAAGGCTTGTCAAAGGTTAGCAGTTCCGGCGGTGGCTCCAGACCCAGAACTAAGGGCACATTGGCGGCACGGACACCACGGATTGCGAGATACACGCAAGTTGGGGTCTTGGACGTGCGGCTGGCGCCCACCAGGATCACTTCAGCATCCTGCAAACTGAGGTTAGAGCCGTCATCATGTTCGATGGTGTAATTGAGAGCCTCCATACGCTGGAGATATTTCTGATCGACTTCGTGTTGCCCGCCGGTTTTGTAGGATTTGGGCACATTGAAGAAGCGCTGCAGCAGACTGACCGGCCCTTCCATGAGGTCGAAATTGGGAACACCGAGCAAACTCAGCTGGTCGACCAGTTCGGCCCGCAGCGGCTGGTTGACGACGGTGAACAGCACCACGCCTGGGTTTTCGCGAATGCGGTCCAGCGCCCGCAGCAATTGCCGTTCACTCCTGACCAGCGTGTAGGCATGCTCTTGCACGGCGACGCCATCGAACTGGGCCAGGGCCGCTTTGGCGACCGCATGTAGCGTTTCTCCTGTGGCATCCGAGAGGAGATGGACGTGTTGGGGTCCACTCACAATTTCACTCCTCTTTCATCCACCGCTGCGGCTGGAATATGGGCATAAACGGCTGCCTGTTCAAACTGTGCGCCAATAGGGTCTTAAAATCACCGTTCCATACCCGAATTGCTGTTTTAGGACCTTCCAAAACAGAAGCATAAGCCCTTGGATTCGCCTATACTCTGCTTCGTCAATCAGGACCATCCCCTAAGCCTTCCACAATTCACAGCCCTTACATCATCTACAGAATCCTTAGATTCTAGGAGTTATGTTTTGAAGTGTCTCTTCCTGGATGTGATCAACGGTGGATGCCCTGAAGGCCCACCCCCGCTTTGGATGATGCGTCAGGCTGGTCGCTACCTGCCCGAGTACCGGGAGGTGCGAGCCAAGGCTGGATCGTTCTTAGGCTTATGCGGCAACCCGGAGTTGGCGGCGGAAGTCACGCTGCAACCGATCCGCCGTTTTGGCTTTGATGCGGCAATCATCTTTTCGGACATTCTGACCATCCCCATCGCGCTCGGCCATCAGGTGGTCTTCGACGAGGGTCCCAAACTTGCGCCTCTGACCTCTGTGGCCGGGCTGGAGCGTGATTCTGAAAAATGGCGCCCGATCCTGGCTCCCGTTTACGAAGCCTTAAGGATTGCGCGTGAGGGCCTGAGCGACGACAAGGCGTTGCTCGGCTTTGCTGGAGCGCCGTGGACGCTGGCGGTCTATCTGGCGGGCGGTGGCAATGACGAGCAGAAGGCGGCGCGGCTTTGGGCGTATCGCGATCCGGCCAGCTTTCAGCAGCTGATTGATCTTTTGGTCGAAGCGGTTTCGCAGCATTTGCTTTGGCAACTTGATGCTGGCGCTGATGCGGTGCAGCTCTTCGACAGCTGGGCGAGCGGTTTGCCGCCGGATTTGTTCGCGCGCTATGTGGTGGGGCCCAGTGCAGCGATTGTGGAAAAGATTCGCCGCGTGAAGCCAGAGGCCAAAATCATTGGCTTTCCGCGTGCCGCCACCATGGCCGGGCTCGAAAGTTACGCCGCAACCACAGGGGTGAATGCGCTTTCTCTCGATCCATCCACGGATATGAAATGGGCTGTGCAGAGATTGGGGACAGTGCTGCAAGGCAATCTCGATCCCTTAGCCCTTATCGCCGGTGGTGATGCTCTGCGCGGCGCTGTGAGTGATATTCTGGCGGCGACCAAGGGAAAACCCTTCATCTTCAATTTGGGCCACGGGATTTTACCCCCAACTCCGATTGAGCATGTGCATGAATTGGTGAAACTGGTGCGGGGTACAGCGTGAAGCTCGCGGTCGTCCTCTTCAATCTCGGTGGTCCCGACAGCCCCGAGGCAGTGGTGCCGTTCCTCACCAACCTCTTCAGCGATCCGGCGGTGATCTCGCTGCCCGGCTTCTTGCGCAAACCTTTGGCCCGTTTCATCGCCAAAAAGCGTGGACCGGTAGCACGCGAGATTTATCACAAGATCGGCGGGCGCTCGCCCATCCTGGAAGAGACGCAGGCGCAGGCAAACGCGCTCCAGGCTGAGCTTGCCGAGTTTGAGACACGGGTTTTCATTGCCATGCGCCATTGGAAACCGTTCAGCGATGCGACGGCCAAAGAAGTGGCCGCTTTCGCGCCGGACCTAATCGTAGCGCTGCCGCTTTATCCGCAATTTTCCACCACCACCTCAGGCTCGTCTTTCCTGGAATGGAAGCGGGCGGCGCGCGTGGCAGGGGTGACGGCACCGATCCGCGAAATCTGTTGCTATCCGGAGGAGCCAGGTTTTATCGCCGGTATCGCCGGGTTGGTGCGCCAGACTCTCGCCAAAGCCAAGCCGGGTATTTCCTATCGCGTTTTGTGGTCCGCCCATGGTCTGCCCAAGCGGGTCATTGCCTCCGGCGATCCGTATCAAAAGCAGATCGAGGAGACCGCTGCGGCTCTGGTCGCGGCTTTGGGGATCAATGATTTTTCCATCTGTTATCAAAGTCGGGTGGGGCCTTTGGAATGGATTGGGCCTTCCACCGATGGGGAGATCCGCCGCGCGGGTGCGGAAGGCAAAGGCTTGGTCGTGGTGCCAGTCGCCTTTGTTTCGGAGCACTCCGAAACCTTGGTTGAGCTCGATATCGAATATGCCAAGCTCGCGCGCGAAGCCGGTGTGCCCGATTACTTGCGTGTTCCGACGGTGGGGATTGCACCCAGCTTCATCGCCGGGCTAGCGGGATTGGTGCGGGGTGCCGTGCAAGGCGAAATTGCGTCGCGGCGTTGCGCGGCAGGACTGTGCCGCTGTTGGCGCGAGGGCAAACGAGCGTGAAGACATTTCTCGCCGATTACTACCTGTGGTTCAAAGCGCTGCATATCATCGCGGTGATCGCTTGGATGAGCGGCATGTTTTATCTGCCGCGCCTCTTCGTCTACCATTGCGAAACCACGCCAGGGGCGCCCGATTATCAGCGCTTTTGCGTCATGGAGCGGCGTCTGCTCAAGGCCATCATGACACCGGCAATGGTTGTGGTGTGGATCGCTGGGCTGATGCTCGCTTGGCTCGGCGGCTGGTTCGATGCCGGCTGGTTGCAGATGAAGATGGGCTTGGTGCTCGGGCTTAGCGCCGTGCATGGCGCCAACAGCCGTTTTGCCCGGGACTTTGCGCAAAGCCGCAACCTGCGTAGCGCCCGTTTTTACCGCCTCTGGAACGAAGTGCCGACCCTGTTTCTGATCGCGATCGTTATCCTGGTTGTCGTAAAACCTTTTTGAATGCTGCCTGTTTGCTTTGGCGGCGAACCGGGGTATAAGGCTGGGGTTCCCCATTGAACCCCTTTCGATTGGCCGCGCCTACGCGTGCCGTCTTGGCGCAGAGCCCAGGGGTTACCTCCACAAATTGTCCCGCAGGATGTACTTGCGGGAAATTCCGCCTCTCATGTCCGTCCAGGTGTCCCCCATGACAATGCAAAATGGCCTGCAAGCGATGAAGCTGCAGGATCTCAAAGCCAAAACCCCCACCGATCTTCTCGCCTTTGCCGAAGAGCTCGAGATCGAGAACGCCTCGTCCATGCGCAAGCAGGACATGATGTTCGCGATCCTCAAGGAACTCGCAGAGCGCAATTTGGAGATCACCGGCGCCGGTGTGCTGGAAGTACTCCAGGACGGCTTTGGCTTCCTGCGCTCGCCGGAATCCAATTATCTGGCCGGGCCCGACGATATCTATGTTTCGCCTTCGCAGATCCGCCGCTTTGGTCTGCGCACCGGCGACACGGTGGACGGGCCGATTCGCAGCCCGAAAGACGGCGAGCGTTATTTCGCTCTGCTCAAAGTCTCCGCCATCAATTTCGAAGACCCCGAGAAGATCAAGCACAAGGTCCATTTCGACAATCTGACGCCGCTGTATCCGACGCGCTGGCTGAAGATGGAAATCGAAGACCCGACACTGAAAGACAAGACCGGCCGCGTCATCGATATCGTTTCGCCGCAGGGCATGGGCCAGCGCGCCCTGATCACCGCCCAGCCGCGTACCGGCAAGACCGTCATCCTGCAAAACATCGCCAAAGCGATCTCGCACAATCATCCGGAAATTTATCTGATCGTTCTGTTGATCGATGAGCGCCCGGAAGAAGTCACCGATATGCAGCGCTCGGTGAAGGGCGAGGTCATTGCCTCGACCTTCGACGAACCCGCCACCCGCCACGTGCAAGTCGCCGAAATGGTGATTGAGAAGGCCAAGCGCCTGGTCGAACACAAGCGCGATGTGGTGATCCTGCTCGATTCCATCACCCGTCTCGGCCGCGCTTACAACACCGTGGTGCCGTCCTCGGGTAAGGTCTTGACCGGTGGTGTCGACGCCAACGCCCTGCAGCGCCCCAAGCGCTTCTTCGGCGCCGCCCGTAACATCGAAGAAGGCGGCTCGCTCACCATCATTGCGACGGCGCTGATCGATACCGGCAGCCGCATGGACGAAGTGATCTTTGAAGAATTCAAAGGCACCGGCAATTCGGAAATCATTCTGGACCGCAAAGTCGCTGACAAGCGCGTCTTCCCGGCCATCGATATTCTGCGCTCCGGCACCCGCAAGGACGAGCTCCTGCTCGACAGGGGTACGCTGGCAAAAACCTATATCCTACGCCGCATCCTGGCGCCGATGGGTACGGTCGATGCCATCGAATTCCTCAACGACAAGCTGCGCACCACCAAGAACAACGGCGAGTTCTTCGAGAGCATGAATACGTAATGCTACAGAGCTGGCTTTAGATACGGGGGCGGTGGCAACACCGCCCTTTTTTGTTTTCCGCACAACGCCGACGCTGATGCGAAATATCCAATAAAGACATGTCTTTTCGCGCATGCGATTAAGATTTTGGCGAGGTTCGCGAGGCACGATCCGGCCTGTTCACGGATCAGAATTAGAGCGGGACGTTGATCATGGCGATTTGCCGGTTTAGCCCACAGAGCGATGTGTTTGTGACCCTGGAAGAAAACGGTGTGCTGGAATGCGCCGCCTGCCGCCTGAACAATCGCGGGGTTTTCAGCACACCGATACGGGCTGAGATGGTTACTCACCTTAAGAAACATTTGGCGGCTGGCCACAAAGTGCCGTCGGAAGCCATCGAGGAATTGGCGCACGCGCCGAAGTGGTAGCGTCCTAATCCCCAATTACGGCGCCAGGATCGTGGCCCCCGTCGTCTGGCGCGAATGCAGGGCTTGGTGGGCGGCTTTGGCGTCGGCCAGGGCAAAGCGTTGGTTGACAGCGATCTTCACTGCCCCGCTGGCGATCACCGCGAACAGGTCATCGGCCATTGCTTGTAACGCCGCCGGAGTGTTGGCGTAGTGGAAGAGGGTCGGGCGCGTGAGGTAAAGAGAGCCTTTGGCGGAGAGAAGGGTGGGAGAGAAGGGCGGCACCGCGCCGGACGAATTGCCGAAGCTGACCATCAGGCCGCGCGGCTGCAAACAGTCCAGGGAACCCTCAAACGTGTCTTTGCCGACCGAGTCATAAACCACCGGCAGACCTTTACCGCCGGTGATGGCTTTGACTTTGGCCACCCAATCGCCGTCCTGTAGGTTGAGAACCGCATCGCAGCCATTGGCTTTGGCCAAGGCTATCTTGGCGTCCGTGCCCACCGTGCCGATCACCCTGGCACCCAGATGTTTGGCCCATTGCCCGGCGATCAGCCCCACCCCACCGGCTGCTGAGTGGAACAAGATGGTCTGCCCGGGCTGCACCACGAAGGTCTGCTTGAGCAGATACTGAACCGTCAGCCCTTTCAGCATCGCGGCGGCCGCGGTTTCGAAGCTGATGCTATCCGGCAGATGGATCAGTTTTTCCGCAGGGACGATATGCGCCTCGGCATATGCACCGATGGGAGCCGTACAATAGGCCACCCGGTCGCCGAGTTTGAAACCGGTAACGCCGTCACCCAACGCTTCGACCGTACCCGCCGCCTCGCCGCCCAAGCCGCTGGGCAGCGGCAGTTTGTAAAGGCCGGAGCGCTGATAGGTGTCGATGAAGTTCACACCGATAGCAGCGTGGCGCACCAGCACTTGGCCCGGGCCGGGCGCGGCCAATTCCACATCCTCGTAAGAGAGAACCTCTGGCCCACCCGTGCTGTGGATGCGAATGGCTTTCATGGCTTCTTCTCTCCTTGCGGCTCTGTAGAACAACATGGAGTCGGTAAGGCAGATTTCAAGACGTACCGTCAGCCCAGGTGCTGGCGGAAGAAAGTGATCGTCCGGCCATTGGCGAGATCGGCATTGGCTTTGTCGAAATGGGCGCCGCCCGGGCGGACGAAGGCGTGGTTCATCTCCGGATAATCTTGGATCGTCACCAGCGGGAAGGCTGCCAGCCCGTCCGCGACTTCTTTCTGCGCCGCGGGCGGATGGTATTCGTCCTTACCAGCGACATGCAGCAGTAGCGGCTTCTTGATATTCGGCGCTTCGCCGAGGAATTTCTGGATGTTCATGCCGTAATAGCCGACCGCAGCATCGGTGTCGGTGCGGGTGGCGGTGAGATAAGCGAGCAAGCCGCCCAGGCAATAACCCACGGTGCCAACTTTGCCGTTCACTTGGTGGCGCAAAAAGGTGATCGCGGTTTGCACATCGACGATGCCTTGGGCGATGTCGAAGCGTTTCATCAAGCCAAAGGCTTGTTGCCACTCGGCATCGCTCTTGTCGGTGAGCTCCACAGCGGGGGCGATGCGCCAGAACAGATCGGGCACCAGTGCGACGAAACCGGCGGCGGCATAGCTCTCTGCGAGCTCGCGCATCACCGCGTTGACGCCGAAAATTTCCTGCAGCAGGACGACACCAGGACCATGGCCGCTTTCGGGGCTGGCGAGGTAGGCGGTGAAGTTTTCGCTGAGGGTGATGGTTTGAGCGGGCATCTGGCACTCCGTTGAAGTGGTCAGGAGGCCATAGCCTAGCGGGGTTGAGCCCAAATGCGAAGCGCCCGGTTTTGGGACCGGGCGCTCGTTACAAGATGACAGTGTCTGACCGCTGCCGCTTACTGCGGGCGGCCGTTGCCTTGCGGCGGACGGGGCGGCAGTTGCAGCACCTGGCTCAGCGTCACCGGATTGGCGATCGGCGCGGAACAATTCTGATGCTGGCAGACAAAGGCGGTCGGCTGACCATTTTCCATGGTCTTGCCAAAGGCGGGATGGCCTTCCGGCAGCGTCTCGCTGGGATCAATCACCAGCAAGAAGCGGTTCGGCAGGCTGCGGCCAAGAACGGCCGTGACCAGTTCACGTGTCTTCTGGCTGTCGCGCGGACCGATGACCACGATCTGCAAGCCGGTCAGCAGCGTCTCGAGGCCATTCAGATAGCTGCCCATCGCCATGAAGGAGCGGCCGACTTCACCAGCAAAGGCGCCGACGATGTTGCCCGCTTGGTCGCGATAGGGAATTTCGCCCGTAGCCAAGAACAGCTTGGTGAGAACATCAATCATCACGCCATTGGACGATTGCGCGGCTTGGTCGAAGACTGTCCGTACACGGTGGATCAGCGGCTCGTCGTCCAGCGCCGACTGGCAATAACCGCCTTGAGCGGCATCCCAGAAGAAGGCGTTGAGGACGGCGGTCCAGCGCTTGGCGAAATCGAGATATTGGGCATCGCTGGTGGCTTCGAAGAGGGCCAAGGCGGCGCGGGCCATCTGGGCATAATCTTCGGCAAAGCCGATATGGCCCTTCTTGCCGGCGCTCCAGGAATGATAGAGCCGGTCGCCTTCAGCCAGCTCTGTGCTGACAAACGCGAAGGCTTTCTGTGCTGCCACGATCCAGGCTGGAATGCCGAAAGAGGAACCAGCAAAAGCCAGGGCCGCGATCATCATACCGTTGGCGTCGGTCAGTACCTTGTCATCGCGCAGCGGCGCGCTGCGAGTCTGCTTGCGGGCGGCGAGCAACAGTTCGCGCTGACGCTTGAGCAGAGCTTCGTCGGCATCGGGCAGCGGGTACGGGAAGCCGCCCGTGCGCGCGACGATGTTCTTGCCATTGAACGGACCTTCCGAGCGAATGGCATAAACATCTTTGAAGCGCTGAGCGAAGGTGCCCATCAAGGTGGCGTCGATTTCCGTCGCGCTCCACAGGTAATAGGCGCCTTCTTCGCCATCGACATCGGCGTCGAGGCTGGAAGCGAAGGCATCACCCACCATCATGTCGCGCAGCACCCAAGCCACAGTCTCATCGACCCGGGCGCGATAGAGCGGCACGCGATTGTGGACACCGACCAAGCTCAGAACTTGGATCATCAGCGCGTTGTCGGCGAGGATCTTCTCGAAATGCGGCACCTGCCAGCGCTCGTCGACGGCATAGCGATGGAAGCCACCACCGACGTGATCGTAAATGCCGGCCAGGCACATATTGTCGAGTGTGGTCTGGATCAGCTGCGGGAATTGCGGTGCAGCCGTGCGCAGATAGGCGCGCCACAAAGTCTCGAGCAGCGGCGCGTTGGGGAATTTCGGGGCGCCCGTGGCGCCGCCATAAAAAATGTCGAAGCGCTGGGCGACATGCACTGACAAGACATCGAGCAGGCGCGGATCGAAGGGACCGCGCAGATCGCGCGCCCAGATCGAGCCCACGGCTTGGCTGATATTGGTGGCATCGTTACGCACGGCATCAGCCTGGTCGCGATATTTGTCGGCGATGTCCGTCAAGACGCGCTTGAACGGCACTTGGCCGAAGCGTTCTTCCTTAGGGAAAAAGCCCCCGACGAAGAAGGGCTCGGCTTTGGGATTGAGGAAGATGGTGAGCGGCCAACCGCCCTGAAAGCCCATCGTCTGCGCCGCAGCCTGATAAATCTGATCGAGGTCGGGACGCTCTTCGCGGTCGACCTTCACATTGATGAAAGCCTCATTCATCTGCGCCGCAGTCTCGGCGTCAGAGAAGCTTTCTTCGTTCATCACATGGCACCAATGACACGCGGTATAGCCGATCGAGAGCAGGATCGGTTTGCCGGTGGCTTCAGCCTCAGCAAAGGCTTCCGCCCCCCAGGGATACCAGTGGACGGGATTGTCCTTGTGGAGAAGCAGGTAGGGGCTCGTTTCCTCGGCGAGGCGATTGGTGCTCATCTTTTGCTTCCGATGGCGCGCCTGCGCGCGCATGGTTGGAGGGACTGATTTGGACCAACCTTTACGCGGGGAATCCGGCGCTCACAAGCCGGAACGCGGTCGCGTGAGGGGGTCTGTTCACAGCTTGGTTACCGTGGGAAACGAGCAATGCGGCGCGACGATACGATCTTTGCTTTGGCAAGCGGAGCTGGCCGGGCCGGGGTGGCGGTGCTTCGGGTTTCGGGACCGGCAGCACGCATCTGCCTGAACAGTCTGACGGGCCGCAACTTGCCGCCAGTGCGCCGTGCCGTGTTGCGCGGCCTCTTTGCGATGGGCGGCGAGATGATCGATCGCGCGCTGGTGCTGTGGTTTGCGGGCCCGGACAGTTTTACCGGCGAGGATGTGGTCGAGTTTTATGTTCACGGTGGCCGCGCCGTGGTCGAGGCGGTGACGGCGGCGTTGTCGGCTTTCCCAGATGTGCGATTGGCCGAACCAGGTGAGTTCACCCGCCGCGCCGTGCTCAACGGCAAGCTGGATTTGACTCAAGCCGAGGCTATTGCCGATCTCACCTCTGCCGAGACCGAAGCCCAAAGGCTGCAAGCCCTGCGGCAATATGACGGAGCCTTGAGCGCCCTCTATGACCGCTGGCGTTCGGAGCTTTCCAAAGCTTTGGCTTGGGTCGAAGCGGCGATTGATTTTAGCGACGACGAGTTGCCGCAAGAGGTGATTGCCGAAGCCCATCGCATGGGCGGTGCGGTGGCTGAGGAAATCGAAAAACATCTGGCCGATGCCCGCCGCGGGGAGCTGGTGCGCGAGGGTTTTTACGTTGCTGTGGTGGGTCCGCCCAATGCCGGCAAGTCGTCGTTGGTCAATACCCTGGCCGGGCGTGACGTTGCTATCGTTTCGGAAACCGCGGGCACCACGCGTGACATTATAGAGGTGCGGCTGAACTTGGGTGGCTATGCCGTGGTGGTGGCCGATACGGCTGGCCTTCGCCAGTCCGCGGATGCCGTCGAAGCAGAAGGTGTTCGCCGGGCCTTGGCAAGGGCCGAAGCTGCCGATCTGGTGATTGTTCTGCGCGACGGGTCTGATAAGGGCAATATGTTGGAGTTAAACGAAAACATAGGCAGTAAACCTGTCTTATCTGTGTGGAACAAGGCCGATTTGCCGTGGGCAGAGGGTCACGAGGGCCTGGCAGTGTCGCTGAAAACCGGTGAAGGCGTCGAGGTTTTGATCGCGGCATTGACCGAGGCAGCCCGTAGCCAGCTGCAAGATATGAGCGAAGCGCCGGTGCTGACCCGCGTCCGCCATCGCGAAGCTTTGGTTGAGACTTTGGCGGCGCTGGAGCGGGCAGGGTCGGTCGATGCCCTGGAACTCTTCGCCGAAGACCTCCGCCTTGCCGTCCGTAGCCTCGGCCGCATTACCGGCCGGGTTGACGTGGAAGACCTGCTGGATGTCATCTTCCGCGATTTTTGCATTGGGAAGTGACGTCTTGTTTCACGTGAAACATTGCGAGGATTCTCCGGGCTTGCCCCTTGGCCCCGCCTCGCCTAATCAGCCCCTATGAGTGGCTATGATGTGATCGTGATCGGTGGTGGGCACGCGGGCTGTGAGGCTGCGGCCGCTTCTGCGCGCACCGGCGCCAAGACCTTGCTGATCACCCACCGCAAAGCCACGCTCGGCGAGATGTCTTGCAACCCGGCCATTGGCGGTGTGGGCAAGGGCCATCTGGTGCGCGAGATCGACGCCGCTGACGGGCTGATGGGCCGGGTGATTGACGAGGCTGGGATTCAGTTCCGCATTCTCAATCGCCGCAAGGGTCCGGCCGTACGCGGGCCGCGCGCCCAAGCCGACCGCAAGCTTTACCGCCTCGCCATGCAAGCGGCGCTGGCCGAAACCCCCAATCTCGATATCCGCGAAGGCGGCGCCGAAGACCTTATCATCCGCAATGGCCAAGTGGTGGGCGTGCTCACCGCTGATGGTGAGCGGCCTGGGGCAGGCGCTGTGGTGCTGACCACTGGCACCTTCCTAAAAGGGCTGATCCATTGTGGTGAGCAGACTTTTCCGGCGGGCCGGGCTGTGGCCGGTAAGTTTGGCTTTACGGGCGAGGCTGCGGAACCGCCCTCTATCGGCCTGTCTGACACTCTGCATCGCCTCGGCTTTGCCATGGGCCGTCTCAAGACGGGCACCCCGGCGCGCCTCAATGGCAAAACCATCGATTGGCAGAGCTTGGAAGAGCAGCTGGGTGATCAGCCGCCGGAACCCTTCTCCTTTCTGACCGAGAAGATCACCCGGGCACAGATCGCGTGCCATATTACCCGCACCACGGAGGCCACCCACGCCATTATCCGGGCCAATCTCGACCGGGCGCCGATGTATTCCGGTCAGATCGAGGGCAGGGGGCCGCGTTATTGCCCGTCTATCGAAGACAAGGTGGTGCGTTTCGCCCAGCGGGACAGCCATCAGATCTTCCTGGAGCCCGAGGGGCTGGATGACGATACGGTATATCCCAATGGGATCTCGACCTCGCTGCCTCTCGATGTGCAGCTGGCTTTCCTGAAGACCATTCCGGGGTTGGAAAAGACCGAGGTGCTGCGGCCTGGCTATGCCATCGAATATGATTATGTCGATCCGCGGGAACTTTTGCCCTCACTGGAGACCAAGAAGGTCGCCGGGCTATACTTCGCCGGCCAGATCAATGGCACCACCGGTTATGAAGAGGCCGCCGCCCAGGGTTTGATGGCGGGGTTGAACGCGGCGCGCACCGTTTCGGGCGCTTTGCCGGTCATATTGGACCGCGCCTCGGCCTATATCGGGGTGATGCTCGACGATCTGGTCACCAAAGGCATCACCGAGCCCTATCGCATGTTCACGTCGCGGGCCGAATACCGCCTCAGCTTGCGAGCGGATAACGCCGATCAGCGCCTGACGCCGCATTTCGCCGAAGCTGGCTGCGTGGGGGAGGAGCGCCGGACCGCTTTCGCCGCCAAAATGCAGCAGCTGGACGAGGCCCGCATAATTCTGGCGCAGCACAGTCTGACCCCCAATCAAGCCCAGAAGCATGGCATCTCCGTCCGCTTAGACGGCACGCGCCGTAATGGCTTGGAGCTACTCAGCCTGCCGGAAGTCAATTTTCGCTCTTTGATGGCCGTTTGGCCGGAATTGGGGCGCTTCCATGGGCCGATCGCCGAGCAATTGGTGACTGACGCGCAGTATTCCGGCTATTTGGGCCGTCAGGAGGCCGACATTTTGGCTTTCCGTCGTGATGAAGCCTTGCTCTTGCCCACCGAGCTCGACTATGCCGCCGTCAACGGCCTCTCCACCGAGGTGCGCCAGAAGCTTTCCAGCATTCGTCCTGCTACCATCGGGCAAGCGGCCCGGATCGATGGCGTAACCCCTGCCGCTCTCACCCTGGTGCTTGCTCATGTCAAATCCCGCGCTGCCTGATCTACCTACCGCAGGCCCTTTCGGTCCTGAAGAATTTGCCGCCGCTACCGGTGTTTCACGTGAAACATTGGCGCTGCTGCAGACCTATAGCGAAATACTGACTGACTGGAACAGCCGGCATAACCTTGTGTCGGAAAACACTCTGCCGGATGTCTGGCATCGCCATATGTTGGATTCGGCTCAGCTGGAGCCGCTAATTCCAGCAAAGGCCCAGACTCTGGCTGATCTGGGCAGTGGGGCGGGGTTTCCAGGGCTGGTTCTCGCCATCATGCGCCGCGACCGCCTCAAGGTGACACTGTTCGAGGCCACCAAGAAGAAAGCCGACTTCCTCACCGCGGTGGTCGAGGCCTTATCGCTACCGGTCACGGTCTGCACTGACCGCATCGAAGCGGCTCCGCCGCAGATTTTTTATGCAATTACGGCCCGGGCTTTCGCGCCTTTGGACCAACTCTTGGCCCAAACCCACAAATTCGTCGGCCCCAGGACGATTTGCCTGTTTTTGAAGGGGCAAAAGCTCGAGCTTGAGTTGACTGAGGCCGTCAAGCACTGGAAAATGAATATCCAGAAGCATCCCAGCAAGACCCACCCGCTTGGAGTGATTTTGGAGATCCGGGATCTTCAACATGCCTTACAACGACACTCCCACCGGCGCTGAGCGGCGCCCACGCGTGCTGGTGATTGCCAATCAGAAGGGCGGGGTGGGAAAAACCACAACCGCCATCAATCTGGGCACGGCTTTGGCCGCGGTTGGCGCCCCTACGCTGCTCATCGACATCGATCCGCAAGGCAATGCCTCCACCGGGCTCGGCATCACAAGGGCCGAGCGCACACTGTCCATCTATGATGTGCTGATGGGGCAGGCGACGCTGAAAGAAGCGATCCAGCCCACACGCATCCCAAAATTGTCGATCCTGCCCGCCACCGTCGATCTTTCCGGTGCGGAGATCGAGCTGATCGGAGCGGAACGGCGCAATTACCGCCTGAAAGACGCCATCGATGACTACGCGGCGGAGGGAAATTCTCCTTTCTCTTACGCACTGATCGATTGCCCGCCTTCACTGACCTTGCTGACCGTCAACGCCATGGCGGCGGCTGACGCGGTGGTGGTGCCGCTGCAATGCGAGTTTTTTGCTTTAGAAGGCCTCACCCAGCTGCTCAACACCATCACTTTGGTGCGTGAGGGGTTGAATCCGACCTTGGAAGTCCAAGGGGTTGTCCTCACCATGTACGACAAGCGCAACAAGCTGTCGGATCAGGTGGCCTCGGATGTGCGGGCGCATTTGGGCGACAAAGTTTACAACACCGTCATTCCCCGCAATGTGCGCATCTCCGAAGCGCCTAGCCATGGTCTGCCGGCGCTGGTCTATGATCTGAAATGCCCCGGCAGTCAGGCCTATATCAAATTGGCGGGTGAGTTGATCCAGCGCGAACGCGCTAGAGTAGCGGCTTAGGCCGCAGAAGCGTCGCCGCTTAACCCGCATGAGTACGGAGACCAAATTGGCAGAAGAATTGCGCCCGCGAGGGCTCGGCCGGGGCTTATCGGCCTTGATTGGTGAAGAACCCACACGCTCCGGCCCCCGTGCGCCGCGGGTGGTGCCGACGGCTTTTCTGCGCCCGAACAAATTCCAGCCGCGCAAGACCTTTGTCGAAGAGGATTTGAGTGATCTGATCGCCTCGGTGAAGGACAAAGGCATCCTGCAGCCGATCCTGGTGCGACCGGTGGCGGGCGATGCCAATGCCTATGAGATCGTCGCAGGCGAACGGCGTTGGCGCGCGGCCCAAGCTGCGAAGCTGCACGAAGTACCTGTTATCGTTAAAGAATTAAACGATGGCCAGGCGCTGGAATACGCCATCATTGAAAACGTTCAGCGTTCCGATCTCAATGCCATCGAAGAAGCGGGCGCCTATCAAGAGTTGAGTGATCGCTTTTCTTACACCCAGGACCAGCTCGCTGCCGCCGTGGGCAAAAGCCGCCCGCATGTCGCCAATACGCTGCGCCTGCTCAAGCTGCCGGAAGCGGTTCGTATCCTGGTGCGAGACGGCAAGCTGACGGCGGGCCACGCCCGCACCCTGATCGGCGATCCCGATGCTGAAGCCAAAGCGCTACAAATTGTCGAAGGCGGGCTCAATGTCCGGCAGGCCGAACAGCGTTCAGCCAAAAAACCCAAATCCACCCACAAAGCACCTGTGGAAGACCCCAACATCAAAGAGCTGGAGCAAAGCCTTTCCAGCGTCTTGGGGCTGAAAGTTCAGATTCTAGATGAACCAGAAAAAGGTGGTGAAGTCAGGATCTTCTACAAAACCTTAGAACAGCTCGACGATCTCATCCTACGTCTGAAGAACCGACTGTAAACAATTCATCCACAAGCCAATAGAGGTTGTGGACATACTTCTTTCCGCCTATGACCGCTTCGCCCGAACAGTGTTCACCAGTTTGAGTGCTGCAGTGGGATCGATGCGGCCATCGTAAAGAGCACGACCGATGACGACGCCCTCAATATTGGGCTCGTTTGCCGCCAGCAGGTCTTCGACATCCTGGATACCGCCGACGCCGCCCGAGGCGATCACCGGAATGGTGAGAGCACGCGCCAACGCCGCTGTGGCGGCGACATTGACGCCTTTCAGCAGCCCGTCGCGATCGACATCGGTGAACAGCACAGCCGCCACCCCGGCATCTTCGAAGCGCTTGCCGAGTTCGACTGGCGTTACTTCCGAGGTCTCGGCCCAACCCTGCGTAGCAATCTTACCGCCCTTGGCGTCAGCCCCAACCACGATCTGGCCCGGAAAGGCCCGCGCCGCTTCCTTGACCAAAGTGGGATTGGTCAGGGCCACAGTGCCCAAGATCACCCGCGTAATCCCGGCCTCCAGCCAAGCCGCAATAGCCTTCATGTCGCGAATGCCGCCGCCCAGCTCAATCGGCAGATCAATAGCAGCGCGAATGGCTTTGACCGCCGCGGCGTTGACCGATTGACCCTCAAAAGCGCCATTGAGATCGACGCAATGCAGCCACTGAAAGCCAGCCCGGGCAAAATCCGCTGCCTGCGCCGCGGGATCGTCATTGAAGACGGTGGCCGATGCCATCAAACCGCGCTGCAGCCGCACGCAGCGGCCGTCTTTCAGATCAATCGCGGGAAACAGGATCACGGCGTCCAACCTAGGAAATTGCCGAGCAAGGTCAGGCCGGTGGCCTGACTCTTCTCAGGATGAAATTGGGTGCCGACGATATTGTCCCGGCCAATGGCGGCAGGCACGGCGCCGCCATATTCGGTGGTCGCCAGAAGATGGCTGTGGTCGGCGGGCTTGAAGACGAAGGAATGGACGAAATAGGCATGGGCCCCGGTTTCAATCCCGGCAAACACCGGATGGGGCTTTAAGATGCGCAGATCGTTCCAGCCCATATGGGGAATTTTGAGATCAGGATCGGAGGGGGTCATGCGCACCACTTCGCCACCGATCCAATTCAGGCCCTTATGGTCGCCGAATTCGCGCCCGACGCTGGCCGTCAGCTGCATGCCGACGCAGATGCCCAAAAACGGTACCCGCCGCACCAGCACCGCTTCGCGCAAGGCTTCCACCATGCCGGGTAGACGGGTCAACCCGCCCATGCAATCAGCAAAGGCTCCGACGCCGGGCAGTACGATGCGCTCGGCTTTGGCGGCAATAGCGGGATCGGGCGTGACAACGATTTCGCGGTCCAACCCGCGCTCCTGGGCTGCCCGCGCCAAGGCTTTTTCAGCCGAGCGCAGATTTCCGGAGCCATAATCGATCAGGGCGACAAGAGACATAGGCGCTCCTTAGCGCAAAGCTGCGCAAGGGCCAACAGGGCTATTTGCAGGTCTGCTCTGGCCCGGACACCCTGGCCATGGTGAGACGACGCGCGCCGAGCTGCAGATCACGCTGCACAGGCACCACGCTTTGAAAGCCACCTGCAAACAATTTTTCCAACTCGCCTTTGCAGAGCTGCCCGTCAAAATGACTTATCGCGCTCCAATGACCTGCCTCCAGGCGATAAACTGTGATCTGCCGCCAGGAGGTCGCCGCCTCGGCCCCATAGGTCAGCACCACATTAGGCGTACCACTTCCCTCGACATCCTTGAGCACAGCGTCGCAGACCCATCCGATCGGAAGCGCGCCGGTAAGACAGTCATTTGGGAGGCCGCTCCAATCTTGTGTCAGAAAACTCTGCGGTAAGGTTGCGCTGACGGGATGCATGTGGATGCGCGCGGCCAAGTCCGATTGGCTCAAGATGGGCGTCGCGGCGAAGGCGCCTGTTGGCCATTTGTTGCTCAGCGCGTTCTTGGCGGCAGTGGCGATTTTCACATTGGTCGATTGAGCCAGTTTCTCTAACGCCGCTTTGCCGAAACGCCCGCCTTGATGGCGCAAATACCAGAAATCGAATTTTTCCGGGGTGATCTTACCCGATTCCAGCCGTGCCAATTGGCTGGCCACACCGATGCGCAAGGGATCGATCAGGGGTGAGAAGAGGGCCGCGATCACCGCCAGCACAAGCAGCGAGACGGCGAAATTCCAGCGCTCGACCGGCTTGAACCAATCCTTCGGCCAGACCGCTGCTATGGCGTAACCAATGGCATAGGCGGCTGCGACCGTCACACAAGCCACGGCCGCAATGCGCTCCGCCGTCCAGCCATATTGGCCAATGCGCAAATAGACCGCATATCCCGCCAATGCCTCGATGGGCAGCAGCATCAGCCCGCCCAACGATCCGGCGAGGCGCAGAATCCGCAGCGGTTTGCGCTCGGCATCGCCGTCCTGATAGGCCGCATTGATGAGGATGATCAGCGCCGCCGCTGCTGTCAGCAATAGCCCGGTCGCCATGCGGGTTTTCCACAGCGGTTCCAGCCCGGTGCCGAAAAGGCTGGCCAGAAAACCCGCTGCAATCACAACAATGAGCAACAGCAGCCAGGAAAACAGTGCCAACACCAGCGAGCGGGCGCCGCGCACCAGCACGGCCCGCACGTCGGTGATATGCAGTGCCGCGGCGATGGCCAGCGTCGTTGCCGGAATGGCAAACCAGCGATGCTCGATCAGCTTTTCCAGGAAATCGAGAGCGATCAGCTTGAAAAGGGCCGCACCCAGCCACAGCAAGGCCCAAAAAATCGCCAAGAACACAAAGGCCAGTGCGAATTGTAAGCCTTGCTTCCAAGCAACATCAAAATCGGTGTGATAGTGGGCGACGATTTTGTGGTCGCTATCGCCCGCCACCACCAAGGCCTGGCCGATAAAAAGAAACACCGCCGAAAAAAAGAAAGTCCCGACAGAGGGTAACACGCGCGGCAGATAGGAATTCGACTGCCATTGCCATTCGAGCGGCCAGCCATGCCAGATGTTGTAGGCGGCAAAGCCAGCCACAATCGCCGCCGCTGCGAGGCTCCACAGGATGAGCGTCAGCGCGCGAACATTGCCAAGCGCTTGGGCGAGCAGAAGGGGAATGAATAGCGCCACAATTACCAGCGGTGCAAACACCAGCCCGTCATTCGCGGGCCAGCTCCTGGCATCAAAGGCAGAGTAAAGCAGATAGAGCGCCAGACCCTGTAGCAGCCCCACCACCAAGCGGCCGACAAACAACCGCGTGCCCTGCGATTCCATCTTTGCAATCCCCTTACCCCGGAACCATCCTACACCAAGGCCGGTGACAGTTCAGGTGCGGCCGTTGCGCCGCCAACGCATCACACCCTATTCTGCGTCGAATTTGCGAAGGGGTCGGGGATGCGGATTGTTATGCGGGTGGCTTGGCTGGGCGTGTTCGCTTCCGCCGCTGCGGAACCTTTGGTATTGCCGTTCGATTTTTCGCACACAGCCATCGAGCTGACGGCCAAGGTCGGCAGTACACCGCTGACCATGATCCTGGACACTGGTGTCGATCCTTCCGTGATCGATCTGAAGACCGCAGCGGCCCTGCACCTGGCCGTCGATCATGGCGCCGGTGGTGAAGCCTCCGGTGAAGGCGACGCCCAATCGGCACAAGTCTATCCGGCGATGCAGGAAGGGCTGGCCCTTGGCGGCCATGTCTTCGCGGCCTTTCCAACGCTCGCCACTGATATGGCAGGGCTGTCGGCGCAATACGGCAAACATCTCGATGGCGTCATCGGCTACAGCTTTCTCGCCGACAAAATCATCTTGATCGATTACCCCAAACAGCAACTCGTGCTGGTCGATCACCCCATACAAGCTTGGGCGATGGTTCGCACGTGCCGCTTGCGTCACAGCGTGCCGCTTCGCTCTTTTGGCGACGACAGCATTCCACGTTTGCCCGATTTTCGGTTCGGTAGCGCTAGCGCCGCGATCAGCCTCGATACCGGCTCCAATGGCGGCATCGCGCTTTATCAAGCCGCACTTGCTCTGCCCGGCGTGAAAGAAGCCCTGGTAGAGAAGGGCGAAACCAGCTTCACCGGCGCGCGCGGCACCTCGACCGCCAAGACCTACGCGCTCAATGTTCCGGTCGGCTTTGGTCCCTTCAAGCTACCTGCCGGGCAAGTGGTGACGGTGCGCAAAACGCAAGGCTCCGACGCGCGCGCTGCCAATATCGGCAACAAGCTGTTCGCCGCGCTGAAGCTGAAAATGCTGCTCGACTACAAAAGCCGCGTCATGACCTTTTACGGTGATTGCCGCTGAGCGCTTATCGAGCTCCTTCAGTCAACCGAGAAAATGCTCGGCATGCAATGGTTGTCCCAGGTCATACGGGGCATCACGTGGATCACCTCCTGCCCCATTTCGAGACTGCGGTAGGCCGGCCCGATCAATTTGAATTTTCCAGCCAAGAGGTCGTCGCGCTCCGCCAAGCTGCAACGAGACGTTATATACGCGACGGCGTGCCACGTACGATCCATTCGGAAGACATCGGCACGCCACTCCTGTGGAGCGCCCTTATACTGAAAGGTCGAGATGATGAGTAACTCGCCCATGCCATCCCCGTCCAAATCAACTTCCACCGCGTCGCAACGGCCAGAGGGGGCAGTCGAGCAATAGGGCAAGTTCCCTTTTTCCCACGCTTCCATTTTGTTCCAATTCTGCGTGAGGAACGATTGCGGCAAGGAATGACCTTCCGGATGCATCGTGATCGCCGCCGCGAGTGTTTGGGCCGTAACAGACTTCGCCACATCCGGCGCGACAAGGCGTATATTGTCGGTTCGCAGCGCTGCCGCAGCGATGGTTGGGTTGTGCGACGTCTTCAGCGCCGTTAGCGCATCGCGCCCAAAACGCCCGCCGCGCCACGCGAGATAATCATAATCGAAATTCTTCGCCGTCACTGCGCCGGTCTTCAAGCGCCACAGCTGATTGGCCACCGAAATCCGCATGGGATCGCCCAGCGGCGTGCACAGCACAAACAGCACGATGAGGAAAAAGAAGGTGCCATAGACGTTCCAGCGCTCGATGAATTTCAGCCAGGGCCCCGGTAGCACCGCAGCGATCAGATAACCGATGGCGAACATCCCTGCCACCAGCACCGCGGCGGCGCAAATGATGCGGTCTTCGGTCCAGCCATACTGGGTGACGCGTAGCCAAACCGCATAAGCGGCAATCCAGACCAGAAAAATCAAGAGCCCCGCCGCCAGCGTTCCAGCCACGTGCAAAATATGGGGCAAGCGGCGGCTAGGGTCGCCATCCTGATAAGCGGCATTGATATAGATCACCATCACGGCAGCGGCCGCGATCAACAGCAGCGCGGCGTTCCGCGTCGCCCATAAGGGCTGCAAGCCGGTCACCACCAGACTGACCAAGAAGACCAAAGCAATGGTCGTGATCACCGGCAGTAGCCAGCTCAGCAGACTCAGCGCCAGGCTGCGCACACTGCGCACCAGATCGTCACTGGTATCGGTGGCTTGTAAGGCGGCTGCAGCGGCAACCGTGGTCAGCGGAATCGCCACGGAGGGATGCAGGATGACGCGGCCAAAGCCTTTCAACCCGATCATATCGAACAACGCAATGCCCAGCCGCGCCATGATCCAGAACGACACCAGAAAGCACAACACGATGGCGAGCTGCACCCCCAGCTTCCAGGCCAAATCGAACAAAGTGGGATAGCGCGCCACGATTCTGCGATCGGCATCGCTGCACGCCACCAAGGCATGGGCGACAAAAACAAAGACGGCGCAGATGGCCAGCGTGCGCGGCGACGGCACCAAACCAGCCGCCCCTGGCCAGGTCCGCCAGACATCGTAAAAGGCCAGCCCGGCCACGATCACCGCTGCCGCGATGGTCCAAGCCAGCAGGGTTTGCCGGCGCAAATTGCCCAGCCCGTGCGAGACCAGAATGGGCATGAACAGCGCCAC